>NZ_JACVWH010000007.1:0-189046 GCF_020658495.1 Clostridioides sp. ES-S-0048-02
TTATATCATTGTAATTTCAACACTTTCAGTTTTATAGCAACTCTAATTCATATAATATATTAATTATAAATCTAACTAATAAAACTTAATTATACCTTAATTGGATATATTTATCTATTTTATTTGTCTTGTATTAGTATTTCATTATAATTGTCTAATATTCTAAAATAAATAACTTACTAATCTTAATTATAATAAAATACTAATACAAAATTTTATTTAATCTTAACTAATAAATACTATCTATTACAAATTTAGATTGTTACATATAACATATTTTGCTATAATTAAGTTATAAACAAAGTATTCCGAGTATCTAAGAAAAGAAGAGGAATACTTATTTTTATGTTTTATTTTTAATGGAGGCTTATATGAACTTAGAAAATTTTAAAAAATTCTTTGGATTCCCTCTAGATAAAAAATACAAAGAAAATGTTGAACGAGAACTTTGCAATTATCTTTATCATACAGGCAAAATTATTTGTATCATAATAATAATATCTCAACTAATTATGATGATATCAATATCAGCTAGAGATGGTGGTCCTTTTGCCACCCCAAGACGTCAATGGTATTTTTGTATGTATATAATACTATTTTGTATCTCTTTAATTTTTATGCTTGTTTTTTCTTATCTTTGGAATAAAAAAAAGGAACATTGTACTTATTATATAAACTTGTGGGTGATTTATGTAACATTTTTCTGCTTATGGGGTTGTGTAATTACTTTGCTTGACCAGTTAGGCGGAAATGATTTGAGTGTATTCAGTTATATAATGTTAACAGCTGCTGCTTTTTCAGTATTAAAATTAGGTCAATCAATAATAGTTTTTGGAGGATGTTTTTTATTTCTTAATCTACTCTTACCAGGAATTCAAACTGTATCAGGTAATGAGTTCAGTAATATTGTAAACACATTTTTTATAACATCACTTGCTATTTTTATTTCTACAATGTTATATAGAAGTCGTGTATTTACTTATTATGATAAAATGCTAATCCATCAACAATATGAAGAAATCTCCCATATGAACAATTTATTAAATCTTAAGGTTATGACTGATGACCTAACTAAAATGAATAATCGTAGGTATTTAGAAGATGTTCTTCAAAAAAAATTAAAGACCCATACAAAGCAAGAACCTATAACAGGAATGATGATAGATATAGATTATTTTAAACAGTTTAATGACACTTACGGACATCAAAAGGGTGACTACTGTTTACAGAATATTGCTAAAGTAATTTTAGATTTTACAAATTCTGAAAATTCACATGCTATCCGTTATGGTGGTGAAGAATTTTTTATATGTCTTTTCAATTGTGATGAGGCGAATGCTAAACTTAAATCCGAATATTTACGTAAGATTATAGAGTATTGTAATTTTGAACGTGATGACGTTCCTTCAAAATGTGTGACTGTTAGCATCGGAGTTCATACAAAGAAAGTTGAAGAATTAATAACTTTAAATGAATTTATAAGTTATTGTGATAAAGCTTTATATATTGCAAAAGAACAAGGTCGTAATCGTGTTGAGTTTTATTAGTAGTATAGAAACAAAGTATTAATCCTTATATTTATATTTTCTTAATAATAAATTTATTTTGTTCAAAACATTTGTATAATATTATGTAAACCTATAAATTAGCTTTTAGATTCATAATTATTAAATCTATAAATTATACTTAAGTCTAACTTATAGATTTAATAATTTTATATATAATTAATTCATGTTTAAAATTAATTCACATTTCAATTTTAATGTTTATAGACTATCTTATACTACATTTAGACATGTATTTTAAAATTTCTTATAACTTAGTTTTCCATTTCCTTAATCAATGATACATTTTGTTTCTCTACAGAATTTAAAACATCTGTATCCGCTCCTATACTATAATCTGGCTGATACCATGACTTATTGCTAAAATAGCTTTTATAAGGTTCTTCTTTAAATACATATCCATATCTTGCAAATATTTCATTTCTTATATATGCTAACTCCTCTTTACTATAAAGTTCAAGTTCATCTTTAGTTAATACTCTAGAATCACTATCATATATAATATAATCATCATCATCATCATAACTTACTTCTTTATTTTTCAAATTCGAACTTGAACCTGAATTACTTTTAGTACTCTTTTTATCAGTATTTTCACTATTTTCCTTGTTGTTTATACTCTTGATAAATTTCTCCGCGTCTTCTTTGGAAATTTTATTAAGTGTACCACTTACATTATTAGCTTGTAATGAAATTTCATTACTATTAAACTTAGTTATAGTAAATTTTTCCTTTGATAAAGTATCTTTTCCTTTTAATACTATGCTATTACTATCTGAACTTTCTACTTCATATTTAACTGTATAATTGCTTTCTTCTTCACTTTTACTATAAAGTTTTATCTTATTTGGCTCTTCAAATTCAAATATATTATATTCATCAGCTTTCCAAAAACCATTTAAGTCTTTTGGTTCTAAATTTTTAGAGTAAATCAATTTATTTCCTAAATAAATCTCTGAATATTTTCCTACATTGTTTATTTCTATATTGTCTTTCTTAGTTTTTAAATTATAAAAATGTATTTCCTTATTTTTAGTGGAATATGCTATATTCTCTGAATTAAATGAATAGCCAACAACATCACTTGCTATCCTGTCTTTATCTAAAAATAACTCACCACTTGATTTAATATAAAGTAATTTTTCATCATTAATAATAGATACATTAGAATTTTCTTTCATATCATTGCCTATTTTTTCTTCTTCTTTATTATTTTTCTTAATATATACATCTCCATCAGAATTTGTAAATACAATTCCATCTTTAATAAAACTTACATAATTAATGTCTGATTTTATTTTATTAGACACCTCTTTACCTATTTCTTTCTCATATAATTCATCATCACTATTTATAAAATAAAATTTACTATCTCTATATTTATAAGACCTAACATCCGATGCTATTTTTTCACTAGCATTATTTTTGTACAAATATAATTCACCTTTCAAATCCTTATAATTATACTCACTTATATACATAATTTCTTCATCATTAGATTTTACCCCCCATAAATTTGATACATCTGAACTAATTTTGACCTTATCATTTTTATCTGTACTTTTTAAATATAGATTATCATCATTATTTATAAATATTACATCACCTTTATTATTTATAATATCAAAACTCTGTATATCAGTAGATATTTTTTCTTTATTTCCATCTTCTTTATATAGATATAACTCTTCATCTGTATTCATATAATATATGAATTTTCCATCTGTAGACATCCTATACAATACAACATCATTGGCTATTTTTTCTTTATCTTTTCCATCGTATTTTACATACAAGGATTTTTCTGATGATATATATGCTATAGTGTTTGAAGAAGGCATAAATTCATATGAATTAATTTCGTCAGAAGATAAATCTGATACTATTTTTTCCTTTTCTTTTTTTAGATTATACTTATATAAATTATTTTCTTTATCTTGGATTAATATTGATTGTTCTCCATTTATATAATCTTTTTTAGTATATGTAGGTACATCTGATGCTATTTTTTCTTCATCCTTACCTTCTGTCTTTATGTATACATCTGTCATATCACCTGAGTTATTCTCATCATTTTTTAATAGTATAAGAGAATTATCTTTGTTTGCTTGCTTACCTTTAGAATCATTTTGTGAACTGCAACCTGTACATATAAGTGCCAAACTTAAAACTATAAACAACCCTTTCTTTAACATTATTACTCCCCCTCATGATAATGATAAAACTTTTTGTGTAATAAATATACTATTCAATAATTTTTTAGATTTAAATCACCTTACATATTTTTATACTATTTACATAAAGATAATGCTTAAATATAATTTATATTTAAACTTCCAAAAAATTACTCTACTAGTTATAGTATAGCACAATAAACGTTATCCAAGCACACCCACTATCGTCACTCCAAAAGCTTTTAGTGCCTCTTGAAGCACTTCATTTCCACCATAAGGATATCCAATAGGGTTAAAATAAAGTTTAGCAGTTTGTTCACCAATCATTTCGCAACCTTCTATTGTATAATCGCCAAGTCCAATTTCAGAAAACACAGTCTCAAAATCCCATGAAACAGACTTTATGTATTCCTGTCGATTCTCTTCATCCAGTAGTTTATAGTTCTCCCAAAACATTTTATTTTCTGCTTCTGTTGGCCACCAAAAATAATCCAATTCTTCTTTATTATAAAATTCATCTACTTTTTCTAAAATATAATATTCTAAATCCTCAATTTGTATACAATCATTTTTTATATCTGCTATATATGAAAATAAATTTTTTATTCGATTAAATATTTTTACATCATTCACATTAAATTTAATAAAACAAAAACTACACATTATTTATCCTCCTAGTATAAGTAACTTATAATTACATTGTATAATAAAATATGAACAAACAAACTACATATATTTGTAAACACAATAAAAATAACTTGTATGTATCTAAATCAGATAGCACACAAGCTATTTTATTATATCGAAAAATTATATAATCATATTATAGGTTATAATTATTAGAATTCAGCATTTTTAGGAGTTCTTGGGAAAGGTATAACGTCTCTTATGTTAGACATACCTGTCATATACATAATTATTCTTTCAAATCCAAGACCAAATCCAGAGTGAGTAGCAGTACCAAATTTTCTAAGTTCTAAATACCACCAGTAATCTTCTTCATTTAATCCCATTTCATGAATTCTATCTAATAGTACGTCTTCTCTTTCTTCTCTTTGAGAACCTCCAACTATCTCTCCAACACCAGGAACTAATAAATCCATTGCTCTAACAGTTTTCCCATCTTCATTCATTCTCATATAGAAAGCTTTTATATCTTTTGGATAATCTGTAACAAATACTGGAGAATTGTATATTTGTTCTGTTATATATCTTTCATGTTCAGTTTGAAGATCGCATCCCCATTCTACTGGATACTCAAACTCATGTCCTGATTCAAGTAATAGCTCTACTGCTTTAGTATATGTTATTCTAATAAATTCAGAGTTTACTATTTTATTTAGTCTTTCTAGCAATCCTTTATCTATAAAACTATTAAAGAATTCCATTTCTTCAGGAGCGTTTTCTAAAACATAGTTTATAACATATTTTATCATATCTTCTGCAAGTTCCATATTATCTTCAAGGTCTGCAAAAACTATTTCTGGCTCTATCATCCAAAATTCTGAAGCATGTCTTCCTGTATAAGAGTTTTCAGCTCTAAATGTAGGTCCAAAAGTATAGACATTTCTAAAAGAAAGTGCCATTATTTCGGCATTTAATTGCCCACTAACTGTCAAATTAGCTTCTTTCCCAAAGAAATCTTGTGTATAGTCTATTTTACCATCTTCTGTTTTTGGAATATCATTTAAATCCATAGTTGTTATTCTAAACATTTCTCCTGCACCTTCACAGTCACTACCTGTTATGATTGGAGAATGTGCATATACAAAGTTTCTTTCTTGAAAGAATTTGTGTATTGCATATGCAGCTATTGATCTTACTCTAAATACAGCTGAAAAAGTATTACTTCTTGGTCTTAAATGTGCGATTGTTCTTAAATACTCAAGTGTATGTCTTTTCTTTTGTAGTGGGTATGAACTATCTGATTCACCTTCTACAACTATATTTTTTGCATGTATTTCTACTGGTTGTTTAGCTCCTTCTGTAGATACCAACTCACCTTCTACAAGTATAGATGAACTTATTGCCAATTTACCTATCTCTTTAAAATTTTCAACTTTTTCATCAAATACTATTTGCATATTTTTAAAGAAACTTCCATCATTTAATTCTATAAATCCAAAGTTTTTAGATACTCTAGATGTTCTTATCCATCCAGCTACTTTTACAGTTTTTCCTATGTACTGTTCTTTATCTCTGTACAATTCTTTTACTGTTATAAATTCCTTTTGCATTTTAAAGCCTCCTAGTTTAATTTTTAGTAATTTTTTCTAAATATAATTCCATAAAAAAAGCCCTTCATCCCTGTATAAAGGGACGAAAGACTATTACTTTCGCGGTACCACCCTAGTTGTCATAAATGACCTCTTAGTTAAGCAATGCTTAAAGCCTATAACGGTGCCTTCCGTCTAAGTCTACTTACTAAATAAGCTTTCGATTAGAAACTCCAAGATGTTCTTCAATATAAAACTTGTATTGAGCTTTCACCATCCTCAACTCGCTAAAACTGCATTTTATATCTACTCTTCTCTTCACAGTATTTATCTTCTATTATTTCCGCTAATTAACAAAATTATACCAATTTATAAATTTTTAGTCAATAAATTTATACAATTGATATTTACTAGTCTTATATAATCTATAAATATTTATATGCAAAAATTTATATTTTCCTTTCAAATATTTGTAAATTACATTTTCCCTTCTGACACCTATAAAAAAAGTAAAGCAGTATACTGTTTATTAGCTTAAGTTTAACTTTAAGCTTTTTAAACTAATACCACTTTACTTAAATACAATAAATTATTTATTTTTGTTATCAAGTATAGAAGTCTTACAGTTTACTTCCATTGTCAACCCAATCTTTTGCTTCTTCAACACTATTAAGTGAAGGTATTGAAACTTTACTATGAGGTTTTAATTTTTCAACATCTGCCCAAGCTGCTGTTGATTCATTTCCAACTAGAAGCGGACTTCTAAGTCTTTTGTTATCATTACCTTTTAATGCTCTTGCTTTTTTACTTTCCAAAACTATCACCTCTATATATTTATTTTGTAATAGTTTTAGCAATTTTTCAAATTAAATTCATGAGTAAAATTTATAACAGATAAAATACCATTATTTACATATTTTTTTATTTATAAAGTATTTGCCATCTGTTGAATTGTATTTTTTAAATTTAAAATACCATATCCCTGTGAAACATTTGGATACGTATATATATCGAGCTTCGTAGCTCCCAATATTAAATATGTTTTTAAAACTTGTGTAAACAACGATAACCTTGGGATATTATCTTGTTTTTCCAAATATTCCATTAATAAGGCTAAGACTCCACAAACTATTGAACTACTAACTCCTGTACCTGTTGCTGTATTGTAGGTTCCATTTTTATATGTAGATATTATATCTACTCCTGGCGCTACTATATCTGGCTTAATTCCCCTTCCTCTAATTGGCCCTTTTGATGAACCAATCCACATACTATCAGTCTTATTATTAAATGTACCAACTGTGATTACATCATCACCAGCAGCATACATAGTTATTGTAGCCACTGAGTCTGGGTCTAAAAATCTTGTATCTGGTGCTATCAAGTTTTTATTTGGTAAATATATATCATACTCTCCCCCTATTATAAGTTCTGGAGTTAGCCTCAAAGTCCACACACCAGGTTTTATATCTCTGAGTCTTATCTCTAGGCTTTCATTCCCAGAAGTAATATATGGATAGATGAATCTCATTGAATAAGTAGTATTTTCCAGATTAAACTTTCCTCTATATACATAAAAGTCTGGAGAATATCTTATATCATGACTAACCTCACCTGAAGGAGATATTATTTGTGCCCCTATCTTATCTGGACCATTTGTATTGAGTGTTATATCAAGTGCGTAATCGTCACCATCTTGTATTATTACATCTTGGACTTCATTTAAACTACTAAATCTTCCAGCATAATGAATATCTGTATTACCTTGATTACCTGCACCACTTACTACAACAACACCAGCACTACTTAATATATTAAATGTATCTAATATGGAAGTAGTTGCTACAGCACCTGACTTAACTCCAATAGTAAGATTTATTATTATAGGCTTATTTTCTGTTTTTGCTATATTAGTAACATATGTTATAGCTGCTAAAAAATCTGAAACACTATAATTTATCTTTCCAGCATAATAAGTATCTGTATATGATTTTAATTTAACCACTATCAAATCTGACTCTGTAGTTATACCTCTATATTGTGAATTTACTCTTCCATTTCCCACTAATATACCAGAAGCCAAAGTTCCAGTACCTATATTATCTTGACTTAAACTTCCATCATTTCTACTTATAGCTAAACTTAATTCACTTCTTGTAAATTCACTCCCAAAAATAAATCCTTCTGGTGGTGGATTTGTATTTTCTTCCTGATCCCATAATCGTAAAACCTTACTCGTTCCATCCGCATTTATAAAGTCAGGGTGTAAATAATCTATACCAGAATCTATAACTGCTAATAAAATCCCTCTTCCTGTTATATCATTATATGGATTCTCATAAATATACTCTGCTTCAGTAGCTGTTGTAATAGTTTCTCCATTATTCATATTATTAGTTATTTCAATTAAACTGCTCATTGGAGCAGATTCTTCCCACCAAGCAACCTGTAATATATTGTTTAAAATAGTTTCATCAAAATCCATAGGTACATATATTACTGCAAGCTGACTATTTAAAACCATATATTTATTTATTCCGTTTTCTTGAAGTGCAGTTTCTATATCACCTTGGTAAATTATACAATAAGATTTTTCCATAAATCCCTCCTATCTTAACACATCAAACATACCTCTAACATCCAAAGTTCCATATCCAGTACTCATATTTGGATACTCTGTAGTTTGGTTTTTTCTAGCTCCAGCCTGCATAAAAGTTTTTATTTTTTGAACATATGCTTGATTTGGATATCTTCTATCAACAAAAGTATATTGAAAATACATCGCAGCGGCTCCTGCAGCATGTGCACTAGCTGCTGCTGTCCCAGTTATAGTCGCATATGTATTTCCAGGATATGCAGCTATTATATTAACTCCTGGTGCTACTAAGTCTGGCTTTAATCTATCCTCAATAGTCGGCCCTCTTGATGAACTTTGCCACAAACTATTATTAATAGTATTATAAGCTCCTACAGTTATTAAATCATCTTGAACAGCTGGATAATTTATTGTATAAAAAGGGTCAACCTCTCTAAATCTAGTTCCACTTTTTAAAAGAGCCCTATTTGGAAGATACAAGTTATATATTCCATTTACAATATAAACTCCTACTAATCTAATCTTCCACACTCCTCTTTTAGCATTTTTCAGAGTAACATTAGTAAACTGCTGCCCTGAAAAAGTAGTTGGATATACATATGTTATAGAATACTCCGTTCCTTCTAAATCAAATAAACCTGTTATCCTATTATAACTTGATATTCCAACACTTTTACTTTCTTCACCAGTGGGAGACACTATTATTACATCTGCCTTATCTGGTTTATTCAGCCAAAGTTCAACTGATAATTCTTCTTCTTCTTCATTTAATTCCAACTCGACTTCAACGGAACTTCCTACATTTGGTATTCTTCCAGATGTGTGTGTCTGAGTGTTTCCTTCATTTCCAGCTCCTGCTGTTATACACAGCCCTCTAGTAAAAAATGCTTTTTCACTATTACTTCTATTGGTCAATCCAACTAAACTATTACTACCCAAAGATATATTTATTACTAATGGTTTCCCAAGTTCTAAAGATTTTTTATATGCAAACTGAGATGCAGCAAATAACATTGCACTATTATAAAATCCTTCTATCTTAGCAATTTTTATTATTATTAATTCAGCATCTTCAGCTATTCCTGCATACTCCTTATTTACATTACCAAGACCTGCACATATGCCACTTATCATAGTCCCTTGCCCAACTTCATCTTGAGATAGACTAGCATCATTTTCTGCAATTGCTCTATTAATATCTTCTCGTGTATATTCTGTCCCAATATAAAAACCTTCAGGTGGAGTTCCATTCTTTGTTTGGTCCCATAAAAAAGCTATTTTTGAGGTTCCATCTGCATATATAAAGTCTTTATGTAAATAGTCTATTCCTGTGTCAGCAATCGCTATAAGAGTACCTCTTCCTGTTATTGTTATATTGGGATTATTTTTAAAAAAATTTACACCTATTTCTTCGGTTGCAACTACACCACCAAAAGTACCTTGATTAATCTCTCCAAGCAGTGTCATCTTTATAGTTGATTCTGTCCTTATAACTGATGGAAGTTCCAAAACTCGTTGTATGCTATTATAGTCTGTAGTGTTTATAGATAATACACCAAATGAGTCACTTAGCTTAAGAAATTCTTGACTCATACCCAATGAGGCTAACTCATCTTCAAATTCAGGAGTATGAATTACATTTATTCCTGCCAATGTTCCTGATTGTCTATCCATATTTTCACTTATAAAATCATCCAACTTTAAATCATCGTTTCTCTGATAATTATAATTTTCTATAACTCTATAATTATTTTCTTCATCTTTAAACGACTTATTAGTGCTTCTATATCCAATGTCTTCTGTTTCTAAGTCTTGATTTATACTAGATAAAGTATACAAATCTATGTCTGATAAACTTAAAAAACCAAATCCCGATGAATTATTTGGATATGACTGATTACTTGTTCTTCTTGCTCCCCTAAGAAGCAATGCTCTTAACTTTTGCGAATATAAAAACAAATCATTTCCATTTACAATTCCCCATTCCATAAACAACGAACAAACTCCTGTAACATGAGGAGTGGCCATGCTCGTTCCAGTTAATGCTCCACTGGTACCTCCTGGTAAAAAAGATATTATATCTTCGCCTGGAGCTAATAAATCTGGTTTAAATACACCCAATTGTGTATCTCCCTCGCCAGAAAATATAGATACTATATCTGTTCTTGAATTGAAACTTCCTACAGTTATAACTCTACTTGCTGTTCCAGGAACTGTAACAGTAAGTTCTTGAGTAGGAATCAAAAACCTCGTGTTTCTATTTAATCCCTCAGAAGTTGGTAGATATATGTTTACATTACCAGTTACAATATCTATAGGTTCAAATACGATTCTCCATAGACCAGGATTTATCTGTGTATTTGAACTTAATTGCAATGTAACTCTTCTAGTAAGAGAATATGGTGCTATAGGATAAAAATAACCAGTAATTCTTGTATCTCCTAGAGTATTTCTTATTTCACCTGAAGTTAGAGAAATTGATTGTGTCTGACTATTCGATGGACTTACTAAATGTACACTAAAGTCATCAATAAAATCTGGCCATATGTTTATATTTAATATACGCTCTCCTTCTCCAATTACAAACTCAACTTCTTCTGTAGTATTATTTTGAAGCCTAATCCTTTTATGTCCCCCCTTATCTGCATTATTACCAGCCGCTACCACTATATTATTTTTCCAAAATAAACACATATCATCTATATACTGCTCAAATAAAGAAGTCCCTCTATGTGAGCCTTCATTACTTCCATAACTTATATTTAATGTAACAGGCATTCTTAATTCTAATGCCCTATCTAAAATAAATTTAATCGCCCTCATAAACTCTGTACTTCTTGAAAAAACATCTGTCTGTATATTTCCAACCCTTACTACGATTATCCTAGCATCGCTTGCAATGGTTGAACAAATACCTGCAACATGTGTACCATGTAGACTAGTCGTTGAGATAGGTATATATGTATTACCAGCTATTGCATTATTTATATCTTCATTATTATATAATGTTCCTTCTTTAAAACCTGCTGGAGGATTTCCTTGTATAGACTGGTCCCAATAGTATAATATTTTGGACTTTCCTTCACTATCTCTAAATACAGGCAAAGTATAATCTATACCTGAATCAATTATACCAATTATAGTTCCTTTTCCAGTTAATCCTGTTCTATTTTTAAAACCTGTTATCCCTGTGCTTGAAAAACTTTGTATGTCTTGAGTTTGTAATATAAAAGGTTTTTCTATAAACTCTATTTCTGGATAAGTCAGTAATCTATTTATATCTTCTTCATCACTTGATGTTATTATCGCATAGGAAGCATTAAGTATTTCTACTGAAACACCTAATTCTTGCTCTAATCTTAATATATCTCCATTGTATTTTACGATTAATTCATAATTTATTATAATCACCTCAATTTCTAAAATTATTATTAATGTATATGTTTTTTGTAAGTCTAAAATGTATTAGACTACATAATTTTTAAATTTCAATTATACAATTTATAATATAAAAAATGATGGTACATTTTTTATATAATTTGTACCATCATTTTTTATATTATTTCGCGACCATTAAATTTTTCAATGATTTTTCCAATCCTTTTACAGTTAATGGATACATATTAAACTCACTTTGTATTAACCTTTGAGTCTGATACCAATAACTGATTGAATCCCACCCATCTCTCAGTTCCGGATTTAGCCACACAATTTTACTATACTTTCTTTTGAATCTTTTAAGCCACTCTATTCCAGGTGTATCGTTATATGGACCTCGATAATTACCACCAATATGAAGTAACTCAGAAGGTGCCATAGACGCATCACCCACGATTATAACTTTATAGTTTTTATCTATGTTTTGTAATATCCATTCAGTATCAATAGACTTACTTAACCAACATTCTGGTGTAGTAAATAATCTATCATAAAAACAGTTATGAAAATAGTATACTTTTACATCTTTAAAGTGATTTGATTTACTTACAGACTGAAATAATGTATTACATAAAGTACTATATCCTCTCATTGAACCCCCTGAATCTATAAGCAACAAAAGCTTCACTGTATTTTTTCTTGGTTTTTCGAAAAACAGTTTTAAATACCCTGCATTATTACAAGTCTCTTCAATGGTTTTATCTAAATCAAGTTCTGTTTTTGGAGCATCTATTCTAGTAGAAAATTGACGAAGCCTTTTTAATGCAACTTGAAATTGACGCATATTTAAAACTTCATCATCTCTAAAATCTCTATACTTTCTTTCTCCTGCAACTTCGAGAACAGCTCTTCCATAGGTGGAAGTTCCGCCTATGCGTATACCAGTTTGACCTTTGCCTGAATGACCTAATTCAGAAGTACCCCCTGTTCCTATCCAGTAATTCCCTCCATTATGTGGAGAATCTTGTTCTTTTATACGTTCCTCTAATTTAGATCTCAATTCATCAAGGTTTATGTTGGGATTTTGCTCTAATCTTTCAAATCCTTCTAAATCTACATTTGGATTTTTAAGCCAGTTCATAATCTCTTCTGGAATTTCCTCTTTGTGTTCTATACCTTTAAAGTACTCCAAAAACACTGCATCAAATTTATCAAAATTACTTTCACTTTTTATTAAAATCATCCTACAAAGATAGTAAAAATTCGAAAAATTTGAATAACAAAGCCCTTTGTCTAGTGCTTCAATTAGAGTCATCCACTCATTTAAAGATATATCTAGGCCTCTTGCTCTCAATAAATAAAAAAATTTAATAAACATAATTATTCAGCTCCTATTGACTACAAACGTTTTTGCATAGATTCAATATCCTCGTTATTTTTAAGCAGTATCCCTGCAAAAGGAACTTCTTTTTCTATTTTTTCAATTGGAATTCCACTCAAAGTCAATGCTTGTATCCAGTCTATTAACTCTGATGTACTAGGCTTCTTTTGTATCTCTCTTAAACTTCTAATCCAATAAAAAGTAGTCATTACTTGTTCCAATAAATGTTCTTCAACTTTATCAAAATGTACTTTTACTATCTCCTCCATCATATCTCTATCAGGAAATTCTATATAATGAAATATACATCTTCTTAAAAAAGCATCTGGAAGCTCTTTTTCTGCATTCGAAGTTATAATCACTATAGGCCTTTGTTTTGCTGTTACAGTTTCTTTTGTTTCATTTATATAAAACTCCATTTTATCTAATTCCCAAAGTAAGTCGTTTGGAAACTCTAAGTCTGCCTTGTCTATTTCATCTATCAAAAGAATTACTTGTTGTTCTGAACTAAATGCTTCTCCTAATTTACCATATTTTATGTACTTACCAATATCATCTACTCCTTCACCTCCAAATTGGCTATCATAAAGTCTTTGAACAGTATCATATACATAAAGACCATCCTGTGCTTTTGTAGTTGATTTTATGTTCCAAATTACTAAATCTTTTTGCAGTTGATTTGAAATTGCTTGTGCAAGCATAGTTTTTCCTGTTCCAGGTTCTCCTTTAATTAAAAGTGGTTTTTCAAGTGCTATAGCAACATTAACTGATGCCATTAATTCTGGTGATACTACATAATCACTGCTTCCTTTAAAATTACCCATTTCTTTTTTTATCATAGGTTCTACTCCTTTTAAACAATAAATTTTCTAAATGTATATGACTATTATATTACTATTTTTGATATAAAGTGGTAATATAACACATTTGTATATCATTACTCTAAAATTCTATATCTAAATAAAATTACCTCTAAAATATTTAAATTTTATCTTTATTTGTCATAATTAAATGAAATATATATTTTTTAATAAGTACAAGATATATTATCTTATAAAAATATCAGTCATAAAAAGCTATGATTTAATTAAATCACCGCTTTTCATAAATTTGAGTTATAGCTAAATATAGAACAATTAACTTTTAGATTTGGGGTATCAATATAAAGTTCTGTATATATTTACTATTTCTTCTTTATTAAGTTTAATATAACTTTGATTTAGCAACCTTTGTTGACTATCTAGTACACTGTCTGCAAAACTATTTATCTCATACTCTTTCATTCCATATTCTCTTAAACTTTTTCTTGTAATAATTTTATTAAGTAGTTCTTCCATTTTTTCATATACCTCTGATACTTTACAATTCATTATTTCACTCAAAAGCATATTTATTTTTGCTAATTTACCATCTGTTGATAATCTATTATATGCTTTAAATACTTCTATAAAAAATTGATAATTAGCTTCACCATGAGTAACATGATAAACTCCACTTAATGGGTATGAAAGTGCATGTACTGCTCCTGTACCAGCATTCCCAAAAGCAATTCCAGCTAAATCACTTGCAATCAAAAAATCTTCTATAATATCAAATCTATAATCTTTTCCATTTAGTTCAATTTGCTGAAATCCATTTAAAATCATCTCTATAGCTTTGGTACTAAAAATTTCTGTATAAATACTCGCCTTTGGAGATACAAAAGATTCTATAGCATGTATTAAAGCGTCGATTGCACTTGTAGCAAAAAATGAATATGGAAGCTCTAATAATAACTCTGGAATTAAAACTGCATAATCTGGAAATAATTCATCTACAGCTAATCCAAACTTCGTATTCATCTCTGTTATTTCTGCAATTGAAATATTTGACACCTCTGAACCTGCTCCACAAGTTGTAGGAACAGCTATTAATTCTCTTATTTTTTCTAAAGGAACCTTTTTTTGAAATAAATCACTTGATTTATTTCCATCTTTCAGTACTAACAACTTTGCCATATCAATAACTGCTCCCCCACCAATAGCAATAATTCTTGTACAATTAGTTTTTGAAAAATCATCCAATAATTTATCCATCATTATATCATTAGGTTCACCAGTTCCATACTTACTTTTATATTCTACATGTGCATCCAAACCAAGGCTTTTAAAATATGTATCATATGCACTTTTACTTGTCAATATAAAATCTGATTTACAAATTTTGAATTCTTCTATAAATTCCTTTGAATTTTTAAATTTATGAACTTGTGTTTTTTGCTGAAATAACTTCATGACATCCTCTTTTCTTCAACTTATGACTTGATGTTTTATTTTATATAATCTGTAATATAATTATAAAATTTTTATTTTTTATATGCAAGTTTTACCATAAGTAATTTATATTTTAAAATATCTTAATATAGGTCCAATATTATATAAAATAAAATTCATTCATTATAAAAATAATCTAATTTTAAAATAATTGAACAAAATTAAAATCTAAAGTATAATAAAATAAAAATTTCCCTAATCTTACTGAAAAATACTGTACAATTAACCTGTATTTCCTCAATAAGAAAAATGTTTGGAGGTAATTTTATTAATTACATAATTATGTCAAATAATCATATTTCTTCGTTTACAAATTCTATTCAATCAAATAAGCATAAACATTGGATGTTACAATTGTTTATAGGAATTGAAGACAGTTTAAATATAACTATAGATGGCAATGATATAGAAGGTAAATGTATTATTGTAGATAGTAATATAGAACATTGTTTTTCAACAGGAGAAAAAATATGTTTTACTATGTTAATTGAGCCAACATCATCACTTGCATTAAGCTTTAAGTCAAAATATATTGACAAAATTAAAGGTTATGGAATTATAGATATTCATAATAATAAACATACACAAAAAGAATATATTAATTTTTTCAAAAATCATGATGAAAAAAGTTATTTAAATTTTACAAATTCTGTGTTCGAATATCTTAATGTTACTCAAGACAATTACACAGTAGTTGATAAAAGAATTTATAAAATAATGCAAAGACTTAATGAGTGTGACTGTCATGATCATTCTATAAAAAATATTTCTAATATGCTCTTTCTTTCGCCAAGTAGAGTGTCCCATATATTCAAAGAACAAACAGGAATGCCATTAAAAAGTTATATTCTCCTACATAAAATTCAAAAAGCATATTTTTTACTTTTATCTGGTAAATACTCTATAACCGATGCTGCTATGATGTCAGGTTTTGACAGCGCTTCACATCTAGCATATACCAATAAATGTATGACTGGTATGAATATTTCTGGTATATTAAAAAACAGCAAGTTTTTGAAAGTTTCAAATTACTCTAAGATATAAAATATAATTACACTAAATAAAGGAGATTTATATTTTATGAAAAGACATTTATCAGAAAGTACATTATTAGACTTTAATTCAAAAAATGTTCAAGAGCTTATTATCGAAAAAAAATGGAATCAATTAGATAATTTTAATAAAATCAAACAAATTTATAATTTTGTTAGAGATGACATCAAGTTTGGTTTTAATGAAAGTGACAATATATCTGCAAGTAAAATACTAAAAGATGGATATGGACAATGCAATACAAAGACGATACTTGCTATGTCACTTTTAAGAGGCGTTGGCATTCCATGTAGGATTCATGGTTTTACTCTAGATAAAAGAGTTCAATTAGAACTCTTAGGAGTTCTTTACAAGATTACTCCTACAGAAATCATTCACACATGGATAGAAGTATACTATGAAAAACAATGGTATCAATTAGAAGGTCTTATTTTAGATAAAAATTATCTTACAAGTATTCAGCAAAAATACAATGACTGTCAAGGCTTATTTTGGGGATGGGGCATTGCCACTAAAGATTTGCAAAATCCTCAAATATCGTGGAATCTAAATAATACATTTATTCAAAAAGAGGGAATAATTGATGATTTGGGAACCTTTGATACTCCAGATGATTTTTTCAATCAATATAACCAAAAAATAGGATGGTGTAAAAATCTTTTATACAAATATATTGGAAGGCACTATATAAATAGAAATGTACAGAGAATTAGAAACAAATTATAACTGTTTCTATTTGCAATATGCAAATTTGAGAAGATAAAAACACTATTTAGAGAAAACTTGCAAAATATTGTACACTTGTCAAATTTAATATTAATCACACTATATTAATACTAATTTTTATTGTATAATAAGCTATAAATATTAACTTGATTTTAAATTTAAGTAAATATAAACTTAATAAATATAAGAAAGGTTGTGTTGTTTTGCAAGATAAAAAAATTCATTTAAATATTATACTTACTGTAGTTATTTCATATATTTTGATTAAAGTTATTGATAATTACAAATATTTTTTTGGAGTAATAAGTTTACTGATGTCACTACTAACTCCATTTATAATAGCCTTTGTATTAGCATATGTATTTAATCCATTAGTAAAGTTTTTAGAAAATAAACTTAATTTTAAAAGGATATATTCTTTGCTTCTTACTTATGGTGTATTAATAGTTATATTAATATCTTTTATACTATTTACAGTTCCATCCATAGTAAATAGTTTGGCTGATTTGGTAACTCAAGTTCCTATGTATATAGACAAGACAGAACAATTTTTATTTGATTTAGGAAAAAGCTTACAATCAGTAGACCCTAATACATTAAAAGAATATGGTGATAAAATTATGAGCGTAATGCCCAAGTTTAGTAACTTGCTTATTGGTTCACTTGGAGGAATCTTTAGTACTACCTTCTCTGTTGGAAAATTTATAGTACAACTTGTTTTAGGTTTTATAATTTGTTTCTATATATTATTAGAAAAAGAAAGATTCTTAGAATTTACAAAGAAAATTGTTTATATTTCTTTAGGTAAAAAATATGGAGACTTTATAATAGAATTGTGTCAAAGCTTAAATTTAAATATTGGTAAATACTTTACAGGCAAAATTTTAGATTCATTTGTAGTTGGAGTACTTTCTGGAATTGGTCTATACTTTTTAAAGTCTGAATATGCCCTATTGTTTGGTACATTAATGGGTATTATGAATATGGTTCCATATTTTGGCCCAGTAATAGGTATGGCACCAGTTGTAGTAATCAACTTATTCTACAATCCGACAACTGCATTAACTTGTTTAATTTACTTAATAATAATTCAACAAGTAGAAGTTGCATTTATAGAACCAAAAATTGTAGGTGGACAGCTAGGGCTTAGCCCATTCTTTACAATACTAGCAGTTACTGTTGGTGGAGGATTTTTTGGTATACCTGGTATGATTCTATCTGCTCCTGTTATGGGTGTAATAAAAATATACTTTTGTGAATTTGTTAATCGTAGACATGATAAAATACAAATGGAATAAAAATACAATTTAATTACGATTTTGTAATCAAAGGTTACAGCTGTGTAACTGTAATATTATCCTCTTTAATGGTAATATTTAATTATAGAAAACATATAATATTATTAAGAAATGAATCTTATATAATTAATTACGAAAGAGGGTTTTAGTATGAAAAAAGCACTTATATCTTTATTAGTTTTATCTTGTTTATTATTAACTGCACCAGTAAATGAATCTTCTTATGCTGATTCTCAAAAGAATGTTCCTGTAAGTCAAAGTACTAAATTGACTCAAGAGCAAGCCAAAGAACTTTTAGTAAAATACAACAATAAAGTTGATTACATATATCAAGGAAATGCTAGCGATTTTGAAGCATTAAAAGCTAAAAATCTTAATGGATATGTATTTTTACCAGATGCAGATGGTGACATTGGTTATTTTGTAAATGAAAATACTTCTGAGATATATTACTTCCATCCAAGTGGATACCTTGAATTGGTTAATCAACAACAAAATAATAAATAAAATAATTAACTAATATAAAAATGGATGCAAATTGATATAAATTTAGCATCCATTTTATTTTTATTTTAAAGTTGTTTCTTTTTATATATTTAAATATTTTATTAATCCTGTGCTTGCTCTTTTATAAGTTTCTTTATATCTACAGCTGGTTCATCTTCCATTTTTATAACTTTGCCTTCCCATGTTCTAAGCATAACATAATCTGTTCCTTTTGATACAAGGTATTGTGGAAGTAATGGAGTCTTACCGCCTCCTTTTGGAGCATTAACTATATATGTTGGTATTGCCATTCCTGATGTATATCCTCTTAGATATTCCATTATTTCAAGACCATCATCTACTGATGTATTAAAATGTTTTGTTCCTTTTACATGTTTGCTTTGGAATATATAGTATGGTTTTACTCTTATTTTAAGTAATTCTTGATTTAAACATCTCATTACAAATTTATCATTATTTATACCATTTAATAACACGGCTTGATTTCCTAATGGTATACCTGCATTTGCTAATTTTTCACAAGCCTCTTTAGATTCTTTAGTTATTTCCATCGGATGATTAAAATGTGTATTTATATATATAGGATGATATTTTTTTAGCATATTACAAAAATCATCTGTAACTCTTTGTGGCATGGTAACAAGAGTTCTAGTTCCTAACCTAACATAATCAACATGTGGTATTTCTTTAAGTTGGCTAAGAATCCATTCCAAATAATCATCTTTTAATGTAAGAGCATCTCCACCAGTTACTAATACATCTCTTATTTCTTCATTTTCTCTAATATAGTCTATAGATTCTTGTATAACAGCTTTCGACTTATGAGAATCTTGTTGACCAATATTTCTTCTTCTTTGGCAATGTCTACAATACATAGCACATTCATTTGTTACATTTATTATTAATCTATCTGGATATCTTCTAGTTATACATCCTGCTGGATTTGTATACTCTTCTCCCATTGGGTCTAAATCATCTTGTTCATCTTCCAATTCTATATGTGTTGGTATAGAAAGTAATTTTATAGGGTCACATATGTCATCTGGGTCTATCAAGCTCAAATAATATGGAGATATTGCCCATCTAAATTGAGTACCAACTTCTTTTATATATTCTTTTTCTTTTTTAGTTAGATTGATAATCTTTGATAAAGTATCTACATCTGTGATTCTATTTGATAATTGCCATTTGTAATTATCCCAGTCTTCTTCTGTTCCATTTAATATGCTTAATATGTTTTGTTTTCGTTTATTTATCTCTTCTTCTTTTTCAAGACCTCTGTTAATTGTTTTCCTAGCCTGAATATAATCATCAATTTTTGATTTTAGTTCAGCAGCTCTCTCTAAGGATATTCTAGTTTGTTCATTCATAATTTTTAGCTACCAAAATTAATTAATTTCCATTATTGATAGCATCCTCCTTTCTGATGTGTTTATATCATTCTGATAGGCAAATTTAATTTTGCCATATAGATTTTATAACATATGAAATTGATTTTATTTTTGCATTTTTTCTGTTATTTTATACATTTGTGAATATTTTCCCACTATAGTCAATAAATTACAATTTATTATGCATTTTTTTTAACAAATGATTAATTATTTCTATTTTTAAGAATTATTTTACCATAAAACGATTATATTTTCAAGATGATTAAAGTTAAAATTTTAATAGAAAGTAAAGTATTTCATTAAATAATAAAAGCGGAGGTTTATTATAATAAATTTCTCCGCATTTTTATTTATTTAATTAAATTATACTCAGATAAAATCTTATTAGTAGCTTCATTTCTTTTTATAATCTCATCTTTTCTTTCTTCAATAATTATGATATTATACTTTTTTGCTATCTCTGCTATTTTCTTACATGATAAGTTAGACATAGAATGCGTTGTTGGATTATGATAATCTGGTATGATATATATGCCTTTTATGTTTTCATTTTTACAATAATTTTCACACTAAAAATTTAACACCAGTATGTTTCAATAAAATAGAAAGGATAGTATGATTACTCCCATACTATCCTCTTCTTATAATGATTTGATTTATTAATAAATCATAAATCTAACACTTCTAAATTTTTGTATAAATTTATCTTACATTTATAACATCACTATTTTTAGAATTTTGTCCATTGTAATTTGCCACTACATATATATCTAAATTTAAATCTCCTTCAGGGATACTTATAGTATGTTCATTCCCTTTTATATCACTTTGATACAAAGTAAACTCACCATCTCCATTAGTATTATTTTTTATATATATACTATAGGTACATTCTTTATGAGATACACTGCTCCAGTTAACTCTAATAACATTGTTATCTCTGTCAACATTAGCGGATATATTTTCAACCTTCATGTTTTGTATGTTATCATTATTATCTGAGTTGCCATTACCATTCATATTAGTAATGTTTATTATATTACTTGGCTTGGTTGTATCTAAGTCTTTCTTACCTAGAACATAAATATCATAATCTATACTCTGATTATCTTTTACATCAATTTCTATAGTAGCATATACTTTTTGTGATTTTCCTAAATCACTTTCATTTACAGTTATAGATTTGATTTTCTTAAATGATTCTTCTGACAACTTGTCTTTAAGATATATATCATAGTCAAAAACATCTTTCATATAATCCCATTCAAGTTTAATAATAACTTTGTTATTTACTATTTTATGTGAACCTACTAAATTCTGTATATAATCATTAGTTATAGTTTCTTTGACTACTGTTACAGTTATTATTTTAGACTTATCTCCACAAGTTATCCTTACTCTTTCTTTACCTTCTCTAAGACCTACTACACTTCCATCACCGCTTAGACTTATAGCTCTTTCCACAGGTAATTTTGAATCGGCCAACTCATAGTGTATTTTTGGTGGTTCTAAACCTGGTGGAGAAGTTATTATATCTGGTTTTAATTTCTCATTTTGGTCAACTTCTATTTTTACATCATTCATATTTATTTCGGCAACTCTAGCTTGAATTCTAAAGGTTCTCTCTACTTCTTTATTTCCACACTTAGCATATATTGTGGCTTTTCCAACTCCAACTGCACTTACTGTATTTCCTTTAATTTTTAGCACATCATCATTACTACTCTTATAGATAGGTTTATATGACTTTTTAAATTTGTCATAATCAACCTCTATTGTACTTTCTATAGTAGCACTATCACCAACATGTTTTAAATCCCCATTAATCTCCATATCTAGTGATTCTACTTCTGGGTCTACTACCTTTATAGTAGCCTTTTTCAACACTCTTGAATTCTTCATAATACCCACAGAAGAATACCCAACCTTTAATGCTGTCATCTTATTTCCATCTATTTTTAAAGTCCCTGAATTATCCAACACATTAAACCAAATATTTGGGTCTTTAGCATATGAAGGAACCTTGATATATTCGCCAGTAGACAAAGTAACTGTTTCATTTAGTTTTACTACATATTTATCTAAATCTTTAACATATTCCCCATCTACAATTTCGATTTCCACTCCCTTTACCATTGGTCTAAGTATTCCAAATTTAAAAAGGTAGTACTGCGCAACAAGCAATATAGGAATAGATATAATTATGGCAATTTTTCTGTATTTCTTATTTTCTACAAATCTCATCTATCCACTTCCTTTAGCCTAATATATAATCATTTGTTTTGTAAGCAATCTACCTAAGTTAAATATTGGGATAAACTGGAAAAGCATTATATTTCAGAATATCCCTATACTAATTATAAACCATAAATTTAAAATTTAAAACTAAAATTAGTGTTAATTTCTTACTATTACAATAGTCTAATTTTAGTGAAATAACATTTGTCTTGTCAGCTAAAAAGTTATATAATTAATTCAAAAGAAATTTATACTTGTATTATATGAGGAGGGCTTTAAATTGGAAATCAATTACAAAAAAAAAGATTTCAAATCATTTGCTAAAAGAAAAAACATTGAAATTTCTGTTCAAAGGTATCTTATTGATGCGTTAAGTTACATGGCACTCGGTCTTTTTTCTTCCCTTTTAATTGGAACAATTTTTAACACATTAGGAGACAACTTCAATATTTCTCTTTTTACTGAAGTTATAAGCCCTCTTGCTAAACAAGTTACAGGTCCAGCTATAGCAGTGGCTATTGCGTATGGACTTCAAGCGCCTCCACTTGTGCTATTTTCTTGTGCACTTGTTGGAGCTTGTGGTAACGAATTAGGGGGTCCTGTTGGGGCATTTGTCGCTACACTTTTTGCTGTAGAGATTGGAAAATTAGTTTCAAAAGAAACAAAAGTAGATATATTAGTTACACCTGCTGTAACAATACTAATTGGAGTACTTGTGGCAGAACTTATTGGACCAGCTGTTTCTGCATTTATGACTTCATTTGGAAACATAATAATGCAAGCTACAACTATGCAACCCATCATAATGGGAGCTCTAGTCTCTGCACTGGTTGGAATAGCTCTTACATTACCTATAAGTAGTGCAGCTATTTGTATGATGTTAAGTTTGGGAGGGCTTGCTGGTGGAGCAGCAACTGTTGGTTGTTGTTGCCAAATGATAGGTTTTGCTGTTATGAGTTTTAGAGAAAATGGAGTAGGAGGTCTTGTAGCTCAAGGACTTGGTACATCCATGCTCCAAGTTCCCAATATAATAAAAAACTGGAAAATTTGGATACCACCTACAATAGCTTCAATAATACTTGGCCCATTATCTACAACAATATTTAAAATGGAAAATATACCTATTGGCTCTGGTATGGGAACTTGTGGATTAGTTGGACAATTTGGAACAGTAACTGCCATGCAAAGTGCTGGAAAAGGTGGAATAACTATGTGGATTGGTATACTTTTACTTAACTTTGTACTTCCTGCTATTGTAACTCTAATAATATCAGAATTTATGAGAAAAAAAGGTATGATAAAACCAGGAGATTTAAAATTAGATGTATAAATAAAAAAACTACTCCTTACTTTTTTATAAGTAATAAGGAGTAGTTTTTTTTATGAAAATTCCAACATTTTTTTCAGTAACCAATCCATAGAACCTTTAACTTCATTCCAAAGTACTATATTTTCATCATAGTAATAGACAGCTTCTCCCTTTTCTTCCGCTGTAACAAACTCTCTACCAAAGGCATTTCGCCAATCTATTAAATATAATCCAATATATTTATTTTTATTTTTAGCACTTTTAATAGCATCACTTGCTAAAAACATATTTTTATTTTTAAAATAATAAAGAGCTTTGCTATACATCCATGTAGCAGACTTTTCTTCTTTATACATTTCAAATAAATTATTTATTGCTATTCTATCATTTAACCTAATTAATACATTGAGTAATTTATACCTTATTCCTTGCTCATCATCAGGATTGATTTCTATTAAATACTCTAATACCTTTCTAGCTTCCTTTAAATTATCAATACTCTCTAACTTCCTAGCAAGAGACTCAAGTGCTACCATATAAGCTCTAGTAGATACACCTTTCCAAAATCCAAGTTGTCTATCTTCCTTAGTAATCATGCTTTTTCCAATGTTTACAGATTCTTCCATATACCTAATTGACTCAATATGATTTTTAGCTTCTTGTGATAGTTTAATATATCTTTTATAAAGTATTTTTTTCTTTTCTAACTCTAAATCTATGGCTTTGGATTTAGAGTTACTCTCTCTTACCCAAAACTCAATATTAGAGATAGCAATAGTATCTTGATTTAAGAAATCAATATTACAAACGTCTTTTATCAATGATGATTTATTGTTTATAGTGTTTAAAGAAACACCTATTTTTTTTGAAAATTCCTTTTTGGTTATATGTAATGGATGCTTCTTATTATATAAGAGATTTTGCTCCAAAACTATGTTTAGTATAGCTGAAGACCATATATCAGCTCTAGAAGAATGAATTATCTCTTTATTATTATCTAAAATGTCTTGCAAGATTTTAAAACTTATATCTTTATATTCTTGATTTAGATTGGAGTTGCAAAATCTATTTATCTTGTCTTTAATTTCTTCTATCTTGCTTGTCATGACTCCTCCTCCATATTTTACACATATAAGACTACTGCTACAAATTCAAGTTCTTCTTCTCCTATATTCTCTATAGAATGTTCTTCACCATCAGCAGTGTATATTACATCACCCTCATTTACTTCTACAAATTCCCCATTATCAAAAACTTTACCTTTTCCCTTTAATATATAATATACCTCAAAATCAGTTGTATGGTCATGCACACCAATTGAACTTCCTACTGGTAAAGTTATTCTTTTAAATAATCTCCCTTTTCCTTTAAGCTCATCAATTTGTAATATATTTTCAAGTTTAATTTTTCCAACCCCACCAGTTAAATTTTCTTTTACTTCTACTTGTAATTCAGATTTCTTTCTTATCATAGCTCATCCCACCTGCCAAACAATCAATCTAACTACTAAATTGGCATATCCTTTCCATAATATGTTGTATTTTAATATAATAATAACATATATTCTTGTAAAAAAATATTACTGAATCTATAAAATAATACTATTTTTATAGATTATTAACACTTTGTTTTCTTATGTCATAAGTTGACGTCTTTATAAAAAAAACATATACTCATATAGTGTGGAAAATTTTTGTTAAATTATCGGTCTGGAGGTTCTCGACATATGTCAATTTTAAAAACTCAAGAAAAGCTTAAACAGCCTAAGGATTTATATTTTTGTTGTTCAATATTTACATTTGTAGGACTTGCATACTATGGTATGAAATTAGTGCTATTGTTATTTCTAGCTGAGCAAGTATCTAAAGGTGGTTTGGGATTAACACCAGCAGAATCTGCATCAATGCTTGCATCTTTTTTAGCATGGACTTATTTTTCTCCAGTTATTGGTGGATGGGTTAGTGATAGATTTTTAGGTCCGAAAAATTGTATTATGCTTGGAATGATAATGGTTTCAATTGGCTACTTTTTAGGATATCTGGCAAATAGCAAAATGGATGTAAACATCATGATATTCTTGTCTGGATTAGGAATAGGTTTTTATAAGGGAAACTTACATACCTTAGTTGGAAACTTATATACTAATGATGACCCAAGAAAGGATGGCGCTTTTTCTATTACATATATGGCTACTAATCTGGGAACATTATTCGGTCCTTTAATCTGTGGTTTGGTCGCTAATGAATGGTTCGCTATGAAAAATGGTACTTCTATAAATATGTATGGTTACAGATATGTATTTTTATTTGCTTCAATTACTGTTTTAATAGGCTTATTATTCTTTATATTTGGTCACAAAAGATTTTATAAATCTTCAAGTAATGAATTTAGTAGTCAAAAAGAAACTATAAAGAAATCATTAGAATATAAAAAATTACTTGCTTCAAAACCATTAACTTCAGTTGAGAAAAAAAGAATAATAGTAATATTAATATTAGCTTTTTTTACAGTATTTTTTTGGATAGCATATAATCAAGCTTCTATGTCTATAGCTTTGTATACAAAAGAACACATAAATCTGACTGTTGGTAATTTTCAAATACCAACCTCATGGATAGATTCATATAATGGTCTTCTATGTGTCATCCTTGGCCCTATATCTGCTCTAGTCTGGGTAAAATTATCTCAGACTAAAAAAGGTGATTTAAGTGTACCTTCAAAAATGAGTCTAGGGTTTATACTATTAGCTATAGCATTTTTATTCATGATAGTCGCAGTTATACAAACAGGAACTAACCCTAATTCAATTCAGAAAGCAAGTGTATTTTGGGTAATTGGATTTTTAACATTCCAAAGTATAGGAGAGATTTGTTTTTCTCCAGTTGGATATGGTATGGTAAATAAACTTTCACCAGAAAAATATATTTCATTCTTAATGGGTGTTTGGTTCTTAGGTAAATTTGCAGCAAATAAATTATCTGGTTATACACAGGCTATTATAGACCACCTTGGTATGTTACAAGTATTTATAGTAATCCCTTCATTTTTATTGATATTTGGAATTATATTACTTATAATGAATAAAAAACTTGTAGAATTATCAAAGTAAAAACTATGTTTAAGTTTAATAGATAATATATCAAAAATCGAGGCATTAAAATGCCTCGATTTATTTATAGTATTCAATTACAAAACTATATAGCTCTAGTATAAACTTTTAACCATTCTCTTTCTTCACCAGTTAGGAAAGGAGATATCTTATCATAAACTAATTTATGATACCAGTTTAAATAATCTTTTTCATCTTGATTCATTAATTCTGGAACTATACCATCTAAATCAATAGGAGCTAATGTAACAACTTCAAATTCCATAAATTGACCATAAAAATTCTTTTCAGCTTTTCTAACTACTATTTCATTTTCTGTTCTTATACCATGAGAACCTTCTATATATATACCTGGTTCATTAGTAGTTACCATTCCTTCTTCAAGAACTGCACTATCAAATCTTTCAGGAACTACTCTCCATCTAAATCCATTTGGAGCTTCATGAACATTTAATACAAATCCTATACCATGTCCAGTTCCACATTGATAATCTATTCCCATATTCCACATACAACTTCTAGATAATATATCTAGGTTGTATCCTCTACAACCATGTAAGAATTTAACCTTAGAAAGATTTATCATACCTCTTGCTACAGAAGTGAAATGTAATTTTAATTCATCACTTATAGGTCCTAATACTGTAGTTCTAGTTATATCAGTAGTTCCATCATAATATTGTCCACCTGAATCTACTAAGAATAAACCTTCAGCTTCCAACTTATAGTTTGATTCTGGAGTTGCACTATAGTGCATCATAGCAGCATGCTCTTTATATGCAGCAATTGTATTGAAACTTGGTTCAAAGAATCCTTCTTGTTCTCTTCTTAGTCCCTCTAATTTTTCAGTAGCACTTATTTCAGTTATTTCTATCTTACCTACATTATTCTTTAACCAGTACATAAATTTAGTGAAAGCTACACCATCTTTAACATGTGAATTTCTTATGTTCTCTAATTCTACCTCATTTTTTTGGGCCTTAAAGAACATTACTGGATTAAACTCATCAACTTTTTCAACTCCACAAGGTATATTATTGTAAATTGCATAGTTAATCTTAGTTCCATCAACTAAAACTTTTTCATCTTTATCTATATGTTTTACAAAATCATATACATCATTATATGGTTTTATTTTTACATTTTCTTTAGCCAATTCATTTAATATCTCTTCATTTAATTTACTTTCATCAACAAATAAATAAACTTCTTTTAAAGTTATCACTGCATAAGAAAGTACAACTGGATTGTATTTAACATCTCCACCTCTTATATTAAATAACCATGCTATGTCGTCAAGAGTTGTTATTACATGAGTAGAAGTACCTTTTTCACTCATTTTTTCTCTCAATCTAGCTAACTTTGAACTAAAACTTTCTCCACAGTATTTAACATCTAATAAAAATGCTTTACTATCTGATAAAGCTGGTCTATCTGACCATATGCTATCTATTAAATCATATTGGTATTCTACTTTTATACCTTTTTTAGATAATTTTTCAGCTAATGTAGCTCCTTCTTTAGCACATATAACTTTACCATCAAAACCTAAAGTTCCACCTTCTGGAATATTTGTATATAAATATTCATCAGTAGTTGGGCAACCTTCTTGTCCCATTTTAAATAATTTTATTGTACTTCCTTCCAATTGAGATTCTGCTTGTATAAAGTATCTTCCATCTGTCCATAATCCAGCTTCATCTTTAGTCACAATAACTGTTCCAGCTGAACCATTGAATCCTGATATAAATTCTCTTGATTTGAAGTAATCTCCTACATATTCACTTTGATGATTGTCAGAAGACGGAATCATATAAGCATCAATATTTTTTTCTTCCATAAGTCTTCTTAATTCATTTACTCTGTCTTTTATATTCACAACAAGACCTCCTCAAAATAATAGTTTGAATAACTAAATATATAAGTATGTAAAGTTTATTACATAAATTTTCCTTTTATATAATTTATATAAATCTTATACACTCTAATTATCACAATTATAATTTTAATTACAATATCTATCTATGTAAAGCTTTTTTTCATAATTAAAGAGGAAATTACGTTTGATTTTATATTCAAATGTAATTTCCTTTATTTTCACTAATTAAGTGTGGATTATTTTGTTTCTGTTAACAAATCCATTGCCATTAATTTTGTCAATATATTTCTTAATCCAAGTAATATTAAACCAAAGATTATTAAGACTCCTGCTATTCCTCCAAAGATTTGCAAAAAACCTAATGTAGCTGTAAATCCAGCAATTTTTCCTGATAACAAACTAGCAAAAAAACTTGTCAGATACCATGCACCCATAGATAATGTAGCATATTTAGCTGGAGCTAATTTATTAAACATTGCAAGACCTATAGGAGACAAAAATAACTCCCCTACAGTTGTAAATATATAGGTTACTACTATAAAAAGTATGCTAGCCTTTATTGTCCCATCTGAACCATTGGCTAATGTGGCCAATACCATAACTATAAAACCAAGACCCATTATTATCATTCCTAACCCCATTTTAACTGGAATAGAAAAGTCGCCTCTTTTAGTATTAGATAATTTAACCCACAAAGCAGCTAATACAGGGCATAACGCTACACATAATATAGCATTTAATGATGTAAGCCATGCCACTGGCATTTCAAATCCAAATAGAGTTCTATTTACATTGTCTCTTACATAAATCATAAATGAACTTTGTGTTTGATAGTATGCTGTCCAAAATAAAACTACAAATAAGAATAATACAACCATTGCTATGATTCTATTTTTCTCTAATTTAGTAAGTGGTCCATACTCAATTTTTTCACCTTTATTTCCCTTAGTAACTGGATGTTTTCCAACTTCTTTTAATAGTTTTGGCGCAAGAAGTGTAAATATAATCATACCAAGCATCATACCTATACCACAAACTAAGAATGCCATCTTATATCCATAAGACACTATATCTCCGTTTACTCCTCTTACTGCAAATACATTATCAGAAAGCAGTCCACATATGATTGGAGCTATGAATGCACCTACATTTACTGCCATATAGAATAAACTATATGCTGCGTCTTTTCTTGATACCTCGGTTTTAGGATATATATCACCAACTATATTAGAACAACTTGATTTAAAAAAACCATTTCCTAAAATGATTATTGATAGACCTACCCAAACCATATTAATAGATGTAGATGATGCAAACAAAACAAAGTCACCTATTGCTATTAAAAGTGCACCTATAGATATACATTTTTGTTGACCTAAAACTTTATCTGCCAACCAGCCACCAATTAATGGTGTAAGATATATAAGACCTGTAAACAAACCAAACATTGAAGTTGCTTCTTGAGTAGAAAGTCCTAGTCCACCTTGAGTTACACTCGCTGTAAAAAATAATACCAACAAAGCTGTTAATCCATAATAACTAAATCTTTCCCATAAAATTGTCATACAAACAAGCCAAAAACTCTTCGGATGACTAGCTTTTTTAGATACGCTTTCAGTATTTGACATAAAAAAACGCCCCCTTATTATTTTTATAGTTAAATTCAGTACTAAGATTAGCTTAATCATTTTAACACATACTTATAATAGCATTTTTTTTTATATTACTCAATAGATTATTGTTAATATTTTCATTTTTTTATTATTATTTTTAAAATTATGAAAATATTCTTTTTTAAGTATTTTTAAAGAATAACTTTAGTATATATATTTGAATAGTATTTTTTTAGCTTTTAAATTTTTTTATTTATTTTTTTTATATTTTATATAGATTTTCAATAAAATAATTTAAATTCAAAATACGTTTTCATTGTTAATTTATGCATGTTATTTTTTTATAATTTCATTTTTAGGCGAATTAATTTTATGATAAAATAATAAAAGCTGTTTAAGTTCTCTATTTAAGAACAAAAACAGCTTTTAGATATATAGATTAATATTTTCTTCTTTTAATAAATTGATTTAATCTATTGCTTTGCTTTCATTTGATATTTATCTGTAATTTTTACATTGTATTTTTCCTTTAAATCATTTATAAGTAAGTTTTGCTTTTCTGATGTTAAAGTACTTACTAAATCTGATTTTACTTCTTCAAATGGTTGATATTTTTCATCTGTTTTCTTAATTATATGGTATCCATAATCACTTTCTACAAGCTTACTAGATATTTCTCCTTTTTTCAAAGCAAATGCAGCTTTTTCAAAAGATTCTACCATTTGACCTTTTCCAAAAAATCCTAAATCTCCACCTGATTCTGCACTACTATCTTCAGAATACTTTTTAGCTAGAGTAGCAAAATCTTCTCCAGCTTCAGCTTTTTTAAGTATTTCTTCTGCTTGTTTTTTAAGTTCAGCTTTTTTACTATCACTGACTTGTTTACCTTTATCATCAACAGTTTTTATTAAAATATGTGAAGCTCTAACTTGTAAATAATTGCTCTTGTTTTTGTCATAATAACTTTGTGCATCTTTATCTGTTACTTTTGATGCTTCATTTAAGTATTTTGATGCTATTAGTTCTTTTTTCATATCGTCTTTTATATATTTCTCAGTCAGGTCAAATTGCTTTAGAAACTCTTCTTTTGTCATTCCCATTGCAGATTCTATGCTAGACATTAGATTATCATATTGAGAATTTAATTCGTCATTAGTTATGCTTATCTTTTCTTTTGCTGCTTCTGAAGATAATATATCTGATGTAATCATAGTCTCAATCATATTTGATTCATATGAACGTATTTCATCATCACTCATAGTATTTTTTGCATTTAAATAAAATAATGGCTCCATTCTTTTTCTTAACATTTCCGCTGTAATTTTTTTATCCCCAATAGTAGCTACTACTTCATTACTATTATAACGCTTTGAAGTGGCTGGTAATTTTCTTCCAGCTTCTTTTCCAGAGACATAGCCTCCACCCAAGCAAATTGCCCCTACTGCAACAATTGCTACAATTGCTTTAAGCTTTTTACTACTTAATTTTATTTCTCTTTTTTTGATTTTGTTATCAGTATTTTTTTCACCTGACACATCATCTTGTTTAGAACTTACATTTTCTGAATTTTTAATTTCATTCAATGTATTATCTTTTGAATTTTTTTCTTCAGACATTAATATCCTCCTTAAATTTAATTGTACAATACTTCACTTTTATTATTTTACATTAAAATAATATTAAATGTGTGAATCATAAATGAAACTCTCATGAATTTAAAATGAAATTAAATATTTCTTAAACTATATCTTATGAAATTTCTTCCTATTTTTGTATCTCCATACTTTAACATTTGTATAACTTCATTTTTTTCTTTTTGCAAATAAATAGAACATTCTTCTAAAGACTTAAATATCTCTAATACTTCGCCTTTTTTATTTACTAATTCAATCTTTTTCTTTCCACCTCTTTTGATTATAGACTTATATTTTTTAAAATATTCATCATATTCTTCATCAATACACTCAAACTTATAATTCATTTTTATTGTTTCAATCTTATCATTAGTTAAAATTTCATTTCTCTTTTTATCAGAAAGTCTTGTACTAAATATTTTGTCATTAAGAATATTAAATATCTCAGATGGAGATTTACTATTTTCTAGATAGCTCCACTCATTTTTACAGTATTCTTCTACATTTAACACTTTACTTAAATAATTTATAGCTTCTCCAAAGTAATCCATATATCCATATTTTAAATTTTCTCTTATGTAGCCAAGTGGTACCTTAAGATTTTTGCTACATTGAATATGAGTATCAAAACTCTTCTCTTCTTTGGTATATAAGTTTATTGCTTTTATACTTCTTCCTCGTTTTATTTTTATTTCTTTTATGTAATTTAAATCTTCTTCTGTTAAATATTCATTTATACCAATTACTTGTTTTTCTTCAACTTCAGTAGTGTTTGTTACTAAAATATTATTTTCACTTCGGTCAATTTCTTCAAATTTTTTAGAATCTGTTTTTTTACTTTCAAGCGGTATTTCTTCTTTATTTAAGTTGATAGATTCATCAGCAATAAATACTTCTTTTTTATCTAATTCTATAGTATTTTTATTAATTAGTGTTTCTTCGCTATTTATACTTTTTTCTATTATTTCTATATCATCAATTATTAATTCTACTTTATTTAAAGTTGTATCATCATTATTAACTATTAATTCTTCTTTATCATTGTTGATTATTAATTCTTCTTCAGATAAGACTTTATTTTTTTTATCACATACCACTTCTTCTTTGCGTAGCACTTTATCTTCTTTATTAGACAAATATTCTTCTTGGTTTAAAGACTCATTTTCTTCACTTACAACTTCCTCTTTACAGCATAATACCTTTTTTTCTTTATCAATTAAATTTTCTTCATACAAAATTTTTTCATTTTTTAATATTATTTCACCTTCTTCTTTTGCTACCTCAACTTTTTGTCTCTTTTTCATAATACCAAACCACTTTTTTAACACTCAATGTTCCTCCTAATACTTTATCTACTCTTTATATTATCACATAAAATATTACTATTTTTAGCAATTCCTTAATTTTTAATTACTTGTCAAAAATTCATCAACATCTGTAACCATAAAACTTTTTTAAAACTTTCTTATCAGCCAAAAACATAGCCTTTATTTCATAGTAATTATATCATGTTTTTATAAAATATTATCTTTTTTAAATTTTTTACTTTTTAATACTATTTAAGATACAATTTATAATATATTTTACCAAATAACAACAATACACTAACACAAGTGTGATAATACTAGATGTTGTAAACTATGGTTAGTAAAATAAGATACAATACTTTCTATTTATGGAGTAAAATTTATAAAAAATGTGAAACGTAAGCTTTACATACAATAAAGAATGGATTTAATTTATCACATAAGTTCTTAAAACTTCATATGACTAATTAAATCCATTGCAATCAACTTTAAACTATGCATTTGATTTTTTTATTATAAAAGGAATGGTTATAATTGTACCTACTAAAGCATCTACCATATCAATCATAGTATCTTCTAGTCCTCCAGCTTGTGTAGTAGTCCCAATAAAAGTATCCGTTAGAAATTCACCTATTTCCCACAAACTAGCCACTCCCATACTAAACATAAATACAAATATAACTAAAAATATTTTACTCATCTTACTTATATCTTTTTGTATATAAAAATATTTAATTGTAGAAAATGCTACAATACATGATATTATACCCGACCATAAATGTAAAAAATCATCATAATAATTTATGTCATAAAAATTAAAACAAGTACCTAATAATGATGCAAACATTATAAATAATACAAGCACAATATATAATTCATTGCTCAAAAGTCTTTTATTTTGCCTATTTAAAATACTTAATATAAAAGTACCAATTAAACTGATTGCTACTAAACCTACATTTCCAAAAGCTCTATTTGTAGCAAAAAATATGGCACATAAAACATATACTATATAAAGTAAAATGGTTATTGGCTTTAAAAGTTTATTCATAAATAATTTACCTTTCCAAAACATTCTATATTCTATAATAACTTAGGATTAACATCATTATCACCATAACCATAAAGTTTTAATGGCTTAAGTGCTGGGCCTTCAAGTATGTTTCCTTTATAGTCAAATCTTGAACCATGGCATGGACAATCCCATGTTTTTTCTTCACTATTAAAATTAAGTTCACATCCTAAATGAGTACATGTAGTATCTACAATATAAAAATCTCCTCTATCATCTTTATAAACACCATATCTTTTTCCATCAATATTAACAATCTTTCCTTCACCACTACTTTTAGGCATATCTCCACTACCTATTTTTAATTTTCCAGTTACATAATTCATAGCTACATTTGCATTTTCCTTTATAAAATCCATTGAAAAATAACTACCTAATCTCGATGGATTGAAAGTGTCCTTATAGTCAGAAGTTTTATTTATTATTAAATCTTTTATTATTATTCCTGCAGCAGTTCCATTAGTCATTCCCCATTTAGAAAATCCTGTAGCTACATAAATATTATTCTCCCTTTTATTGATATAACCTATATAAGGAACATTGTCAAAACTCATATTGTCTTGAGCAGACCATTTACATTTAAAGTCTTTTATCTTAAATACTTCTTTACCATAATGCTCTAAATCATCAAATATTTCTTCTTCAGTTCCACCTTGACCAACTTTGTGGTCTCCTCCTCCAAAGATTAATAGGTTATTATTTTCATCATTACATTGTCTAAAAGTTATTGATGGGTCATCTATACTTATAAATATACCCTCTGGCAATTCATTTTGTAGGACTGCAACCATTAAATAGGCACGTTCAGCATATTCCTTTGCAAAATAAAAATTCAACCCATCATACCATGGACTGTGAGATGAGATTATAACATTTTCAGCTTCTATTATATTATTATCTCCAGTCTTAACTCTACATATAGCTCCTTTTTCTAGGTCTACTATTGGCGTGTTTTCATATATTTTTAGCCCTAAATTTACTGCTACTTCTGCCAAACCATCAACATATTGTTTTGGATTAAATTGACCTTGATTAGAAAAATGAATAGCTCCTTTTACATCTAATGGAATATCATTTATAGTTTCATAATATTCGCAATCTATGCCTATTTTTTTACATGTACGGTATTCATCTTTAATATCCTTTATAGATTCTTCCTTTTCTGTAAAGACAAAAGATGGAATCCTTTGAAAATCACATTTTATATTATTTTCACTGATTATTTTCTCAATCAATTTTAAAGCTTCATTATTTGCATTATAATATGATTTAGCTTTATCTAATCCATATTTTTTCTCTATTTTATAATATACTATATCATGTTGACAAGTTACTTTACCAGTATTTCTGCCTGAAGTTCCATATCCTACTTTATCAGCTTCAACAAGTGCTACTTTTTTACCTTCTTTTGCTAATAGATATGCAGTTGTTAAACCAGTTATTCCTCCTCCTACGACTAGACATTCTACTTTTATATTCTCGCCTAATTTTTCATATTCTTTGGGACTTGAATTTAAAATCCAATACGATTCATTCATTTTAAATACTCCTTTACATGTTAAATAAGAATAGTTTTTCCATCATAGGGTTTATTTATTATAAATAATATAAAAAAATAAATGCAAGACTATATATTATTTGTTTATCATTTTCTCAAAGATACTATAGTTAACCAATCTTATAGCATGCTTTAAAATTCTTTTGAGATTACTTTTAATTGATTTTTATTTAATGAACTTTATTTTTATCTCTATCAATTTATATGTCTATGAAATATATAGTTGATTTTTGTATAGTAATATATTACTATTGATATTACAGGGGGATTATGTAGTTAATGACACTAAAACAAATATTCAGAAAAAGTAAAATGGAGGTTTTATGAAAAACAAAATAATTATAGGCATTACTTGTTTATTTATATTGCTAATGTCTGGGTGTACTTCAAAACATACAACAGAAATAAATTTACTAGCCACTACCGATTTACATGGTAACATCCCTTATGAGTTAACTTCTTATGTAAGGGAACAAAGAGAAAAAGATAAAAATATAACTTTAGTAGATGCTGGAGACTTCTTTGACCGTGGAGTAGCTTTAGGAAGTAGTATGGATGATTATTCTAATGCTATGCTTAAAGATAACAACAACAAAACTGAAAGCTATATTGAAACTCCTATTTCAAAGGACATGAAAGAAGTCGGTTATGATGCTGTAGTTCTTGGTAATCATGAATTTATATCTCTTAATAAATTTCATTTAGACAATATGATATCTGATTTTGAAAAACAAAAAATAGATGTATTATCAGCTAATACTTATAAGAAAAATGGGGATAGCTATACAAAACCATACATAATAAAAAATATTGATACACCAGAAGGAAATGTAAAACTAGGAATTCTAGGACTTACTATAAAAGAAGTTGATGAAGGAAAACAACTAAATGAAAATGGAGAACTTGTAGATTCTAAATCTTTAGAACTAAAAGACCAAGAAGGTTATAGTGGTGAACTATATATGAATGATTTAGTAGAAGATGCTAAAAAATGGGTAAAAATCATGGAAAAAGAAAGTCCAGATATAATAGTAGCTGTTGCGCACACAGGTGAAAGACCTAAAAATCCTAAAAATCCAGGCAATAGAATACAAGATTTAGCTCAACAAGTTGATGGTATTGATGCGATAGTTGCAGGGCATAATCATGTTCAAATTGAACAACACGATTATAAAAACACATTGGGAGAAAAGGTTATAGTTACTGAACCAGGAAAGCATGGAGAATGTATTTCTAAAATTAACTTTAAATTAGAAAAAAATAACGATAAATGGAGTGTAGTTGACAAATCCAGTGAGTTAGTTAAATTTGAGAAAAATAAAGAAGATGAGAAATTTGGACAATTTGTTTCTTCACTTATGAAAGCTAGTGAAAACAATAATGAAATAAGACTGGCAAAAGTAATGCCGCCTGAATGGGATAAAATATTTATCTTTAAGTCTAGAACATCAGCAAACGATATATATAAAGCTGTAGGATATAAATGGAGAAATATATCTTCTCCAAAAGATAGAGATATGCTACAAATTGTCGTTATGAAGAATAATAAACCTGTTACTTATCTATATGGAGAATCAGAGCTTATGCCATTTAATATAAAATGTGATGAATCAGAGTACAAAAACAATGTTGTGACTATTTATCCTAATAAAAATGATAAATTCAAAGTTATAAAAGGTGAAAGAAAATACAATATTAATTTAGAACATATAGAGTAGAGTTTTATTTATACAGTTTCTTAAATATTATAATCTCATAATAAACATATTTTTTAATTTTTTCTTATAATAATTACTATTTTTTTAACATCAATTGAATTGTAAAACATAATAGTTGAAAGTATTATACTATTAATGTAAAATTTATAAAACATGATGTATAACTAAGAAAAAGGAGCTTTTAATTATGGTTCTAAAAATAAGCTTTGGTGGAAATTATCATTTTGATTATATATATGTTCCCAGTGAAATTAATTTAAAAAAAGATAAAATTAGAGATGGTTTTTACAATTGGATTGACAATACAGAAGATGAGCACCCTTTTTGGGAGTACGAAAAAGGTGTAAGAATTGGATTAAACTATAGAGGGGATGCTATTGTATATTGGCTTAACAACTATATCCTAAAAGACACAAAATATAAGTCAAGGCTAATTGAAAGTTTTTCAAGTAAAAAGCTATACTATGACTTAGTTATAAAGCTATAAAGCATTACAAATAACTATAAAATAGATATTCTCATCTGATTTAAAAATTTGACAATGAAATACCCTATAGTTTAAGTAAATTTTTTTAAATAATAAAAACTGACTGTCAGTTAAATGTCAGTCAGTTATTTTATAATAATTTCATTTAAATATATCTAAAATTATCCCTTTTAATACTACTCTATCTATCATTTCCAGATAAAATAGTTCATTTAAATTAATTTTAATACACCCTACTAAGTCTATCTTCAAGATTAGTTTGAACAAGTCCTAACATAAGATTTACAATCCAATATACAACTATTACACAAGTAAAAGCTTCCAAATACTTATAACTTGCTGCTTCTGAAACTTTATGTTAGCAATTTGCTTAAAGGTTTTCATTTCTATAAATTTCCAAACAATACATTTATTAAAAAAAAGTGAGTAAACTCTGTATATTAGACTTAACTCACTTTTTTGTATAAACCCTTATCTTAGGATAATTCAGTAATCTATTAAATTTTATAAAACGACCTATTTTTAGCTATTAAATACTCTTTGGTTATTATGCGCTTTGATTTAGTGGTTTTTTAAGTAGTGCTAAAAGCATCATTCCAACTACAGCACCTACAATTATAGCCACTATATATCCAAGTGGATGAGTAACTACTGGTATAACAAATACTCCTCCATGAGGTGCACGAAGAGCTGCATTAAATAGCATACTAAGTGCTCCTGCTACTGCTGAACCTCCAATACAAGCTGGTATAACATGAAGTGGGTCTCCAGCTGCAAAAGGTATTGCTCCCTCTGTTACAAATGATAACCCCATTACATAGTTAACTTTACCAGACTCTCTTTCTTCTTTTGTAAATCTATTTTTGAAGAATGTAGTTGCAAGAGCTATAGCAAGTGGAGGAACCATACCACCAGCCATTACTGCTGCCATTATTTCAAATTGCCCTGATTCAAGAGATGCTACACCAAATACATAAGCTGCTTTATTCACAGGTCCACCCATATCTACAGCCATCATTCCACCCAACACTAATCCTAAAACTATTTTTGAAGTTCCACCTAAACTATTTAGGAATCCAACCATAGCATTATTAATTGCTGTAACTGGAGGTATTACTAGAAATGTCATTATAACGCCCATCAAAAGGGTTCCAAATAAAGGATATAATAATACTGGTTTTATTCCTTCTAATGAAGTTGGTAATACATTAAATATTTTCTTAAGTCCTTCTACCAAATATCCTGCTATAAAACCTGCAAGTAATGCTCCTAGAAAACCTGAACCACCATCTCCTGCAAGAGCTCCTCCCACAAAACCTACAACAAATGCAGGTCTATCAGATATAGAATATGCTATATAACCTGCAAGTACAGGTAACATAAATCCAAATGCTTTATCTCCAATTCCCTTAAAAAATGCTGCTATTGGTGTATTTGAACCGAAATGTGAAGGGTCAATAGAGTAATCATCAAGTAAGAATGCCAAAGCTATAAGTATACCTCCACCAATAACAAATGGCAACATATTAGACACACCATTCATTAAATGCTTGTAGACTTTTCTAAATCCACTTTCGTTTTCTTCACTTGATTCGTTGTGACTTCCTTCTTCTCCATGATAAATTGGAGCATCTCCATTTACAGCTTTATCTATAAGTTCTTCCGCTTTGTGTATACCATCAGCAACCTTAGTTTTTATAACTTTTTTGCCATTAAATCTGGCCATTTCAACATTTTTATCTGCTGCTACTATTATACATGTAGCATTTTCTATCTCTTCTTTTGTAAGTCTATTCTTAACACCTGCTGAACCATTAGTTTCTACTTTTATAGAGATACCTTTACTTTCAGCCATTTTATTTAAACTTTCAGCTGCCATAAATGTATGTGCTATTCCTGTTGGACACGCTGTTACTGCTAAAACTTGAGGATACTTACTAATATTTTTATCTTTATTATTTAAAACATCCTCTTTACTAATTTCTTCATCCTGATATTCTTCACTGAATTTTTCTCTTTCTTTTTTATCTATTATTTCTTTGAATTCTCTTGCTGAATTTGAATTTATAAGTTTATTTCTAAAATCTTCATCCATAAGTATTGTAGATAATCTAGATAATACTTCAAGATGTGTATTATTAGCTCCATCTGGTGCAGCTATCATAAAAAATAAATTTGACAAACTTCCATCAAAAGATTCATAATCTATACCTTCCTTTGATACAGCTGCTGCTATACAAGCTTTAGTAACTGCTGTAGTCTTAGCATGAGGAATAGCTACACCTTCTCCAATTCCTGTTGTACTCATCTCTTCACGGGCTAAAATTGCTTTCTTATAATTTTCTTTATCATTTAAATTACCACTATTTTCAACTAAATCAACTAGTTCTTCTATTACTTCTGGTTTATTTTTTGACTTTAAATTTAATTTAATTGATTTTTCATCTAATAAATCTATAATTTTCATAAGTTCTCATTTCCTCTCTATATATTTTTTAGGTTATTTTTAAAATCTTTTAACAGATATTTCGTTTACTAATTTATCAATATATTTTCTTTCAGCTAAATCATATGAAAAAGCAGTTGCACTTCCTGAAGCTGCACCTAATTTAAGAGCATAATCATATTCACCAGTACTTAGATATCCAGATATAAACCCTGCTACCATAGAATCTCCTGCTCCTGCAGAATTTTTTACAGTTCCTTTTGGTACATCACTTATAAATACTTCATTATCTTCTGTAATCAGTAATGCACCATCTTTACCCATTGACACTAAAACATTTACAGCTCCCATTTCTTTTAACTTTTTAGCATACTTTACTATATCTTCATTTGAATTTAATTTAACACCAAATATTTCCTCTAGCTCATCATTATTAGGTTTAATTAGGAAAGGCTTATATTTTAATACATTAAGAAGAAGATTTTTTGTTGCATCTACAACAATTTTTATATTCTTTTCTTCTAGTCTAGACATTATATTTTCATATAATTTTTCATCTAAAGTAGATGGTATACTACCTGCCAATATTAAAATATCATCTTGATTTAATTTATCAAGTTTTTTATATAATAGGTTGATGTATTCATCACTTATATTGGGTCCTTGTCCATTAATTTCGGTTTCCTCTGACACTTTTATTTTTACATTTATTCTTGAAAAACCGTTTTTCAATTTTATAAAGTCTGTTTTTAATTTTTTTTCCTCCAATGTTTTTACTATATATTCACCAGTAAAACCACTTATAAAACCTAATGATGTATTGTCATGTCCAAGTTCTTTAAGTATACAAGACACATTTATACCTTTTCCTCCTGGATAAACGTATTCTTCATTTACACGATTTGTACTTCCTGTATTTAATTCATCTAATTTAACTATATAATCTATTGATGGATTTAATGTTACTGTATAAATCATTTTGCCACCTCTTTTTATTTATTTATCTTATGTTTATATCTTAACTCCATATTAATATCCCTGAAAGTCAAAAAATTTCTCTTAATTAAAAGAGAAATTTATCGTTTTTATCTTATCTAGTTTTATATTATCCAAATTTGCATGTGTATATACAACACTATGTTCTATATATATCTATTTAAACATGTTTACAAATTTTTCAAAATTGCTATTTTCACATATACTTATAACTTTCGCTATGGAGTCTACTCTTTTGTATATGTTTGAAAATATAACTTCATAATCTAATATTTTATCTTTATCAAGTGCCAACATTATTATTAAGCGCACATCTGATATTTCCCAAGCAATTGGTTTTTTTAGTATTCCAATTGCTATTTTATTATCATAAACCTTTCCAATAGCTCCATGTGGTATAGATACCATGTTGCCTATTTCTGTTGTTGCTATTTTTTCTCTCTCAAAGTAAGAGTTTTTCATGTCATCATCTATATAACCTTTTTGTACAAGTTCACTTGCCATAAAATCAATAACTTCTTCTTTATATTTAAAATCTAAGTCAGTAAAAAACAACGCACTATCAAATAAGTTTTTTATATCTAAATCCAAATATACATTTCCTGTTTCTATATATTTTTCAATTAATTTAATTTCCTTTTCACTCAACATTGGAGAGATGTTTATTACTGGTATATCACCTATTTCAATAGGTACAGTAGATATTACAAAATCAACATCTATAACCTTTACATATTCAACTAGATATGAAGGAATAACCTTTAATATTTCTAGCTTTTCTCTAAATATATTCTCTAATTTAGCTTTTATTAACATTGAGGTACCTATACCTGATGTACAAACTATTATCGCTTTGAAAACCTTATCTTTATTATTATAGGATGCCCTCTCAATAGCACCTCCTATATGTAGAGCTATATTTGCAACTTCATCTTCGTTGATTTCTATTTTTAAATCTTGTTCTATTGTTTTTTTAGCTATATTAGCTAACTCAAAGGCAAAAGGATACTTTATTTTAATATCTTGTGCTATTATAGGCGATTGATTCATGCCTAACTTTATTTTCTTACACAAGCTACTAATATGCTTATATAAATATTCTTCAAATATATCATCATGGCTTATATCTATTGACGTAGCTAGCTTTAAATTTTTACAAAACGTTCTTATCGAATTTATTATAATCTCTTTGTTCTGTTCATTTTCCAATATTGAACTTCTTTTGTTGCTATAAGTTTCTACATAGTCCTTTATAAACTCTCTTTCATCATACTTATGCCTGCTCAAAATAACTAATATATTATTTAATACATTCTTAAATTCTATATCAGTTAGTACTAATCCATTTTCATTTAATGCGTCTAATAGTATTTTTTTTATTATTAACTTTTTTTCTTTTATATCGTCATTTAAAAAATCATTTAGACTGAGTTGGTTCTCTCTCTTATTACTTAAATCAATTATACAATTTAATATCTTATCTTCATTTTCAGAGATACATATACCTTGTTTATGCTTAGATTTAACAGAAATTGAATACTTATCAAATATCCTCTTGACTTCTTTTAAGTCATTTTTTACTGTTGAAACACTTACATACATAGAATCTGCTAAATCTTCAAGCCTTATAGTATTTTTTTCTTCATTGCTTAAAGTTAGTATTTTTCTGATTATATATTCTACCCTATCTACATCATCATAAAGGTTACTATTTAAATTCACTTCATCAAAGCTTCCCTCTAACTTATAACCAACACCTCTTATTGATAAAATTTTACCATTTTTAAGCTGTTTGTTAATATTCTTTATTTCATTTTGTATAGTCTTTGAAGAACACCCTATTTCTTGGCTTAAGGCAAGTCCACTCATTGTATCTTTTGAATTTAACAGTATCTTTATTATATTTATCTGTCTAGCTGTTATATTTAAACTCATAAAATCACCTTTTACTCTAGATATTGATTTCTCAATTTTTTTATCTCTTCTTTATTTAAATTAAATTCTCCATATAGATACTCTTCTACACTATTGTATTCCTCATCAATTCTTCTAAAGGCTGTATTCATATATTCTTCATTTACACCAAATATATAATTTAATCTTTCTTTTGGAATATCTTTAAATTTAGGCTTACATTCTATAAACCTTTCTATTTCCTTATCTGCAAACTCATTGCTTTTTAGATAATCTTTCATTATATTTTCTCTTGATACACCCAAAATCATAAGAATTATAGCACTTCCTACACCAGTTCTATCCTTACCAGCTGTACAATGATTTAGTACTGGCAAATTAGAGTAATCTTTTATAAGTTCTACTAGCTTTTTATATGAAGGATTATTTACAGGTAGATTATAGTAGCTATTATTTAGCATATTAAACGCACCATCTTTTTCAAATAAACTCTCAATCATATCTTCGATAGAGCCAAAACGACCTCCTGATTCTTCTAATTCTCTCATTGCTGGAATTCTTATATTTTTTATATTTGATATTATTGTTGATGGATGTTTACGTGCCTCTTCATCACTCCTATAATCAAATACATATTTGATATTTAAGTCTTTTAAAATCTTTATATCATTCCTACTCAAATTTGACAACTTTGCAGACCTATAAAATAAACCATACTTTACAGTTCTACCATCCTCTGTTTTATTTCCACCTAAATCTCTAAAGTTTTTCATCTTACCACCTCTTAAAAATTCTCTATCATATGATAAGTTATCTACTATATTTAGCTCAAACATTATAAATTAATTTTATCACAATTTTATGCTATTTATTTAAAATATTTTTTCGTATTTGCTTAATAATTTTAAAATACAAAAGTATATCTTTATACAAAATTAACCTAAATTTTACATAATTTATTTACTACATAGAAGCTTTATAGTTTATAATCAATATACAGTAGTATATTTTATACAAATAAGACCATATTTAGAATAATATCAAATACATTGGAGGTTTTATATTATGGACATTCAAAAGCAAAAGAGCTTTATAATTAAATTTACATATGTAGTTTTAATAGCAAGTATTATATATGTTGTCTTAAAATTCTTATTTCCATTATTAATGCCTTTTGTGATTAGTTTTATCATTGCCTTTATTTTAAGACCTATTATAAAACTTATTACAGATAATACAAACTTAAACCGTACATTTATTTCTGCGGTAGTACTTTTAGCCTTTTATGGATTAGGAATATTTTTATTAGTTAGTTTTGGTGCAAAAATATTTGCAAGTATAAGCGACATATTTTTTAGACTTCCTGATATATATAAATCAGGTATACAGCCAACATTAAACACCTTATTTTCTAAGATAGATGCTAGTACACCTAATGTTAATCTAGCATTGATACTTGGTTGGGATAATATCAGTCAATCTATGATGTCTTTAGTTGCCTCTATTTCAACAAATGCACTTAATGCTATTGCAAGTATTGCAAGTAAAACACCTGCATTTATGTTGAAACTTATTATAACTTTAATTGCTTCTTTCTTCTTTACATTTGACTATCAAAAAATAGTGAACTTTATTTTAAGACAGTTTCCAGAAAAAAGTCAGACAATGATAATCAATATAAAAAATAGTAGTATCAATGCTATTTTAAAATTGTTAAAAGCATATGCCATACTACTATCAGTAACATTTGTAGAACTTCTTATTGGTCTTAATATCCTACAAGTTGAAAATGCATTTACTATATCTGTCATAGTTGCGCTTGTCGATATTTTACCAGTATTAGGCACAGGAAGTATCTTAACTCCTTGGATGATTATTTCATTAATCAATGGAAATATACATTTGGCAATAGGGCTTTTAATACTATACATCATCATAACTGTTGTTAGACAAATATTAGAACCAAAAGTAGTAGGACAACAAATTGGTCTGTATCCTTTAATAACACTAATGTGTATGTTTGTTGGTGCTCAACTATTTGGAATAGCTGGATTATTTGGCTTTCCTATTGCAGCTACAATCATTAAAAATCTACATGATAATGGGATTATTACTGCATTTAAATAACTTAAAATCAATATTTTATTTAAACTTAAAATAGTGAGATATGTATTATACATCTCACTATTTTTCTACTTTGCACATATAGTATCAATCATTTCTTTATATTCATTTTCATTATTTAAAAAATCAATATTTTTAAATTTTTTTCGCATCTTTTCTTTAATTTCCAATGAATAAGATATCGTATATGGAAGAAATCTCTCTATTTTTTTTATATATTCTATAGAAAAAAATTCAGCATTATAAGCTATAGAAAACAAAATCAACATTAAACAATCATTTTTTATCATGTCTGTTATAGCTTCATTTCTACTGTTAATTTTAAAGTTTTCTATTAATTCAATAGTAAAGTTTATTAACTTATTTGCAATTTCATCCAATAAACCCTTTTTTGACATCTCTGTCATAATAGTCTTATGATTACACTTTAAATCTTCTTTTATATCCTGTAAATCATCAGATATTTGTAATAAAAATCCATAACCAATACAAAACTTTACCTCTTCATTTGTCATAAGCCCATTTATTAAATATCCATCTACTAAAACAGATGAACCTCCCTTTTCAATAGAAATAGATAATATTTCGTCTTTATGCAAATAAGTCTCCTTATCCTGCTGTTTTAAACTCTTTACTTGGCTTTCAAATATTAATAACAATGACTCATATATTTCTTTAAAATCTTCTCTAGGATAAACCTCTTCAATATAATCTATCATCTGAGATACTTTACTTTCATGACAGTTATTAGGTTTAATTTTTTCTCCTAAGAGTCTTTTTTCTAACCAACGATTGAATAAGGCTTTATCCATTTCATTTGTCTTTGTATTATCTAAATAATTGTCTGTATATGGATATAACATACTATATGCAAAACTTGCTTTTGAATAATAGACATCTTTTCCAAATAATAATTGCAGTGCATTTGAAATCCATACATTTCTCACGGCCTGCATAATATCTTCTATAGGTAAATCATCATCAAATCCTCTAGCATCTCTGATAAATTGTTTTGTTATTTCTAAGAATTTTTTTCTATCTTCTACATTCATTTTCTCTAATTTAAAAATATTCTCTTTTTCTAGTGTTTTTTGCAAAAAAGCTTCACCTTTTTTTATCCACATTTTTCTTAGAACAACATCACTTGGACACTTTTCTAAGTGAACTGATACTTTATCTATCAATTTATCTAATTCGCCTTCACACTTTTTTTGTGAATCTTCACTATATGTTTCTATTTCTTTACATAATTCGATACTTGAATTATTCCATATATCTTTACATTTGTCACAATAGCATTTAAATATATAATTTAATCTCATTTGACATCCCTACTTTCATGTCTAAACTATACCCTATATTATATCAGTACATATAACTAATATATAGTTAAAGTTATGATTGTGTATAATATTGCCATGAAAACTATTTATTTTTTCAACTTAGCTAAGGCTTCTGCAAATGGATTATTAAATACTTCTTGATTTTTATTTTGATTTTTTAGATATTGATTAACATCTTTCTTTGATGCTTTCTTTTTTTCCTCTTGTTTTCTTTTATTAAAAGAGGATAATTTTTCCCTGTACCCACAACTACAAGTAAATATTCTTCCTTCACCTTCACCACGAAGTTCTAATTTTTTATGACAATTAGGGCATCTTGAATTAGTTGTTTGTGATATGGTTTTTCTAGTATTACACTCTCTATCTTCACAAATTAACATTTTACCTTTCTTACCATTTACCTCTAGCATAAATTTACCACATTCTGGGCATCTATTTTTAGTTAAATTATCATGTTTAAATTTGCTATCACTACTTTTTACTTCTAATACAATATCTTTTGAATAATCCTTCATATCATTTATAAATGTATTTTTATTAAGCTTCCCTTTTGAAATATCTAATAATTTCTTTTCCCACGATGCTGTAAGTTCTGGTGTCTTTAAGTCCACAGGAACTAAATCTAACAGTTGTTTTCCTTTTGATGTTATATATATATCTTTATTTTTCTTTTCCATCAAAAATGAATTGAATAATTTTTCTATTATATCTGCTCTAGTAGCAACTGTACCAAGTCCACTTTTCTCCATAGATGTTAAAAGTGTAGCCTCATTTAAGTATGGTGGTGGATTTGTCCTTCCTGAAGTCATCTTCAAGCTTTTAACTTTAAGAATATCTTTTTCCAACACATTTGGAATGCTTTCATATTCATCTTCATCATCCATATCTTTATAGCTTTCTTTCCAACCTAGATTTATTACTTTATTGCCTTTGGCTTTAAATGTCTCGCCCTCTATAGTTGCACTTATAGTTGTCTGTTCATATTCAAAGGGAGGACTTAATACTGCCAAAAACCTTTTTACGACAAGATTATATATTTTTCTTTCTTTATCTGTAAAATCACTCATAAACACTTTTTGCTCTGTTGGTATTATGGCATGATGGTCTGTTACTTTTGAATTATCAACAAAAGACTTATTAGATACAATATTACTTTTTAATAACTTATTACAAACCTTCGAATAATCACTAACATTTACAGCTTTTATTCTATCTTTTAATGTCCCAACAATATCCGAAGTTAGATACCTAGAATCAGTTCTAGGATAAGTAAGTACCTTATGGTGTTCATATAGTTTTTGCATTATAGATAATGTTTCTTTTGCTGAAAATCCAAACATTTTATTTGCATCTCTTTGTAATTCTGTTAAATCATAAAGCGCAGGTGAATATTTTTTCTTATATGATTTATTTACTTCAGATATTTTAACATCTAAATCTTTTACTTTTTTTGATACACCTTCCATCTTTTCTTTACTAAAAGTTGAGGAATTATTATTTTTATCATTCCAAATAAACTTTATATCTGAGTTGCCCTTTGTTGCAATTATCTCCAATCCATAATATTCTTTAGGTTTAAAATTTCTTATTTCTTCTTCTCTTTTCAATATCATAGCAAGAGTAGGAGTCTGCACTCTTCCACAAGAAAGCTGTGCGTTATACTTTGTTGTTAAAGCTCTAGTTGCATTTATTCCAATAATCCAATCGGCTTCTGCTCGTGCTATTGCTGAATAGTACAAATTTTCATATTCTTTACCACTTTTTAGTTTTGCAAAACCTTCTTTTATTGCTTTATCTGTACTTGAAGAAATCCAAAGACGTTTTAAAGGTTTTTTTACTTGAGATTTCTCTATTATCCATCTTGCTACAAGTTCTCCTTCTCTCCCTGCATCTGTTGCTATAACTATTTCATCTATATCATTTCTGTTCATTTGAGCCTTCACTGTATTAAACTGCTTTCCACTTTTTTTTATTACAACAGTCTTTAGATACTTAGGAAGTATTGGTAAATCTTCTAAACTCCATGATTTGTATCTTTCTCCATAACTTTCAGGGTCAGCAAGTGTAACCAAATGACCTAGTGCCCAGGTAACAATATACTTTGGTCCCTCTATATATCCATTTTTTTCATTTTTTGAACCCAAAACTTTTGCTATATCTCTTCCCACAGAAGGTTTTTCTGCTAGTACTAATATTTTTCCCATTTTAAAATACTTCCTTTCTCTTTCTCCAATCTTACACTACACTTAAAAGCTAAATAAATATACTTTTTCTTAACATTGTAACTATAATATTACCATAATTAAATCAATTCTAATTAATTATTTAATATTTTCTTCTTTTTTTATCACAAACCTATATTTAATTTGATTTACACACCTACTATCCTATTTATTTTTACGTATATTATTTAAATTTGTAAGTTTATAATTCGTAATTAGACTTATATTTTTATATTTTTTTCCTGTTTTTAAATTTTTTAGTTGACAAAACACAAAACCTTATATTAATATTATTAATACAATAAGCTATGACAAATCAATATCCGGTTAAGATTTTATAGAAGAGTTGCCATATGGCACACCGAAGGAGTAACACTCTCAGGTACTTTTTTAAAGTAGGACTGTAAAATTTACGGAACTCTGGAGAGACCCATTATGGGCGCCGAAGGGGCAAGGCATTTGTGCTCAATCTCTCAGGCAAAAGGACAGGGATTATCTACCAAAACTAGTATTATTAATACTTTTATTTTGGTTGCTAATTAGTGTATATCCAGAGCTGAATCTATTTTAGATTTAGCTTTTTTTATTACACTAGAAATTATTAATAAATTATACTAATTTCCTGTCAATTACTTCATTAAAAATTCTATTGATTGTGTAAAGCAAAAAAATGAGGGAGTGTTTTTATGAATCTAATTGATATTTTAAACAAAGTTGATGCTTTTATTTGGGGACCGCCCCTGTTGGTACTACTAGTTGGTACTGGTATATTACTTACTGTTAAACTTGGCGTTGTGCAAATAACAAAACTTCCACGTGCTCTTAAGCTAATATTTGCTGCTGAAAATAAAGGTAGTGGTGATGTTTCAAGTTTTGCAGCTTTATGTACTGCATTGGCTGCTACAGTTGGTACTGGTAATATCGTTGGGGTTGCCACAGCTATTAAAGCTGGTGGACCTGGTGCACTTTTTTGGATGTGGATAGCTGCATTCTTTGGGATGGCTACTAAATACTCAGAAGGTGTCCTTGCAATAAAATACAGAACTAAAGATAAAAATGGTCAAGTATCTGGTGGACCTATGTACTACATAGTAAATGGTATGGGAGAAAAATGGAGACCTCTTGCAATATTCTTTGCTATAAGTGGTATATTAGTTGCACTTTTAGGAATAGGTACTTTTACTCAAGTAAATTCAATAACAGACGCTATCAATAGTAGCTTTGGAGTGGACCCTAGAATTACAGGTGTTGTACTAGCAGTATTTGTAGCTTTAGTTGTATTTGGAGGTCTTAAAAGTATATCTAATGTTGCTACTAAGATAGTACCTTTTATGGCAGTTATCTATATTGTAATCTGTGGAGTCATTTTAATATCTTATTGGAATAAAATACCTGAAACTTTTGTATTGATAATTAAAAGTGCATTTACACCTACTGCTGCAACTGGTGGTTTTCTAGGTGCAACTATGTCACTAGCAATTAGAAATGGTATCGCCCGTGGTGTATTTTCAAATGAATCTGGTTTAGGTAGTGCTCCAATAGCAGCTGCTGCAGCTAAAACTGAGTGGCCAGCAGAGCAAGGACTTATCTCTATGACAGGAACTTTTATAGATACTATTATAATCTGTACACTTACTGGATTTTCTCTTGTTATATCAGGTGTTTGGTGTTCAGACTTAAATGGTGCTGTTATGACTCAAGCAGCTTTTAATGGTGCTATTCCTACATTTGGACCAATATTACTTACAGTTAGCTTAACATTATTTGCATTCACTACAATTTTGGGGTGGAGTTATTATGGAGAAAGATGTTTTGAATTCCTATTTGGTGTAAAAGGTATGAATGGATATAGAACTGTATTTGTAGCTATGGTATTATTAGGTGCATTCTTAAAGTTAGAAGTAGTTTGGATAATTGCTGATATTGTAAATGGACTTATGGCAATACCTAACTTAATAGCTTTGCTTGCACTATCACCTATAATAGTATCTGAAACTAAAAAATACTTTGAATATATAAATTCTCCAGAAAATCAACTAAAAAGAAATGCATAAGTAGAAATATATAAATAAAAAATATAAAACCCTAAACCAATATAAGAATCGATTTAGGGTTTTATATTATTTTTGTTTTAAATGAATATATCAGATTAAATATATTTACTTAGGAAGTACTACACTATATAAAGAAGCTAATATCTATTATAGTTCATCTATTTAATTTAAATCATCCTAATTAAAATTTTATTTCATCTGGATATTTCCATGCTTTAAATTCATTAATATCTACTGCCTTAGGTTCTTTAAATTGATTTAATACTAAAGACCTATAGTATATTTCTGCTACTTCTTCTACATATCTCGATTTTAACAAAGCATCTTCAAGGTCATTACTTACAGTTGTCAATCCATGCCTTTCTAATAAACATGCATCCGTATCTAATAATAACTTTGAAACACTTTTGGCTAGTTCCAAAGTCCCTGGTCTTTCATATGGAGCTATGTCTACATAACCACCATAATTAACTGACTCATATACAATTGGTATAATTGGTTTATTTGCCACTGAAAATGCTGTTGCATAGAGAGAATGTGTATGCGATATAGCATTTACATTTGCTCTCACTTTGTATATTTCAATATGCATTAGTACCTCACTACTAGGTTTAATACCTTTCTCAGCTTCTATTACATTCCCATCCAAGTCTAATACACAAATGTGTTCTGTCTTCAATTCTTCTCTTCCTATACCTGAAGGTGTTATAAGTATATATCCAGTATCCTTATCTCTAATGCTAAAATTACCAGCTTTTTCCTTACACAAGCCATAATTCTCTGCTTTAATTGCTACTTCTACAATTTTAACTTTTAAAGATTCTAGCATAATTTACCTCCAGACAGTTATTTTTGACCATAGTATGCATTTTTACCATGTTTTCTTGAAAAATGCTTGTTCATAAGTACTCTATCCATAGTATTCTCAGGACTCATTAATTCTGTATAATATGCCATCTTTGCAACTTCTTCTAAAACCACTGCATTATGAACAGCCTCTTTTGCATTTTTACCCCAAGTAAAAGGACCATGGTCATTTACAATTACTCCTGGACAGTGTATTGGGTTTTTCCCCATAAATTCTTCAACAATTACATTACCAGTTTCTCTTTCATACTCACTACGTATTTCTTCTCGAGTCATTTTTCTAGTACATGGTATACTTCCATAAAAATAGTCTGCATGAGTAGTCCCACATGCTGGTATAGATTTACCTATTTGAGCCCAAGTTGTAGCCCAACTTGAATGTGTATGTACTATACCTCCTAATTCCTCAAACTCTTTATATAAAACTAGATGAGTTGGAGTGTCTGAAGAAGGTCTTAATCTACCATCTACTATATTCCCATCTAAATCAACTACTACCATATCTTCTACAGTCATCTTATCATACTCAACACCACTTGGTTTTATTACTACTAACCCTTTTTCTCTATCTATTCCACTTACATTTCCCCATGTATAAGTGATTAATCCTCTTTTAGGTAATTCCAAATTTGCTTTTAATACTTCTTCTTTTAGAGTCTCTAACATTCTGATTCCTCCTATATTTTTTTGATAAAATTTATTTTTAGTTTGCTTTTATTATTGATTATATTTATTTAGAATGATTTTGCAGTACTAACTATATTTTCTACAGTCAATCCATAATAGTTTAATAGAGATTCTGGATTTCCTGATTGACCAAATTCATCATTTATACCTATCCTCTTTACTACAACAGGGTATTTCTCGCTTAAAACTTCTGTAACAGCAGAACCTAATCCACCTATTACACTGTGTTCCTCTACAGTTACCACCTTACCAGTATTTTTAGCTACCTCTACTATAAGTTCACTATCAATTGGTTTTATAGTTGATATATTAACTACCATAGCTTCAAGTCCCTCTTTACTTAATAATTCAGCAGATTTAATAGCTTTTGAAACCATTATTCCAGTTGCAATTATAGCTACATCTGAACCTTGTCTAAGAATCTCGCCCTTTCCAATTTTGAAATTATAATCATCATTATGTATATCTTCAGTAGTTGCTCTTCCAAGTCTTAGATATACAGGACCATTGTAATCTACAGCAGAAAATATAGCTTTCTTTGCTTCTATTCCATCAGCAGGATTTAATACAACCATATTTGGTATACCTCTCATTAAAGATATATCTTCTATAGCTTGATGGCTTCCTCCATCTTCTCCTACTGTTACTCCTGCATGAGTAGCTACTATTTTAACATTTAAGTTTGGATATGCCACAGAGTTTCTTATTTGTTCATAAGCCCTTCCTGTTGCAAATATTGCAAAAGTACTTGCAAAAGGTATTTTCCCACAAGTAGCAAGACCTGCTGCTGTACCAATCATGTCACCTTCTGCTATCCCCATATCAAAAAATCTATCTGGAGCAACTTCTTTAAATGATATACTTTTTGTAGCTTTTCCTAAGTCTGCATCCAATACTACTATATCTTTATTTTCTGCAAGTTCTTTTAACACTTGTCCGTAAGCTTCTCTAGTTGCTATTCCCATTCCTATAGACCTCCTTCTAAATCTTTCAATGCTTGTTCTGCTTGTTCTGCATTTGGAGCTGTTCCATGCCATGCCACATTATTTTCCATAAATGAAACACCTTTACCTTTTACAGTCTTAGCTATTATTACTGTTGGTTTTCCTGTAACTTTTTTAGCTTCATCTATTGCATTTCCTATTTCATCAAAACAATGTCCACTTATTAGTATTACATTCCATCCAAAAGATTTAAATTTGTCATCTACTGGACTAACATTCATTACTTCTTCATTAGAACCATCTATTTGCAATCCATTTAAGTCAACAAATGCAATTAAATTATCTAATTTATAATGTGATGCTGTCATTGTAGCTTCCCATATTTGTCCTTCTTGAATCTCACCATCTCCTAAAATAGTGTATACTTTATAGCTTTTATTATCTAATTTACCAGCTAATGCCATACCATTTGCAGCAGATAAACCTTGTCCAAGAGAACCAGTAGACATATCTACTCCTGCTACCTTTTTCATGTCTGGATGTCCTTGTAACTTAGAAGCAAATTTTCTTAAACTCATTAAATCCTTTTTTTCAAAATAACCTCTTTCTGCCAAAGTTGCATATAATGCTGGTACAGAATGCCCTTTTGATAATACAAATCTATCTCTATCTTCATCATTAAATTTTATAGGGTCTATATTCATTTTTTCAAAATACAATACAGTTAATATATCTACTATTGACAGCGAACCTCCTGGGTGTCCAGACTTAGCTTCTGTTATACTTTTTATAATACTTATTCTTATGTTTTTAGCTATTTGTTTTAGTTTTTTATTCATTTTTATACCTCTTAAATTTTTATATTTCTACTAGGATTTTATTAAAATTTATTTCTCTGTTTGCCATTTTACGCAGAAATTCTCCTACCTCATTAAGACCTATTTTATGTGAAATCATTGGTGTAAAAATAATATCTCCTTTTCCCATAAAATCTAATGTTGCGGTCCATGCTCTTCCAGGATAAGGACTTGTATATGAATTCCAAGAACCTTTCAAAGTAAGTTCTCCACGTAATATGCTCTCCGCAGCTTTTGCACTAAGTGGTAATTCTGTATGCGAAATACCTACAAATACTATAGTTCCTCTTTTTTTTGCTATAAGTAGAGATTGCTCTTGAGTAAACCTACTACCAGCAGTCTCTATGACAATATCAGCACCACCATTAGTTATTTTTTTTATTTCTTCAATTGCATCTACTTCTTTTGAATTTACTGTATAGTTTGCTCCTAGACCTTTAGAAAGTTCTAGCTTTTCATTGAAAATATCAACAGCTATAATTTTAGATGCTCCAAAAACCTTTGCCCATTGTAAAGCAAACTGACCTATTGGACCACACCCTAGTACAACTACACTATCTCCTACCTTAATATCTGCTTTTGCAATCCCATGATATGCTATAGTTGCTGGTTCAATTCCAGCAGCAGTTTCATAATCTAATGTATCTGGTAATTTTAAAACATGCTCTTCAGGAACTTTCACATACTCTGCTAAAGCTCCATTTACTCTTGTCCCAATTATATTGTAGTCATTACATAATCCGAAATTCCCATCTTTACAATAACCACATTCTCCACAAGGAACTAATGGGGCAACAGCTACTCTATCTCCTACTTTAATACTCTTTACTTTTGACCCTACTTTAGCAACTTCACCAGAAAACTCATGTCCTAAGATTAATGGATATGCTGTACCTCCACTCAATCCACTAACCATAGACCTAGGTAAATCCGAGCCACATATTCCAACATATTTAACATTTACAAGTACTTCTCCATCTGTTATTTCTGGTATATCAACCATTTCATATCTAACATCACCTATATCGTATAGTACTGATGCTCTCATCTTATTTGCCATATAAACCTCTCCCTTCATGCTATACACTTATATATAGCAATATTTATGCCATACAAAAAACAAATAATTCATATCTACAAATACCTTACATACAAAGCATTTTGACAATGTATAATACATTTTATAAAATCAAATTACATTATTGTATAAATATAAAAAAATATGTTTTAAATAACAAAATAAAATTCATAAAATTAATAGTTGAGTACAATAAAACAGAATCCTAATATTTATCAAAATAAAAAGAAATCTACATTTCATTTATAGATTTTCAGATAATCTCTGATACTCCTATAAAATCAATTATAGATTTCTTGATTCATTGTTTTCTTATATTTAATAAACTTAAGCTATGCTACTACAGGTTCTTCTGCAACATTTTTAAGTGCTTGTTTTTCTAAATATTCAAGTATACTTGTTTTATTCTTTCTAAATAATGCCCATAAGACAAAGTAAATTACAACTGCTAATCCTATATAAATTGGATTTGCACTTAAGAATGCAAAGAACACTAACCCCATCAAAGGTTTTCCTAGTATATTGAAACTTGTTATAAGCATAGCTCCAGCTGGTATAGCAACACCTACACTTGTAGCCATATCTGTAAATAATGGAGCTGTAGATGTACATATATATAATCCTAATCCAAACCATATTATACCTGAAACTATTACTTTTGGTATATTACCATTATGTACTGCAACTAAACCTTGTACCATATATGGAATTGCAAGTAAGTCTACAACTGGTAATACCTGATTACCTGGAAGTATCATAGCTACTACAAGCATTATTGGAATTAAGATAAGACCTGATATTAAAGTTGCAGGTTCACCATATCCCACAGCATCATTTACTGCTATATACCACTCGCGATTTCCAGCTTTTTGCATAATCTTTCTAGCAGCTTCTGTTATAGGTGCAAATGCTTGAGCAAACATACTTGCTACTTTTGGGAATATTGCCATAACAGCACTTGTAGATATACCAACTTTCATTATTTCTCCCCAAGCTTCCATAGTAGTTATTCTAGTCATATTACCTAGTATACCAATAAACATACCCAAGAAAAGACCTAGAGTAATCGGCTCACCTAAAAATCCTAATTTCTTTTCTAATTCTTTAGGGTTTAACTTTATTTTATTTAGTCCAAGTTTATTATATATAGGGTCTGCAAATACTGCAAAGACAGAAGCTTCAACATTGTGCATAGCTATTATTGTACAATTAGGATATCTATAATAACTAGACCATCTCTTCGCAACTAATTCTGATATTAATAAACTGTATAAGTTTAACAAGACCATACACCCTATACCTAAAGGGAAATTGCCTGTCACTCCTATTACCATTGCTCCCCAAACCATATAAGAATAATTATTCCATAAATCTGATGGTTGGAATACATCTGTCCACTTTACTAAAAATAAAATAGTTTGCAATAATATTCCAAGACCTAAGTATATCATACCTGCACTTGTTGAAAATGCAACTAATGATGTAGCTTGCCAACCAACATCAAACACAGGTAAATTTACTCCTGTACTATCTACCATTCTATTAATTACTGGTGTTATTATTGGTGTAAATGAATTTAATATTAACGTAAAACCTTGCAAAGCAACACCTGCATATACAGCTGAAAGAAACGATTTCTTAGTAGTCACTTTAAATATTTTTGCTATTATGAATATTATAATTGGAACTATAATTGCAGAACCAAATGTATCGATTATAGATTTCATAAATGTTAACATCTTTTACCCTCCTATTTCTAAACATTTATCAAATTAATTAAATATGTCTAAATAAATATCTTTTTGTTGTCATTTTTATTCTAATAAATTCTTAAATGATGCCACTTTAATTAAATTTATTTTGATAGTAGTTATTTGAATAATAGTTTATTATAGTATCTAAATTATTAATTTAAATACTATAAACACTATTTATTTAAACTATCAATAACCTTTAAAACTTCTTCAAAAAATGCATCTTCTCCTATACCAGTAAGACAAGCAAATGCATTTATAGTTGGTATTCCGTAATCACCTGATTGAAGTGGGCTTGTAAATGTTATAAAATCAAATCTTCCTGATTGTGCCAAATTTAATGCTTCTGTTGGTCTATCCTCTGTTGTTGTAATAGATATACCCTTATCTCCTAATACTTCTTTTAATTTACCTGCCACCATTGATGATGTAACTGTTCCTGAACCACATACTGATAATACATTAAATTGTTTCATAATAATTTCCTCCTAATATTATATTTAAGTTTTATTTTATATAAATTAAATTGCTCAAAAGTTAATACTGCTTTTAAGTTTCTAATTTTCTATTATTTACTTCTAAAACATCTTTTCATTATATTTCTATAAAATTTAATAATTCAGCTACTTCTTCTTTTGTTGATGCATTTTTTATATCTCTCAACAGCTTTATATTCTGAAAAACTGACATTAAATCTTTTAATAATTTTACTTGAGAGTCTGGATTCTTTACTGCTAGTAAAAATACAAGCTCCACATCTAATTTATCTGTTGGGTCTATCATTGAATTAAATTTTACTGGATTTTTCAATATTCCTACAGCTACATTAGATTCATTTACATGTTGTGAGTCTGTATGTGGAATCGCAACACACATTTCTCCAATATTAAGCCCTGTAGGTAATGTTTTTTCTCTTTTCAAAACGGCATTTATATATGTATTTTTTACATATTTTTTTTGATACATTTTATTTCCTAATTCTCTGATAATACTTTCATAATCATTAGCTTCTAAGTCTAATGATATTAAATCTACATTCATTACTCTAACTCCTCTCAAATTGTTGCTATATCTATATATTTTTAAATTTATCAAATATAATCTTCTTAAAATCTTCTTTATCAAAACACTGTTTAGCACTATTCATAAACTTTTCATCTTTTAAAATTTCAAGAACATTCTTAACAATATCTTTATCATTAGTCTTAAAAACTGGCATAAATACAAAATTCACATTGCCTACACCCCAGTCAATAGGGTTTTTTAATTTAATAAAAACAAATCTTGTACTATTTACTGTAGAAGAATCTCCATGAGGTACACCTGTAGCCCCTTTAGAATAAGTTGGAAGCATTTCTTCTCTATGCAGAACTGAATCCAAATAATCTTTTTCCACATATCCTTTATTGATAAGAATTGAACATACATATTCTAGTAAATCCTTTTTAAAATATATATCTGGCTCAAATATTACTAAATCCTCATCAAGCATTCTTCCATATCCTTTAATTTGACTATCATCTTGCTTTTTTGAAAGATATATATCTAGGTTTTTAAAAACATCTTTATTATATGGAATAAAATTTATACCTGGTATTTTGGGATTTATTGTACCAACAATGGCTAATATATTATTTTTTTCTCTTAATTTTTCAATTTTATAGGGAAGATTCTCATCCAAAGCACTCATTTGATAACATTTAGTATTGTTGTACTTTTCTTCTAATGTTTTGCTTATGTACTTAGCGGTTCCCTCTCCAGTAAGACATAAGGCTACAATTGCATTGGTTTTATCTATATGCTTTTCCAGTTCATAATTATATCCCATCCTATCTTTTACAAGAGAAAAAAACATTTCATCAAGTTCTTCATCTCCCATAGAAACTTTCCTAGCTGCTTCTAATGCCATTAAAAGATCTACTCTATCAATAGTTTTAGTATTTATGTTAGTTCTCTTATTTACTATTTGTCCTATATTTGTAAGTGACCCAATATCAACTAGAAATAATATTCCTTTCCCTTGGTCTATTATTTTTGACAACTCCACCGCCTTGTTATATATATTCATTGGTTTTTCATCTAAAGGCATGTCTATGGCCACAGGAAATTTTACTCCCAAAAGCTCTTTAACAACATTTACAGTTTCTGTAGCTATACGACCATGAGAGATTATTATCAATCCAACTTTATCTTTTTTTACTTCATTCTTTAAGGCTGATTTTATATAAAGTGTTATAAATCCAATCTCATCTTCTGGAATCTTAATTTCATTTGTATCTTCAATTTTTATTGCAAAGCGTTTTGCTATTTCATATTCTTTTGAAAAATCTATTTTTATTTTTTCTAAGTTTACATTTATTATCTTTTGATTTAGTTTAATCCTTTTTATTGCTTCTTCTAAATGTATTGCTAGATATTTAAATGCATTTTTATTTACTTCTAAATTAGTATTTTTTTCAATTATATTATTCATTAGCTCTTTTACCAGTTTTACTAGACTATCACTTACAAAGCTATTTAAATCACTCATTGAGAAGATTTCTTCATCGTTTTCTAGATTAAACTTTATGTCAGCAAATCTATTTAAAACAAAAGTCCATAAAATGTTTTCTATGTCAATATCTTCAATATCTAGAGACTTTAAATCATAATATTTCTTTTCAATTGTTTTATATATATCCTCTGGTAATATGTACTCATCATTCACAATATTTTCTTTTATTGAGGATTCCTCTACATTAAATGGTATAAATATAGCATTTTTTAAATACTTTCTTATTTCTGTGTATTCAACCTCTTGAAAAGCAGCATCTTTGAAAGAATCCTTAAGCTTTAAAACTTCATTTATATCTACTACTACTATTGATTCACAATCTTCATCTTTAGAATTTATAAACTTCATAAAAGCTCTTGCACAAAGAACCTGAATCATATTTTGTAATTGCCCTATATTTCCACTAAATTTTTTTAATGCAAGTATTTCAATCACATTTTTATCTACAAATATTTTTGCATTTATTCTGTTACACTCTTGTTGAAAGATATTGTATATAAGGTCTATTTTTTCTTTTAACAGTCTATCATGTAATGATGGTAATGTTATTAGCATTGGTATTCTTCTTCTAAATGTCAACAATAAATTAGTCTCTACGTTTTCAGTAGTTGCTCCAATCAGTATCATGCTTACCTTTCTTTCAGCATTAGTTTCACCTAATCTTCTAAATTTGCCTCTGTCTAAAATAGAAAATAGTATTTCTTGACCTTTTGGAGGTAATCTATGAATTTCATCTAAAAATAAAACTCCTCCATCAGCTTCTTCTACAAGACCTGGTGTATCATATTCAGCTCCTGTAAATGCACCTTTTTTATATCCAAATAATAAAGATAACAATAATTGTGGATTATCACTGTAATCAGCACAGTTAAATACAACAAAATTAGAATTTTCTTTTATTACCTTTTTTTTCTTTGCAAACTCATACATATGTTTAGAAAATAAACTCTTACCAACTCCACTTTCTCCTACAATTAAAGTGGGAAGACCTTTTGGAGGATACAATATAGCAGACTTTGCTTGTTCTACAGCATTTCTAAGACTTCCCTTATTTCCAATCAAAGTTTCAAACGGGTCGCTTGATTTTTCTTCAATTACCTCTACGATTTCCATTTCTAAACTTTCTTTAGGTAAAATTTCCTCTACAACTCTTCTTGATATATTGAATCCTTCTGTCATCAACTCTCTGGTAATTTCTGAAATAGAAATATCCTTGCTGTTTTGCAATATTGCTGAAATCGCTGACTTTAAATAAGGATATCTTCTTTGTCTCGAATTACTTATATTGAGTTCTTTCCTTAGATTAGTTATATTTTCTCTAGTTGTATTTAAAAACTTTGCTATTTGAACATCTGTTAGTGGGTCTTTTTTATTTTCTGTATTTATGATGTTTACAAGTTTATCTCTCAACTCCATGCTTGATAACTCCTTTCTTGATAAATATATAAGCAACTATCATGCCATACTTATTTCAATACTTTTTTTCTTTGCAACGCTTGTAAATGACTACTTTTTCATAAGCATTCATACATTTTGATAAACATTTGCTTTTTGTACATTTAGTAATTTACTAAATGTATTAACTGTTTTTGATTGCTGATATTATAATTCATAATATAGATTATCATATAAATTAGTTATAAAATTAGGATTGAAAAGTTTATTTAATTAGATATAATATTATATATCTACTCAACAAAGAATTTATGAACCCTTATGCTTTTAACACTTTCTGTTTTTAAATTTTAATTCGATATAATAGTATTTTATTAAATGCTCATATACACAGTAATTTAATCATATCTCTAACTGAGGCATGACTTTATATGACATATTATACTATTTTATTTATAAAAATAATTTACAAGTATTAAAATTACACACAGAGAGGAAAATAATATGAAAACATTTAAATCTGAAGCTTTATTGAAATACTCTGCAAAAGATATATTTAATATATTTATAAAATCTGCAAGACTAAATTTCCCTAATTTTAACGAGAAGAGGGCGGTAGGTACATTTGTACAACAAAAAAATAATAAAAGATTTAAGGTTGAAATAACTAATTTTGAGAAGAATAGAATATATGAGATAAAAACAAGCAATAACAGAGAAAGTTTTATTACTAGATATGAACTTATACATATTGATTTAGAAAATACAAAACTTATTTTCACTGAAAGTGAAAGTGATAGAAATATATTTGGAAAAATTAATTCACTTATTGTAAGAATCTTATTTGGAAAAAGACAACCAGATGAATTTAATAATTTTATAAAAAAATTAGAACTAGAACTAGCAAATAAAAAGATTAATTCATAAATATAAATTAAATACTATTGTACTTAAAAACAATTAAATATATTTATTATAGAAATTAAATAGTTAAATAATTTATACTATAAGATAAATAAGGAGTACTTTTAATTATCTTTATTCTATGCGATTACCCAATAATAAAAGCTGTAGATTTTACCTACAGCTTTTTTAGATACTACTTATTTACATTGTTAAGACCTTTTGAATCTTATTGAAATACTTTATTCGCCTTAATACTCATAGTAGATTACATCTTTATACTCATCAAAAATCTTCTTATTTAACTCATCTCCACCGTCTATATTTGCACTATAAAAAATTGGTGGATTCTTTAACCCTCTATTAACTAACTCTTGAGTAACTTGAGCTATAATAGAATTCATAACAGTGGTTGCAATTACAGTAGATGTTGGACTAACTTTTTGATTTAGTCCATCTATGTCTACACAGGCATCTCCCTTTTGACCATGATTATCTATTACTAAATCACACATCTCATAAAGATTTTTTCTTGAAGAATGTCTTGAAGATACGCTCTTTGAATAATTTAAATTAGTTATACATATTACTGTTGCCATCTTTTTTTTAGCTTCTATAGCAAACTCTATACTTACTGGATTTCTACCAGATACTGAGTGAACTATAACTACATCTCCTTCTTTAATTGGAGTCTTATCAGCTAGAGCTGCACCATATCCTTCTAGCCTTTCCATCTTACTAGTGTGAGTTATCGGTGCTGTATCTAGCATTAGAGACTTTGCAAATACTGGATTTATAAGAACACAGCCACCTGCCCTGTAGAATAATTCTTCTGTTAGTATTCCTGCATGTGAAGCCCCAAAGGAAAATATAGCACTTTTGTTTTCTATTGCCTCAACAAGGATTTGTACTGCTTTTTCCATATTGACTTTTTCTTCATTTTCTATTATGTCAATTAATCTTTTTATCTCATCTATGTATTTAAATTTCATACTTATAATACTCCTCCAAATAATGAACCTATAAACTTACTGATTATACCAAATAATGAAAGGTCGTTACCACCAAATATTAGTATCCAGTTTTTAATAGTTCCTGAGTAAATTACAGCAGATATTCCTACTAAAGCTACCATAAGTATTGCAGCTACAGCTGTACCTATTATAGCTCCACGTATACCACCTTGCGATTCTCCTATTACTGCTGCTGCTCCGCACTCAAAGAATGAAGTTATAACAAGTGGTATAATTAACATGTTAAATATATTGAAATAGTTACATATTAAAATCATAGCTGTAGATGTTAACATAGCAACTAAAAATCCTATTAATACAGCATTTGGCTTATAGTTAAATAGTATTGGACAGTCAAAAGCTGGTAGTGCGTTTGGTACAACTTTTTCTGATATGCCTTGGAATGCTGGCATTATTTGATTTATTAACATTCTTACCCCATGAAGCATGATTATAAGACCTGCCCCAAAAGAAAGACCTTGCTTTATTGCATATGTTCCAATAAACTCATTAGCATCCTTAAATGCCCCTGGTATTACTATTCCAACAACTATAAACATTAAAAATACTGCCATTCCACCACTTATAGATATTTCTCTAAAGAATGATAAACTTTGAGGTATGTTTATATCTTCTGTAGACTTTTCTTTATTTCCTACTAACTTAGCCACAAACCCTGATACAAGTGCTAAACAACCTGCTGGATGCCCTAGTGTAAAAGATTCATCTCCGATAACGTCAAATACATACTTTCTTAATAACCATGGCATTATTGACCAGTAAAGTGCTGATAGTACTGCTGCAAAAGCTATTAATACTCCACCACCTAATCCAGCTTCAACTCCTGATGCTACAAATATAAACGGAAACCAGTAAAGCATGTGACCTGTTAAGAAGATTGTCTTAATAGGTGTAAATCTTGCTATCATTAAATGAAGAGCTAGACCTACAAACATAGCTAAACCTATAACTCCTCCATAACTTGCAGTAAAAGTAACATCACTTAAACCTTCTGTTACCGCACCACCACTTATACTTTGGAAAGCTCCATTAATTGGTGCTATCGAACTGACTAACATACCTGTTCCAGTTTCCATAATTATGATTCCAAAAGCTGCAAGTAATGCCCCCTTTATAACATCTGATGCTTTCTTTTTCTGTAATATAAGACCAAATGCTGCTATTAATCCAATTAGCATAGACGGATTACGTAAAATATTATTTGAAATAAAATCAAGCATTATATTTTTTTAGTGATAGGTTAACTATTTAAGTTTTCTACCACTAAAATCCCCCTCTCTTGCTTACTATTTTTAATTTCAGTAAGCTTTTATTTTATGTCGATTAACTTAAATTTACTTTTAAATTTACTTTTTTAAATTTATACTATTTCTTATCATTTAAAAAGGTTTGAACAACTTCTGTAACTTCTGCTAAGTCCATATACTTCTTAACTGGATATACTGGTACATTACAAGTTCCTTTTAATTCATTTAATAATTCTTGGCTTGTAAATATACAGTCACAATCAGCTCCTCTAGCTGAGTTTATATCTGTATTTTCTACTTCACCTTCTATACTTAACTGCTTTAAAACCTTTTGTATCGTCATTTTTAATACCATTGATGAACCTACACCAAATCCACATACTGCTAATATTTTCATTTTAAATTCCTCCTAATTTTGTTTATTTATAAGTTCTAGTATTGAGGTTTTGTCTCCATTAATTATTAAATTTATATTTTCTTCTTCATACATCATTTCTGAAAGTGATGCTAATGCTCTGATGTGAGTAGTGTTATCTATAGCAGCTAGTACCATAAATATATTCACTGGCTTTCCTAATAAATCAACCTCATCTTTTACTATAAGTAAAGACATGGCAAGTTTGTTTACCCCTTCTTTAGAACTTGCATGTGGTAGAGCAAATCTATCAGCTAAAACAATATAAGGTCCATACTTTTCAACTGACTTTATCATATTTTCTATATACAAGTCTTCTATAGAGTTGTCTTCTAACAATGGTTTTGAGGCTATTTTTATTGCTTCTTTCCAATCTTTAACATTTTTTATTATATTGACCCTATCTTCATTAATTAATTCCTTTAACATTGGTTGATACATCTCTCCTTCATCTATCTTATGTATTATGTTTAATAAGTCAGCTTTTAGTGATTCTTCGTTATTAATAACTCCATTTTTTCTTATCGCCTGTATTATCAGTTCAAGATTGAAATACTTCTCATTTTCTTTTACACTTATGAGTTTGTTCATCAGTAATTGAATGTCTGATGTTGTTAAAAGAGGATTCACAACTATTACATTACTTACATTTTGTATGTCTATGGTTGTAATTATGTAATCATAGTATATATTTACTTCTTTTAGTTGCTTAATAGATACTATACCTACTATTTCTATAGTTGGTATGTATTTGTATAGCTGTATTTCCAAACTCTTTGATACCATAAGACCATTAGGACAAACTAGTAAAACTTTATTCTTTCTTAGACCATTATCTCTAGAACCTCTTAAGTATCCTCCAAAATATGCTGCTATAAATCCTATTTCTTCTTCTCTTATACCTTCAAATACAGGAAACTCTTCTTCATTTTCTATAATTGACTTTATAATCTTATAAAGTGACTTATGTTTATACTTCGTTTCGTCTAGCATAGGGTTGCTAATAGGAAACTTAAATCTTATTCTGTTGTAAGAAGAATGCAAGTGCCTTAAAATATTTTTTTTAAACTCATGTTTACTTTCTAATTTTATTGCTGTATTTACTTCAAACTTGTCTATAAGTTTATCTACATATTCTTCAACAACATCTTCCTTAACTTCACTATTTAAACTAGGAAGTGAACTTACATAAGCACATACATAGGCTTGTTCATTTTCATTAGCTTCTTCACACAAAAGTTCTTTACAATTATTAAAGTAACTAATTTTTTTAGCTTCATTTAGATATTTATAAGAATACAAGGTTTTCCCATCTCTTATTCTTTTATTTAGAAACTTTGTAAACTTAGTTAAATTTAATAAAGAGTAATCTGTAAGGTTTATGCATCCCTTTGTATCAAAGTCAGTTACTTCCTTACTTATAGAATTAATTTCTAATACATTTTCTTGTGTAAGTAGCAAGAAAAGTTCTCTAATAACATATTCATCACCTATTACTTTGTACTTTCCCTTGTACTCTAATTTTAGTCCCATTGTTTGAAGGTGCTTTTTTATATCAGTTATTGTTTGTACTACTGTGTTTTTTGAAAGTAACATTTCATTTGTTAGTTTTTCTATTGATATTTTTTCATCATGTAATATCTTGTTTAATATAAAAGTTTTTCTATATTCACTATCTAGAAATTTATCTTCTTCAGCTGAAATTATTTTTCTTACATTACCTAAGTTACCTTCAAATATAAATTTGTGCTTTATATTTTTTATATTACCTCTTTTTCCTAGTTCTTCATTTATAGATAGGATATCGTAATAAACAGTTCTTTTTGATACATTAAACTTTTCTTGTAGCTCTTGTGATGTTACATTGTTATTTTTAATAATAAAATCTAATATTTTTTTAGCCCTTTCCTTCATACTGCCTCCTTAATTTTATTATCTATATTTTACATACATAGTGCCATACCAAATAATTGCACATGATTTTACCTTATTCTATAATTTTGCACAGTTTAACCCTAATCTAAAAGATAAATGATACTAAAAAGTATTTTTTTAAAAATATGGGAATGGCATAGATTATTTTTTCAAAAAAACAATCTATACTGAGTAAAAAATCTCTAAATTGTGTTTACTTAAATAAATAGTACTGTAATGATTTAATACAATCAAATACAATTATTACCATACAGATTGAAATAAGTATCTTTGCTAAAATCAGAAAAACACAGAATTTAGTATGAAGGTATGATACGATATATTTAACAAATAAATTGAAAGATAACAAATCAACCATCAAATAAAATAATGTCTATTATATTTATTATCAAGAAATTTTTGAAAGTAAGGAGAATTCGTATGGAACTGTTTAGCAAAAATAAAAAAGAAACAAAAGTCGAAAAATCAGAAGTAAAGCAGTATATTACTGGGGCAGGTGGCTGTATTGTCAGCAAATCGATTCTCAATGGAACATCAAAACTGAGGTGGCTTTTTAGAGAGCATAGTGAGTTTGGAAATGGATGGATTGCTTTTGGTGATACAGATACACAAGAGTATGTAGACAATCCCAAGAATATGGCAATTGTAGATTTTAATACACTTATTAACGTTGAACCAACTACTTTGAATATTTTTTATATGCCCATAGGAACTGATTTAGAATTTCACTCTAATAAAAGTGGAAAATATTTTATTGATACAAATACAGGAAAAGAAATTAGAGAACAAGTTAAACATCCTGCTCAAATAGCATTTGAAAAAAACCTAAAATTTCTAAATCATGAAAACTATTCAATAGAATTCTTTCAAAGCTTGTTTCAAAGAAGTGAGAAACTTGAACCATTCATTATAGGAGAAACAGATTTCCCAAGTGGAGAAGTTGTCCTTGCAGACCCTCTTGCGTATTTAGGTAGTGAATATATGACTTATTTAGAAAGAAAAATACCTGTTGGAAGTTATTCGGTAGAAATTTCTATCTGCCATTCTAAAATTGCAGGACTTAGAATTGCAGCATCAAGATTGATTATCAATGACAAAAAACCTATCAAGTATGAAATTGCAATGCCAAAGGGAAAGAAATGCGAAGATTTTGGAAAGTCAGGAGCATGGACTTTCTTTGGTGTGGATACAGGATTAGCCTGTTTTTCAGACGCAAAAGTTGCAAAGGAGTATAGTAATTTTATAACAAAATGGCAAAATGAAAATCCAGGTAAAAACAAATATAATGATTATTTTGCAACACTTTTTCAAAAAAGTCATGAAATGCATCCAAATTTACAGAATAAAAATGGCAATTTCTTACTTTTAAAATTACCACAAACATCCTACAGATTAATTATGTTCACAAGCGGTATAGGTGATGGTATTTACAGCGGATATTGGGGGCTTGATGCAGATGGAGAGGTCGCAGAACTTGTAATCCCATTTATGAATCCAACATATTTTTAAGATATTAGGTTGATTATCAGTTTAAATTTATCATTAATATTAGTATTATACACAATATATGTTTGCCTCTATAAGAAAATATTTTGAAAAATACAATTTTCTTATAGAGTTTTTTTATAATTACTTTTTAATTACCTTTTTTCATTAGAAAGATATCATCTTTAGACATATTTTTGAATATAAATACTACAAACATTATTTCTTTTTATTTTTTGTTCTTGAAGCATGCTTAATAATCCATTGACATTCTTTTGTTATATTTTCTGTTTGCCAACTAGAAATAATTAATTCAAATTTATCTTGCTCTTCTTTGTATAAATCATTTAGATTATTTGCTACACTCTTTTGAATTGTTTTATCTGTATCATTTTTTAGATTAGACAATAATTCAAAATAAGTATCAAAGTATTCTAAGGCAACATACATTTTTTTTGCCCATGGCAACCGTATTCTGAGGCATTCACTGGCTAATCGACGAACTCTTTTATTACTATCTTTACTCCATTTTAAAAGCAATTCCATAGACTGTTCAGGAAAATTATTTATTATAGTACGCATACAATATTCACTAGTAAATCTTTTTGTCAACTCCTTACTGAAAGTTGTACTTACTTCAAAATTTTCTCCACCAAACTTCTCTACATACTTTCCAATGGGGGCCATAACCAATAACCCTCTGTAAACATGCCTAAACTGCCTTCTAACTCTGGACCTAATATTTTCTCAAAAACATTAATAGTATCTGAATAGTTTAAATTGATAGACTTTTTTAAAGCATTTGCTAATAACTCTTGCCTTTCATTGAATTCTAACAATTCAATAGTTGGTTTTGTCAATGAAAAAAACTTATTAATAATAAATTCTGGATATACTGATTTTATTTTTTCAGCTAAGAAGTTTACATATTCAATGTCATAATAGTCTTTCACTTTCTTAGCCATCTTTTCTAAACCCTGTCAGTAAATGAGAAATCGCTTTATAAACTTGATTTTTATCTAAAATATTGCTTTCTGCAAGAAAAATAGATAAATCATTTAATGCACCAGAAATCATATGTGAAATCATATGAATATCAAACTCTATTAATTTCCCATTTTTTTGTGCAACTAAGAGTTGTTCTTCCAAAAGTAAAACAGAATTCCCATTATCCATTTTTTTCCACTCTGTCCATTCTATAATATTGGGTGCTTCGATTAATAATATTCTTTTGTTAGATTCTAAAGTAGCTGATTGTACAAATCCAACACAGCCTAAAATTAACTGTTCCCATATATCTTCGGATTTCATAGCTTCTTTTTCTACATTTAATCCAACTTCCTACTGAACAAGATTTAAAACTGCTTTAAATAGGTTTTTTTTATTTTTAAAATGGTGATATACTGACCTCTAGTCATATTAGCTTCTTCTGCGATAGCTTCTAATGATGTCTTCTCATATCCATAAGTAGAAAAATGATTACGTGCAATAGCAATCAAATTTTTTGTAGTATTTATAGATGCTAATTCTTTTTTATTTTTGTTCATTTTCTTTACCTGATTTCTTATAATTTTTAAGATACTCATTTGATGGCGGAATTATTTGAATAATATCACCAAAATTTTACTTGGAGTTTCAATAATAAAATGTCTTTGTCCAAATTCTTCATTTTTTATATCTAATAAAAGTGATGATTTTTTTCTACTAATTACTTCTGAATATACAGTGTTTACATCATTAACTTCAATATTAAGAATAAGGCCTTCACACTGTTTTCTATAAAGTTTAGGTATTGTATCATGTGAACTATCAATCAATGCCAACTCAAATTCATCATTGTCTTTTAAGCTAATATACCAATCACTATTAAAGGTTTCCTTGAAATCAAATAATTCTATAAAAAAATCTGCTTCTTTTCTTATATCATTGCACATTAGTACAGGATAAAAACTATTTTTCATAAAAATAAGCTCCTTTATATTTGGTATCATCAATACAACATACGTACAGTATGTATGTCAAATATTTTTGAATAAGTGAGATTGAGAATTTATTTTAAAAGAAATATCTAAATTATCTTATAATCTTCCAGTTACCATCATTTTGAACAACAAGAGTGGTACGAAACAATACATTTCAACTGATTTAATTTTTATTTCAAAATCTATTTTAGATTTTCATGACATAAAAATATACTCCCTTCATAGCATCATTTGTTATTATTTCAACTGTATACTTATAAAGGGAGCATATCAAAATTTCCAGTAATATTGAATAAGAAAAATATATTTACACAAATCTATCTATATTCTCATAAAATTAATTAAAAGTATTCCTTTCTTTAAAAGTATCTATATAATTGTTTTGTAAGAAACCTTTCAATATCTTAATTTTTCTGTAAAAATTATATTATATCTTGAAATTTTATTTTAATCTATCTTTATTTCTTCTTCATATTTTTGAAATTCTAAATTTGCTTTAAACAAATCCCCATCTATCTCTATATAGAATTTTCCACCTTGTAAGTTTACTAAATCTCTTGCAATAGCAAGTCCTAACCCACTACCTTCAGTATTTCTTGATTCGTCAGCTCTTTTAAATCTTTCCATAATTTCACTTGGGTCAAAATTTAACTCATATGACGATATATTTTTCATAACAACCTTTACATTGTCACCATTTTCATAAACATCTATATAAACTCTAGTACTTTCTAAAGAATACTTAGCTATATTTGACAATAGATTTTCAAAAACTCTATACATTCTTCTTCCATCTGCCCATATATAGACTTTTTCAGTTGGAACATTTAGTCTTATACTTAAATTATTTGTAGATAACTTTTCTTCTAGTTCACCTATACTTTGCCTTAAGAGTTGCACCAAATCAATTTTACTAATTTGTAACTCTATATTTCCACTACTTACTCTACTTGCTTCAAATAAATCCTCTATCAATAATTTTAACCTCTTTGACTTTGATTCTAGTACATTTATATAATCGTTTATATATTCTGGTTGTATAGAATCTTCTTTTTTAATTAAATCTACATAATTTATTATAGAAGTAAGTGGAGTTTTTAAATCATGAGATACATTAGTTATAAGGTCAGATTTCATCCTTTCACTTTTTACCTGTTCTTCTATTGCTTTATCCAGACCTTCTCCAATATTATTTATATTTTCTGCTAAAGATGTAAAATTATCATTTCCACTAATTTTTATCTTATAGTCTAATTCACCATCTTTTATTTTTTCGGTACCTTCTATAACATAACTCAAATAAGAAAGCCTTTTGGTTATATAAAGTGCAAAACCCAAAAATATACATATAGAAAATAACAATCCTAGGCTCACACTTTGAACACTAATTACAATTGTTAAAACCAAAGATATTATTACTATACCAATAACTTTTCTTGCTAAAGATACTTTTTTTATAGCGTTAATGACCTCCCTTACAGTTTTTATTAACCATAAAATCACCCTTACTATAATACTTGACTTAAATATACATATTTTATTTTCTAAATGACTTAACTGAACAGTTATAAAAAATATATTATTTGAAATTAGTAATGATGCTATAGAAATTAGTAATATAATATAAATATCATAGGATGTATCAATAACATACAGAAATAGAAGTATTATTGAGGTAACTATTATTACTGCATTAAATTCCATAGGTATTTTATTGTATATTAATAAAAATACATTGTCTTTCTTTAATGCCTTGTATTTAATTCGTTTACATAATATAATGGACAATAAACATATAATAGCTAAAATTAAACTAGCTACAAAAAATAATTGCACTTTTTCTGTAGCTTGCTTAAACGTTTCAAAGTTATTGTATACAATTCCATCTTCAATACTTAACTCTTTAGGAAAAGATACATAGGCTTCAAAAGCTTTATCCATACCATTTAGTTTTAAATCGATATTATTTAATTCAGATTTTTTTCCATTTAGTTTTTTAGTATAGGAACTTTTTTCTACTCCTTCTATTATTTCTACATCACAATAACCCTTTATGTTTTGCTTAAATTCATCTAAATCATTATATATTGTGTTCGTATAATACTCTCCTGTATATGTATTTCTAATATACATTTTTACATTTTTTAAAGAGTCTAAGTATTCTATAGATGATAGTTTATCATTTACAAAGTTATCATAATCATTATTTAAAGCAACATTTTTTCCGTTTCCTTCTGATTTTGAATCCTCATAATTTAATTTAAGTTTTTCTTCTTTGGTGTATCCACTACTTACAGATAGTTTCAAATTATATAATAAATCTTGAATTGTACTTTCATCAAATATATTGCTGTCATAAAAATCATCAGATATTCGAAAAATTCCACTATTTGTAGAAGTTTTTTGTATATTGTGTTTAGGTTCAGCAAGTCCTATTGATGCAAATAGTATAGCTAATGGAAACGAAATAGATACTATTATTAATGCTACTAACTTTAATGCTCTATATTTTTCCAAGTTGTTCACCTCATCTACATCGTCAATATCTTATATAAAATAAAATTCAATACAAGCATAATTCCCATAGAGTACACTAAGCTACTTGAGAAGAAGTTAAAACATATAAGAATTCCTAATATTTGTGTAAAAGTAAAAACGACTAAAATCAAAATGCAATTAAATATTAAACTCTTTTCTTTCATAAGTTTTCCGCTAAAATTTTTCAATCTTATAACCAACTCCCCACACCACCTTTAAAAATCTTGGTTCTTTTGGATTTATTTCAATCTTTTCTCTTATTCGTCTAATGTGTACTGCTACTGTATTTTCTGAATTAAAACTTTCTTCATTCCATACTTTTTCGTATATCTCATCTATCGAGAAGACTCGTCCTTTATTTTCTAAAAGAAGTTCAATTATTTTATATTCAATTGGTGTCATTTTTATATTTTCGCCATCAATCTTAACTTCTTTTGTCAATGTATTTAGCTCTAGAGCCCCACTTTTTAAAATTTCTTTACATGTATCTTCATAGTTACCTAAGGTTACATATCGCCTTAAGTTTGATTTTACTCTAGCTACAAGTTCTAATAGATTAAATGGTTTTGTTATATAATCGTCAGCTCCAATGTTTAATCCCATTATTTTATCTGTATCTTCACTTTTTGCTGAGATTAAAATTATTGGTATATTTCTTTCTTCACGTATTTTTACAGTTGCTTTGATTCCATCTAATTTAGGCATCATTATGTCCATTAAGATTAGATGGATATCATTTTTTGTTATTACTTCTAATGCTTTCATTCCATCATATGCTTTATGTATTTTAAATCCTTCTGATTTAAGATATATCTCTATTGAATCAACAATCTCTTTATCATCATCTACTACTAATATATTGTACATATTTTCACTTCCTCTATTGTATAATAATCCTTATATTTATTATACAATATCTTTCACTCCCTTTCTCAATAATGACTAAATTGTTATATTGTATTATCTTACATTTTTATAATTTTTCTTTATATCTATATAATAGAATATAAATCTTAAGAAAATATTATCCTAAATCTTAAATATTTCTTAAGATTTAAGATAAATTGAGGTTTATTTGAATTAATTAATTTGAATTATGTTGTTTTCAGATTACTTTCATTTAAGTATTTTGATTGGATTCAGCTGAATTAATGTATATTAATTCTTATTGAGTAGTTTTTATTTTCTAGGAGGAAGAATGGTGGAAGAATCATATTTTACTAATTTTCTTCCACCATTCTTCCTCCTGAATATACTTAGAAGCATTTATTTCACTGCAATAATAGCTACTTATTTAAATTCAATTTTTATACATCCTATCTACTATATACTATACATATCCTATTAAAATTTATATAAACAGAAGATAAACTTATTTCATTTTTTTAACATGTTCAGAATAATAAACAAAATGAAAGTAGAAAAAGTTATAATTTCATACCTTCATTTTGTTTATTATGTATCTATTTGTCATTTTTTTATTTCAAATTCTTAAAATATTCTTCGAGTTCAATTAATTTATCTTCATCCACTATCACTAAAGTTTTTCAAATAAGAGAATTTAGCTGAATATATCCATCTAATTTTTACCATATAACCTATATGAATTGCATATACCTTAGTTGTATTTTTTATATAATCTAGTTATTTCAATATAATTACTAAATATGTTACTAATAAATTTATTTATTTTATTGGCATTTATTATATTGTTTATTAGAATGAATTTAATAAAATTTTTAAATAAAAGGATATTGATAAAATGAGAGTAGCTGAGTATTTGTCACATAAACCTATAGTAGCAGTAGATAATTATGATAGAATTGATGAAAAGTATGCAAACAATTCTGATGCAAAAGCTTTGTCTTTAGGAAAACCCCAAAATAAATTGAGCATTTCCAATACTTACACATATACAACTCTCTTAAATTTGCAGTGAGCGGCTAATAGTGCAATTGATAACATTTATCAAATTCTCTCAACACCTTATATTCCAACTGTTAAACTATACTTTAGTAGAAAAATCGCACACTGCAAAACTTCTATATTTTTATTATATCATAATAATATTATTTTTGAATATGTGTACCAATTTGTGGTATAATAAAAACAAGAAGAACTACAATCTATTTAGACGTAGAGTGAAGTTCAAATACTAATGTTTATTCTTTTTGAACTTGATTTTTAGTTCAAAACTAAAGTCACTCCTGCCAGAGTGGCTTTTTACTTTTTTAAATAACTTACTAATTAAGTAAACTATTAAACTGGCAACTAAACTGGCTAGTATGCCCTGTAAAAAATTATCCATACATATTCACCTCCCTTCTATACCTTGGGAGGATAATCTTTTATATGAACTCCACTCTATAAATTGTAGATTACATCTTCTTGCTAAAAAGATTATAACATATAACTTTTATATATTTTACCTATTATATATTTAACTAAGCAAATTTGAACAAAGCAAAAGCGCCTACCATTTAAGTAGGTGCTTCTTTATTCTTATATCTTTACTCTAATCTCTATTAGTATTAATTACACCAACAATATAATCACTAAGAATATTTTTTACTCTTTTAATCTTTTCTAACACTTTTATCAAACAGTATTCCTATTCCTCCTAGTAAAGCCAATATAGAACCAAAATTTCTATATTGTGAAATAGATTGTTCTAAATATACATTGTATTGGTTGGTATCCATTGTTCCACCATTTTGTCACATAATACAATCTATATTAAATTGCCCTAAGGCTATACAGCAAAATAACACTATTATTCCAATTACAAAAGCAAATATACATATTGTAAGTTTAATATCATTATTTTCTATAAATATACCTCTCATAATTTAGATTTCTTTGTTATTTTTTAATTAATGATATATTATCTACATTTTTTATCTTTAAAATATGTTCAGAATAATAAATAAAATAAAGGTACAAAAACTTATACTTTCATACCTTCATTGTTTTTATTATTTAATTATCTATCATTTTCATTTTTTAAATTATTGATTTATATATATATAAATTCTATCTCAATAAAGTTTTCTAAACAAGAGAATTTATATAAATATTTTTGCAATTTATTCCAAGTCATTCTTCAAAATTCCTATAATACTCTTCTAAATAATATAGTTTTTGTTTACTTATGGACTTATGTGTAGTCGTAAGAGAACGTATAATTTTTCTGTTTTTAGTAGATTTTAATACTTTTTTCTTGAAAGTATCATACTCTTCACTAGTTATTATTATTTTATAATGCGATTGAAATCTTATAATATCTCTAGCTAAAAAATCCTTACAAATTAATCCTTTTAATATTATTTTTATTGTACTCTTATGCCATCCATATATCTGCTTTATGTCTCTTATTATTTCTTTTTTAGATATCAAAGAATCTTTTTCCCATAGATAGCACATTACCACAAATTCTGCTCTTACTAACTGTTCTATTAATATTTCTTCTTCCACATTTTGTCACTCCCTCAAATTCTGTCTAGTTCAAATTAATAATAGAAGCTTCTAATCATAATTGATACAGGTAATTTTTACCATAAAATCTATATATTTAGTATGTTTTTTTTAAGTAAAATGACGTTCATATTTATAAATTTATCCAATTTTCAAACAATCATGTTGAATAATAACTAATTCTGTTGTATTATTGTAGTTGTAGAATAAAACTAAATCGGCAAAACTAGAGAAATTTAGTGACGCAAAGCTATAGGGACTAAGACTTGTAAAGTATATTATAAGTTATGTCAGCCAGTTGCCAAAAAGATATTTTTCTTTTTGTTTTTATGAAAGTTTTTTAGGGGGATAATAATATATGTTTAGAGATAAAATGGATAGATGTACACATATGTTAACTGCTTATATTGGTAGTTCATATGATTATTGTGATTTTATAGATACACAGTTAGATGATTTTATACTAGAGTACGGAGAAAATATAGTAGAATCTTGTTTGCATCAAGTGATGGTATTGGTAAGTAAGTATAATTAAATAGACCTTATTTTCTAGAAAACCCTTTTTAGTTTTATCTACTTTTAAATACTACTCTGTTAAAAAATTAATTAAAATATATTTCTAGCATTCACAGTTTTATTTTTTATTAAAACATGATATAATTTTGAGATTTTATTTAAGTACGAAATCAAAGAACACATGGACTGCTGTTTGCCTTCATTTCGTACATAACTTTGTTTCTATTCAAATCTGAAATAAGTTAGACTTTTAATATATTTATATTTGTATTTACCCTAATTTCTTTATTTTTAGAATCTAATACTTCTATAATATTAGTTAATGCCTTCTATACATCATTTTCATTTACAACAAAATTATTATTTATCACCATTACAATTTATAAATTTATCTATATCTAAGGGATGCTTAAATTTAGTTATTATACCTCTATTGCATAAAAGTTCTTTCACATGTTTATTCATATATTTACACAAAATATAAAAAAATTATATAATTCAATTGGAAATAGCATTTTTATATATATTAATGTAAAATTTTGTTTTTATTTGTATCATAAAGGTACTCAAGTCATATATATATATTAGGATATTGAATTTATCCTAATATATATATAGGAGTGGTAAAGAGTGGATAATACAAAGAGTTTAGAATATTATAAAAATAATTTAGAATCATATTCTAGTGATTTAATGAAATTAGTAATTGGATTAACAGAGGAGAAATATTTAGATGCAAATACAAGAGTTTATTTAACACCTTGTCAAATATGGAGAATAATAAAATATTTTTTAGTTGGCGAAAGTTATGATTTATATGATGCAAAAGTTAAATTAGATTTTCAGAAAGATTTAAGTTTCAATTTAGATAATGGCATATTAAATGAACTTTCCGAAGAATTAGAATCTCTAATAGATTCTAATTATGTAAAAAACTGCAAACTTAGAGAAGAATTAAAAAGAGCTTTTAGATTGTCTGAGTGTTTAGCTGAAGCTATAAGGCAAATAAGTTGTAATGATAACTGTGAATTTTTAGTAGGAAAATTATTTTGCTTATTGGTACAAATTATACTTTTAATAATATCTATTATAGCTAAAATAATTATACTGTTAATATTCTGTAGTGATTGCATTTCATGCAATGATGAAAAAGATGTAAGATCTTCTTTCTGCGATTGTCTAATTTGTGATTTAGAAAAAGAATTGGATGAAATAGAAGAGTTAATTGATGAACTAATTAAATTAGCCATTGCATTTATAAAATGTGGTTCAAAAAAATGTAAACATGATGAACATCACGGCTGTGACTATTGTAATATTTATCATGAAAACTCATCTTATATAAACAATTATGAAGATGATATACAAGAATGCTTTGATAAGTACAAAAAACAATGCTATACAAAAAAATGTAAATGTAATAGAAACTACTAAAAATCTTATTTTTATACAAAATAAAATCTTTCAAAAGCTCTATTAACTATAATAGAACTTGTTATTTTTATCTAATATATTTTGATAGCTAAATATATAGAATAATACAAATAATATGACTTTTTAGCTATTTGAAATATTTTATAATAATATACAAACTATAATACAGAAGAAGTTACTTCAATAGGTTTAAAAATCTAAAAGAGATAGCTTCTTTTGTATAAGTAAAAATCTATAATATTTTTACTTTTTTGAAATCTATAAAAAGACCTTATTTTTATATGTAATTGAGGTCTTTTTTTATTATCTTAAATTTACTGATATATAATTTTTTCCAATATTTTAACTCAAATAGTAACAATTATAAGTTTAATAATACTATATTATATTAATTTATTATATATCTATTTATAGTAATTGTTAAATTTTCTCTTATATAAACTGACTTTAATTTAATAAAAAGACAATAAATATATGTAAATATACCTATTGTCTCTTATTTAAATATTTATTTGTATCTAATTTTACTATTATATTTATCACTAAGACTATATTTACATTGTGTAACATTATTACAACTATCTGAACAGTCATCATTATCATAATAGCATAAATTTGGATTATGCATACAATAACTTCTACAGCATTTACAATTATTACAATTACGAAGTTGTGGACAAATTATAAATAATAGTGATAAATCAATCATTCTACAATCAAAGTGTTTTACACAAATATTCTCTATTCCAACAAAAATAGTTTCTATAATATTATCACACTTATCATACCTCAAATCTTTTAGCAAGATAAATTGACAAAATGGTATACTCCAATGTGCAGAATGAAGAGACTGCTGACAATTATCTCCTGTATATATAATCTTAATATTTTTAAATCCTTTTATAACTAATTTTGGCCCTAGTATAGTGTTAATAATCTCCTTATCTTCTATGCATATCTTTACACTTACTTCATTAATACATTCTATATCTGGTTTTTGTGTTGGAACACATAGTATATCATCTTCTATAAATTCTTTATAGTATTTCATACATTTGTTATCTGGATAGTCTTCTAAGGGTGTAATTCCCGTTTTTAAAATACTTTCATTCATATAAATATCTCCTTAATTTTATAATTATATAGAGATTAAAGTTTCTATATACATTTTATATATGATATAAAATCATATATTGTTATAAAAAAGCTAAAAAAATAAAAAATCTTAAAAACATGTAACAAAAAGTCGAAATTTAAATAAATTATATTGAGAGGTAAAAACTTTCAATAAATTATATAAGGAGAGATAAATATGAATAGTAATGCATGTGCTTGTAATATGGATTTAATTGATGTAAGCGGTTTATGTGACATAGACGATGTTACACAGGTTATAAGTCAATATCCTTATTGGTTTCAGATGTATATACCAGAAACATTAAGTATCCCAATACAAAAACCAGATATTGAACAGATAAATTCAGTTAATGTATCAGTGAATATATTGAGAACAAAAGTAGTAAAAACACCTGTATCACCTTTAGATGCTAATTGTGATTTTATACCAAACTTAGAAGGAAAAATCTCTACAGGAAGAAAAATTATTGTTGAGGGTGAATTGTGTCAAAAAATATCTTATACAGCTGATGAAAGATCTCAATCAGTTCATTCTGCACATTTTTATGTACCATTTTCAAGCTATATAGTTATACCACAGAAAATTACTTTTAATAAGGGCACAAAATCAATGAAATTAGACTCACTTGATGTAGACTATCAAGTAAATGCGTGTATAGAAGATTTGTCTGTAAGCCTATTAGATGCAAGAACTATCTCTAAATATACAACATTATTATTATATGCAATACCAAGAAATACATTATAAAATTATAAAAATAAGGAGTAGAGGAAATGTTAAATTCTAATTATACAAATGGCACATCTTATCAATTCCATGATAAATGCTGTTGCGATGATAAGATATTAAATATTGTTGGTGTCTATCCAGAATCAAAAATAGAAAAAGTTTTGCAATGCCCCTGTCCTGAAGATAAAAACAAATGGACAGAGTTTTTTGTATCAGAAACAGTAGATATACCATCACAAAAGCCAAATATAGAAGATATAGTTGAAGTACATTCTTGTGTAGATATAATATCTCAAAGAGTAATAAAAACACCTTTGGTAAACGGATACAACTCATGTAATGGATACTATATACCAGGAGAAACTATACCAAATGGAGAATGTACAAATTTGACAGGAAAAAAACTAATAATAGAGGGACTACTAAGACAAAAGATAATCTATACAGCAGCACTAGGTGAACAATCAGTTCATTCTGCAGATTTTAATATACCATTTTCAGTATTTATAATAATAGAGAAAAATACACCACTATACCAACAATTTAAAATAACAGCATATATAGAGGACATATATGCATGTGTATTATCAGAAAGAAGTGTCTTTAAAAATACAACTATTTTTATAAAGGCATCAAAAATATGTTAAGTAATTTAAATAAAATGAGGAGGAATAAAAATGGGATGTAATAAAAAAACTTGTGAATGTGACTTTAATATCAAAACTTTAGGTATATGTGATGTATCAAAATTAAATATGAATGGATGTAAAAAAGAAAACTTAAATTGGACAGAGATTTCAATTCCTGAGATACTTCCCATCCCAAGATTAAAACCTGATATAGAAAATATAGATCAAGTTTATGCAAGTGCAACAATTACTTCAGTAAAACTTATAGAAACTCCATTTGCATATAAATCATATAATTTATATATTAGCTTGGATATATTGAATAAAATAGAAGCTATATTAGATGCGTTTCTAGCAACAAATATACAGACAACAATTAATACATTGATTGGTGGAATAAATGATTTAATATCAACAATTAAGGATGCTATACCTTTAATACCTGGATTAGGTGAGATTATAAATCCTTTATTAGCTAAGTTACAAAGATTACTAGATTTAGTTCAACCATCTGTGAATTCTATTTTATTTGATATTGATAATTTGTTAAATACAATTCAAACTGATATAGCAAGAATAGTATGCGAATCTCTTAATTCTATAATATGCAGAACAGACGATTTAATAAGATTACTAAAATCTATACAAATTGTTATCAATGATATATTTGAAACAGTTAGTACACTTGAAGGACCATTAATAGAAATATTAATAACAACTTTACAAACAATAATTAATAATATCATTACACCTTCATTTGAGATATTAATTGGAGAAAATGGTATATTAATTATACTTGTTGAAAGTTTAAGTAGAATACCAATCGATTGTGACAAGACTAGTGCATTTGCAATACTACAAAATGCTGAAGGAACATGCTTAAATGGAAGAAAACTAATAGTAAATGGTTTATTAAAACAGAAAATAGTATATACTGCTCTAGTAGATGAACAATCAGTTCATTCTGCACATTATGAAGTACCATTTTTAGCATATATAATTCCATATGCCAAATTTGAATGCTTGACATATGAAGAAGGAATAGTTATTTCACCACCTGGAAGACCAGTAGTTACAATAAATGGTTACAGATATAATCCTAAGTTAGACATAGAAGTGGATTTATGTGAGGAATTTATTGTAGATTCATGTATTGAAGATATATATGTAAATGATCTTGATGAAAGAACTATATTTAAAAATATAACATTATTCTTAAAAGCACAATTAAAATCGTTGTGTAATTAAAGTTAATACTATTTTACTAGTATACTATATAAAGTAATATAAACAAACTAAATTAATAACAGTATCTAAATTTTCAAAGGCGTTAATAATACCAAATTTACGCCTTTGAATTTAGTTTAAATACTTAATACCTCACTAAATGAAAGCAATGAAAAAATAGTCTTTGTGCCACGTACGCTTAGATTCAATAATTCATAAAACGTCAAGTAGATATTTAGCTTATTTATAAGTTTATTCCAATAAACCATCCCTTCTTTTTTCTTACTTCTATATAAATTTTTTAAATTTTTAGTTTAGTTAACAAAAAATTTTATTCCATTAATCTACTCTATATTTTTTGATTTCTAAGAAATAATTTTTAATACTTTGATTGATAATATAAGTAAGACAGCTTTTCAGGAGATGATTAAATGACTCTTAAAAACAAGAAGTTTACTATAAATAAGTATGGAATTTTATCTATCATTTTAGTTTTATGCTTAATTTTAACAGGTTTTAATAGCTATGTTAATTATAGTAATAGAAAGTTTAAAGATTATGTTGTTTTCTATGTTCAACATCAAGATGATGAGGTATTGTGGGCTGGTAGTGCTATTGTAAATGCTGTAAAAGAAAGAGGACAAAATAATGTATTTGTGGTTTTAGTATCTACTGGATGTGGTATATCTGTTTTTGATAGATATAAAAAATATGAAACTCTTACAGATAGCCAAAAATCAGAATACAGAAATAGAGAGTTCTTAGCTTCTCTTAATAATCTAGGAGTAAAAAGAGAAAACATAATAATCTTACCAGAAAAAAATGTAAATGGTACTACTAATTTTAACTCTATGGAAGAAATTGCAATTACTTTTGAAAAAAAATTTAAAAGTGTAACCCATATAGCACATACTTACAAGTTAGATGACCATTTACAACACATAAAAAATGGCTCTGTTATTCAAGGTCTATATAACTCTGGTCAAATCAAAGATGCCAAATACTTTGTAAAACCTAAGTTTGCTCATGAAATAAGTTTTAACAACAAGATAGTTTATAAAGCTCATTCTATTGAGGACTATGAAAAAGTTAAAAATGCATGTGAACAATATAAACTTATTGATGAATCAGAATGTAGAGAGGGTATTGGTTATAAATCTGACCACAAATCTTTTGATAAATTATTAAGTGATAAAAATGTTCCTGCTATACTCCACACTCCTAATTTATAACAAATATTTATTTTAAAATAAATATTTGTTATAAATTCTTAATAATTATGAAATTCCTTTGTTATTTATATTTGTTAATATATTTTTAGAGCTAGTCAATTTATATACTTACTGTTTTCTGAAACCAATTTTTAGTATAAAATAAAAATTGATTAAAAATAAAATTTCGAGGGGGATTAATGAAGTGAATCAAAATATATTGGTTGTAGATGATGATAGGGAAATAGTAGATGCTATAGAATTCTATTTAAAACCTGATAATCTTAACGTTTTAAAAGCATATGATGGGTTAGAAGCTTTGGACATATTAATTGAAAATGATATTAAATTAATAATAATGGATGTAATGATGCCCAATTTAGATGGTCTTAAGACTACTCTCAAGATAAGAGAAAAAAAGAATATTCCTATAATACTTTTATCTGCAAAATCACAGGATATGGACAAAATTATAGGCCTTAATATGGGTGCTGATGATTACATAACTAAACCATTTAATCCACTCGAACTTACTGCACGAGTAAAATCTCAGCTTAGAAGATATATAAACTTAGGAGATTTTAGTAATACAAACAATTCAAATGATACTAATTATATTTTAAAAAGTGGAGGTCTTGAGCTAAATACAGATACAAAAATAGTTTCTTTAGATGGTGAAGAAGTTAAAATGACACCTCTTGAGTATAAAATACTTGTTCTTCTCCTATCACGAAAAGGAAAAATATTCTCTTCTCATGAGATTTATGAAAAAGTTTGGAACGAAGATGCTTATAGCTGCGAAAGAACTGTTGCTGTTCATATTAGAAGAATTAGAGAAAAGATTGAAGTAAATTCAAAAGAACCAAAATATTTAAAGGTGGTGTGGGGTATTGGTTACAAAATTGAAAAACTTAATTATTAATGATTCAAGAGCAAAATTTATTTTATTATTACTATTATTTCTATCGCTTTCTATATTATTTGAGACAATATACGATTTAAATAATAACTTTATTGATATTAATGAATTTAAATATTTATACAATGAGGTAGCTATACCTTGCTTTTACTACTTTGGGCCTCCTTTGTATTTATCAAAAACAAATTTGAAATTTATTTGTGAAGGTATTGCATTATTAAGTTGTATATTGGCTATATTATTTTTTATATTCTATAAAAAAAATAACCAAAATAAAGTTAAATTCTTAGAAAACATTATCACTTTCTTTTCCAATGTAAAGATTGAGTTTACACTTATATTAATTTTAATACTTTTAGCATTACGATTTTACATATTTACAAACACTAAAATGTTCTACAATACAAATTTAATTGTATTTAATTTTATTATTCTATCTGTAATTTATATAATATATGAAAACATAAAGCATGGTGGCTACAATCCAAAAGATATGTCTATAACATGTAGATTCTTTTCAGATCTTGTTAGCAGATATAATAGAAAAACTATAAATAAGAAACTAGCTATAGCATTTTTAATCTCTATAGTTATACAAGCAGTTATTCAGTACATAGCTTTAGTATTATTTATGCGTATATATTACGCTAATGCTATAGTTATAGAGGTTTTATTTACACTTGTAAGTATAATTGCTTGTTCTTATATATACAACTTTTTATCTACTAAGTTTAATTACATAAATAATATCTCAAAAAATATAAAAAACATTGAAAATGGAAATCTAAAATATAAGTTGGAAGTGATAGGAGATGATGAAATATCTGCTTTATCTAAAAGCATAAATAATATAACAGATGGTCTTGAAGCTGCTGTAGATGCTAATATAAAAAGTGAAAGAATGAAAACTGAGCTTATAACAAATGTATCTCATGACTTAAAGACTCCACTTACATCTATACTAAGTTATGTAGATATGTTAAAAAATAACGACCTTGATAAAGAAACTATAAACGACTATATAAATATTTTAGATAAAAAATCACAAAGATTAAAATTATTGATAGAAGATATATTCGAAGCTTCTAAACTTAGTAGTGGTGATGTTGAATTTAATATAACAAAGACTGATATAAAAGAACTCTTAATTCAAAGTATAGTAGAACTTGAAGATAAAATTCAAAACAGTAATTTAGATTTTATAATAGAAACACCAGAAGACTCTGTATTTACTATGATAGATGGAAAAAAGACTTGGAGGGTCTTTGAAAACCTAATTGGTAATATACTAAAATATTCTATGAAAAATACTAGAGTTTACATAGATATGTTTATAAAAGATGAAAATATAATAGTAACCTTTAAAAATATTTCAAATGATAAATTAAATCTAAAACCAGAAGAATTAATAGAAAGATTTAGAAGAGGTGATATATCCAGAAATACAGATGGCTCTGGTCTGGGCTTATCAATTTCTCAAAATATAATTGAATTACAAAATGCAACTATGGAAATAATTATAGATGCTGATTTATTTAAGGTAACCCTTGCTTTTAAAAAAATTAATTAATATTAAATATATAAGGTTGTAAATTGCAAAATAATTTTTATTTTAAATTACATGCTATAAATAGTTAACTTGTAATTTACAACCTTATTAAAATCATAAAACTATTTTTAATATACATATATACTTATTTTTATATACTTGCTCTAATATATAGTCTTATTTTTTCCTGATTTTTTAGCTTTATATAATTTTTTATCTGCCTCGCTTAAAAATGCTTCAAAGGAATCAAAGTCTATCCATTCAGAAATTCCAATGCTTACAGTTATTTTATATTGAAGTTCTTTAAAATTATATTTAAGTAGACTATTATGAACTTTAGATTCAATATGAATTGCTTTTTCTATATTTTCTGTCAAAACAATAAATTCATCTCCACCATATCTACCAGCAAATAGATAGTAATCTTTAAATGATTGAATGATGTAAGCCATCACTCTTATAACCTCATCTCCCACTAGATGCCCATAATTATCATTTACATGTTTAAAATTATCTATGTCGATTATCATTATTGCATAATTTTTAGAATTATCTTTAACAGTATATTTTATATTTCCCATAATGGCTCTTTGATTTAATAAACCAGTTAATTCATCCGTAATAGCCAGTTGCTGAAGTTTTCTGTTTGCCTCTAACAACATAACTCTTTGCTCTTCTATTTCTTTTGTTTTTTCATTAATAATGGCCTCTAGTCTATTATTTTCAGCTTCCATTAAACTTATCGGAAAATACTCACCTATTTTTTGTAAATCATTTGCAACAGAATTATGAACACTACTTATTAGTATTTCTCCCTCATATTCAACACATAAGTATGTTATTCTTATTTCTACTTGAAAATTATAGCCTTTTTTAGTTTTCTTACAAACTAGATACTCTCCAAATACAGTATGTGAATTTTTTGAATATTCTTTACTATCTAGCCATAACTTTTCTAAAATAAAACTATCTGGTGATTGTTTTACATACTCTTCTAATAAATACTCTACCTCTTCAATACTATTCCCTACTTCAAACTTTCCAGTACCAATCCAACATACATTTTTTCACATCCCTCTCTACAAAATATGCATTTATAAACTGCTCAACACGTTCAACATATTTGTTCTTAAACATAATATTATTATCCCCTTATCGTTCTAATAAAGTTATTATATCATGACATTGTGTATTTGTTTAAAGAAAAAAATTTATATCTATACATAATATATTTTTTATGCTTTTTTAGAAGTAAACAAGAAAAAAACCTCCTTGGAGGTCTCTTTCTAAATGTTGGGGTTTATATTTACATATTTATTTGATTATACCTTTTAGTGCGATATTAATACATTTTAAATTATATTTCTCTATAAATCATCATGTATTTCATCTCTCTGTATTTATAATATCACATAGAGTTTCCATAATCAGTTACATCTCTGTTACCTAAGATTACAATTTTGTAATATTTGTAATCTTAGGTATAAATTTACATCCATTCTTTAATATAGTATATGTTTTTTATTAACACTAAAGACCTTTTAAGTCATATTTTTCTAGGAAAAGTTTTAATTCAGAGTAAATTTCTTCTGCTCCACCAACTTTATTTGATTCAATATTTAAAGCTAACAATGGCTCATGTAATGATATTCTAAGTAAAAACCAACCATCTCCATTTGCTTCATTACAATTGACTCTTATACCTTCAAAGTTATTTGGTGCAACAGACCATCCATCAACATTATTAACATGAGAATCTAATTCTTTTAGTATACCTTCTGCATATGGTCTAAAATCTTCTTTATTGATTCCTATTCTAACTTCTTTTTCTTCCTTTGCTTCTTCAAGTTTTTCTATCAATTCTTCTATAGTTTTTCCCTCTAAAGACAGTTTTGCAACTTTTATTAAAATTTTAGCTATTAAATATGCTCCATCGTCTAAAAAATAATTTTCTTTTAGAGCAGCATGTCCAGATGTCTCTATAGCTAAATGGCACTCTTCATCTTCACTATTTAATCTTATAGCTTCATTTATTACATTTTTATATCCTCTTTTAAATCTATGATGTCTTCCTCCTAATTCACTTATGAATTTAGCAAGACCTTCTGAAGTAATAGAATCAGTTACTATGGCTGTATTTGGATGTTCTTCTAATATTATTGATGATATAACAGCTATAAGAGCATTTTTATTTATTGGTTTCCCATTTTTACCTACAATAGCAGCTCTATCTACATCTGTATCAAATATTATTCCTAAATCACTCTTATTATCTAATACGGCTTTACAGATGCTTTCCATTGCTTCTTTATTCTCAGGATTTGGTATATGATTTGGAAACATACCGTCTGGGTTCAAAAACTGACTACCTGTTGTATCTGCTCCCAGTATGTGTAAAACTTTTTCAGCAAAGAACCCTCCAGCTCCATTTCCTGCATCAACTAGTATTTTAAGTCCAGAAAAAGGCTTTTCATAGTTTTTACTTGAATTTACACCTATTCTAATTTTATCTATCAATAAATTAGAATAATCTTCTATTAAATTTTTTACTACAGCTGTTCCTTTTTTATCTACTCCTTCAGACTGTACACTATCATTTTTAACAGCTATATCTAACATTTCTTTTATATCTGTTTTTTCTAGACCACCATTTTCTGTAAAAAACTTTAACCCATTATAGTAATAAGGTAAATGGCTAGCTGTAATCATAATTGAGCCATCAGAGTGGTATCCATCCATGATAGTTGTCATAAACATTGCTGGTGTTGTAGCAATCTCACAATCAATTACATCACAATTATCATTAATCAAAGTTTCAATAACAGTATTTCTAAATTGACTCCCTGTTATTCTAGAATCAGTTCCTATTGCAACAGTTACTTTATCTTTTTTAGTTTTTTCTTTTAACCAAATATGAAATGCTTTAGCTATTTTTTTTACTTCTTCTACAGTTAAATTAACTTCCTTAGAATCATTTTTATATGCTATTCCTCTAATATCTGTTCCATTTTGCAGCTTGTATATGTCACCCATAAACATTCTCCTTACTCAATTAAAATTTTTATTAAAGATTATAAAATTCCTAACTTATTTAAAGTTTACATTATTTAAATATGCATATTTTATAATTTTATTATTAACTATTTTATACTTTCTTTTAATTCTTTTATCTTCTCTTTATATGAAATTGGAGGCTTATCATTAAATAAAGCTGAAGTACCTACAACATATATATCGACTTTTTTGCCACTCATAAGTCTAATGGTCTCTTTATTTATATTTCCATCAACTTCTATAAATGGAGGATTATCATAATCTTTTAATATCTCCGTAAGCTTATCTAACTTATCTAAAACAGATAGATTAAATTTTTGACCTGCAAATCCTGGATTTACTGTCATTACTAAGATACCCTCAACTAAACATATATATTCTTCTATTTTATCTACACTAGTTTGAGGACTTATCGCTAATACTGGCCCTATTCCATATTCTCTCAACTTTTGTATATCAGCTTTTACATCTGTGCTTGATTCCACATGAAAAGAAATATATTTTGGTTTTATATAAGACATCATATCAATATACTTATTTGGAGTTTCTGTAGCTAAATGAATATCTAAAGGTATAGTTGTATTTTCACTTATTGATTTTAATAGTTCTGGCCCCATAGCTAAGTTTTTGACAAATATTCCATCCATAACATCACAGTGAAGCAATTTTACATCAGCTTCTTCAAGAGCTTCTAGTTCTTTTTTTAAATTCATTTGGTCTGCACACATTATTGAAGCACAAATAATAGACATAACTCTCCTCCTTAGATATAAATTTTCATTATTTATAAGTTTTCATTTTCTATATCATCAATCATTTGTAATCTTCTTGCATGTCTTTCTCCATTATAACTTGAATTTAACCATTCTTCAACAATTCTCATTGCTAATCCTTTTCCAATAACTCTTTCCCCTAAACAAAGTACATTTGTATTATTGTGTTCTCTCGTGGCTTTAGCTGAAAAACAATCTGACACAACTGCTGCTCTAATTCCTTTAAATTTATTTGCAGCAATAGACATGCCTATTCCTGTACCACAACAAAGTATACCTAAATCTGATTTTTTACTTTGAACATTTTGACTTACTTTTTTTGCATATATTGGAAAATCTACACTTTCTTTTGAAGTTGTTCCTACATCTTCAACTTCTATACCTTTATTTATTAAGTTTTCTTTTATAAATTCCTTTAACTCGTAACCACCATGGTCACATCCAATAGATATTTTCATTAAAAAGCACCCCTCTTTATATAAAATTTTATAATTATCGTAAAAATAAAGCTGTCCCATTGTAGAAATTTCTTTCTATTTTTAAGACAGCTTTAATTGATTTATATCAAACCAATTTATTATTCAATGATATTTACATCTATAATAATTCTTTTATATTTTTTACTATATCTTCAGTAGTTAATCCATAATGTTTTAATAAGTCTGCTGGTGTACCTGATTGACCAAATACATCCTTAACACCAATTCTTCTAACTACTACATCTTTAGTTTCTGCTAAAGCTTCACATACAGCTGAACCTAAACCACCAATTATACTATGCTCTTCTGCTGTAACTACTTTTCCAGTTTTCTTAGCACTTTCTTTTATTAATGTTTCATCTAAAGGTTTTATTGTAGATATATTAACAACTTCTACATTTATACCTTCTTTAGCAAGTTCTTCTGCTGCTTCTAATGCTTTTGCTACCATTATTCCTGTAGCTATCACTGTTATATCAGAACCTTCTCTTAAAACAGTTCCTTTTCCTATTTCAAATTTATAGTTTTCACTGTTTACATCTGGAGTTGCAGCTCTACCTAATCTTATATATACAGGTCCATTATAATCAATAGATGCAAATATTGCTTGTCTTGCTTCTAAGGCATCTGCAGGATTTAATACAACCATATTTGGTATACCTCTCATTAAAGATATATCTTCTATAGCTTGATGGCTTCCTCCATCTTCTCCTACTGTTACTCCTGCATGAGTAGCTGCTATTTTAACATTTAAGTTTGGATATGCTACAGAGTTTCTTATTTGCTCATAGCCTCTTCCTGCTGCAAATATTGCAAAAGTACTTGCAAAAGGTATTTTTCCACAAGTAGCAAGACCTGCTGCTGTACCAATCATGTCACCTTCTGCTATCCCCATATCAAAAAATCTATCTGGAGCAACTTCTTTAAATGATATACTTTTTGTAGCTTTTCCTAAGTCTGCATCCAATACTACTATATCTTTATTTTCTGCAAGTTCTTTTAACACTTGTCCGTAAGCTTCTCTAGTTGCTATTCCCATTCCTATAGACCTCCTTCTAAATCTTTCAATGCTTGTTCTGCTTGTTCTGCATTTGGAGCTGTTCCATGCCATGCAGCATTATTTTCCATAAATGAAACACCTTTACCTTTTACAGTTTTAGCTATTATTACAGTTGGTTTTCCTGTAACTTTTTTAGCTTCATCTATTGCATTTCCTATTTCATCAAAACAATGTCCATTTATTACTATTACATTCCATCCAAAAGATTTAAATTTGTCATCTACTGGACTAACATTCATTACCTCTTCATTAGAACCATCTATTTGTAATCCATTTAAGTCAACAAATGCAATTAAGTTGTCTAATTTATAATGTGATGCTGTCATTGCAGCTTCCCATATTTGACCTTCTTGGATTTCTCCATCACCTAATATAGTATACACTGTATAGTCTTTATTATCTAATTTTCCAGCTAGTGCCATACCATTTGCAGCAGATAAACCTTGTCCAAGAGAACCAGTAGACATATCTACTCCTGCTACTTTTTTCATGTCTGGATGTCCTTGTAACTTAGAACCAAACTTTCTAAGTGTCAATAATTCTTCTTCTGGGAAAAATCCTTTTTCTGCTAATGTAGCATATAAAGCTGGTGCTGCATGACCTTTTGATAGAACAAATCTATCTCTATCATCCATTTTTGGATTTTCTACACATATGTTCATTTTATCAAAATATAACACTGTTAACATGTCAGCTATTGATAATGAACCACCTGGATGCCCGCTTTTAGCTTCTGCAACCATTTTTATTATGTTTTTTCTAATATTATTAGAATGATCTCTAAGAGTGCTCATACTTTTTTCCTCCTGTTATTTTTTAAGACCTTACATTTTCTTATCCTACAGTAGATTTTACAATTTTTTTTAAAATAATACAAATGTTTTTTTAAGATTTTACTGCAACTTTTATTTCTTCTCCGTTCATTAAGGCTGTAATACCCTCTTTAAATTCGTCTAAACCAACAGTTCTTGTAACTAATGCTTCTGTATTTACTTTTCCACTAGCCATTAAATCTAATGCTATAATCCAAGAACTTGGTTTTTGTGATCTACTTCCAATATATTGTAACTCTCTTTGAATTATTGCTTCTTGATCCATTTCATTTAGTTTTTTGGCAAATATCCCAACTTGTACGAAAGTTCCTTTCTTTCTAAGTAATCTTAAAGCTTCATTAACTGCTGGCATAAATCCAGAACAATCAAATCCTTTATTTACTCCATTTCCATCAGTCATTTCATTTACTACATCTGCTAGACTTTCTTCCATTACGTTTACAGTTCTATCTACTCCAAGATTTTTAGCTATTTCTAATCTTTCTTTATCTTTTGTAACACCAGACATTATAACTGTAGCACCTTGAGATTTAACAACTTGAGCTAATAGTAAACCTATTGGCCCTGGTCCTATTATTAATACTGTATCATCGCTTTCTATAGTAGTTTTTTCAAGAGCTGCATGAACACAACAAGCTAGTGGCTCTGTAAGAGCTGCTGATAATAAAGATACATTTTCAGGAAGTACATGTATGCTTTCCTCTCTTGATAATACATATTCAGCAAAACTTCCATCTGCTTGAGTACCAATACCTTTTCTAGTTGGGCATAAATTGTAGTCTTTAGTTGCACAATATATACATTTTTCACAAGTTGCAAAAGTAGTTTCTGATGTAACTCTATCTCCTACTTTTATATTTTTAACATCTTCACCAATTTCTACGACAATTCCAGAAAATTCATGACCTAAAGTTACTGGAGCTTTTATATTTGCATATTCCCCTTTAAATGAATGTATATCTGAACCACATATACCACTGTATTCTACTTTTATTTTAACTTTATCTCCTGTAGCTTTTGGCTCTTCTACCTCTAATACTTCTACATTATCATAACCTGGTTTAGTTTTAACTACTGCCTTCATTTATTTTTCAACCCCTTGTGGTAAAATTAATATCTTATTAAATTCTTCTTTTCTATCTCTTATCATTTCAAATGCTTTATAAGTATCTTCAAGTGAAAATCTATGAGATACCATTTCTTTTAATTTTATTTTTCCTTCATTAACTAGAGTGATTCCTTTAGTCCACTCTTGTCCTGGGAATGGTGCAGAATAAGAATTCCAGAAACCTTTTAACTCTAGTTCTTTTCTAAATATATTTTCAAATGCTTCTTCAGATAAAGTTATATCTGAATATGCTATTCCTAAAAATCCTATTTTACTTTTCTTTTTAGTTATAAGTAAACATTGTTCTTGAGTTATTTTAGAGCCTGCACATTCAAGTGCTATATCAACACCTTTTCCACCAGTAAGTTCTTTTATTTTTTCTACTGGGTTTACATCTTTAGCATTAATTATTATATCAGCACCTAATTCTTTTGATTCTCTTAATTTATTATCAGATATATCAACTGCTATAATTGTTCCAGCTCCTGCTATCTTAAGTCCTTGTATTACTAGTTGACCCATTGTTCCACTACCCATTACAGCTACAGTATCTCCAACTTGGATACCTATATTAAGTACTCCATGCATAGCAACTGCAAGTGGTTCTATCATAGCGGCATCTTCAAAATCCATGTCTCCTATTGGTAAAACATTTGTAGCTTTTATGTTTGCATATTCTGCAAAAGCTCCAAAAGTTTTAGCTCCTAACATACCATGGTCATCACATAATGAAAATAACCCTCTCTTACAATATTCACACTCATTGCAAGGTATAAAAGGAATCGCAACTACTCTATCTCCAACTTTTACATTTTTTACATCCTTACCAACTTCTGCAATTACTCCAGAAAATTCATGTCCTGGTATAGCTGGAACTGGATATTTCCAATGTTTTAATACTCTTGGAGGATCTGACCCACATATTCCTGCTGCCATAACTTTTATTTTTACTTCATCACTTTCACATGGTTTTATTTCTATATCTTCAAATCTCATATCATTTGTGCCATGTAATACTGCTGCTTTCACGATAAATCTCCTCCTTTTGTATTTTGTATTTTTTAAAAATTTATAAAAAATATTACTCTTTTCTAGTAGCTGCTAAATGTTAAATTTTCGCATACTTTACTAAAAAAGAGTAATCTCTATTAACTAAATATTAGAATATTCCAAGTGAAGAAACTAATTGAGATAATTTCAATATTCCCCATTTTAGTAAGTTACCACCTGTATCTATACTTGTAACCATTGTTGTTCCTTTTGGCATCATATTTGCTTGTTGTAATAATTGCGTATGAACATCTGCAAAATTTGTAGCCATATAAAGTGATATAGCTATTACTATAGTTCCTGTTATAACTGATTGAACTATATTACCTTTTCTAAAACATACTATAAATGCCATATAGAATGGTATTGTTGCTAAGTCACCAAATGGTAAAACTTTATTTCCTGGTAATATAACTGCTAAGAATAGAGTTATAGGAACAAGTATAAGAGCTGTTGATATAACTGCTGGATGTCCAGTTGCTACTGCTGCATCTAGGCCTATATAAAGTTCTCTATCTCCATATTTTGCTTGTAAGAAATCTCTTATTGATTCTGAAATTGGAATTAAACCTTCCATTAATATTCTAACCATTCTAGGCATAAGTAACATTACTGCACCCATTGATATACCTACATTGAATATTCCTGCTACATCATATCCAGCAAGAGCTCCAAGTATTATCCCTAGTATAATACCCATCATCATTGGTTCACCAAATATACCGAATTTTTTTTGTATAGAATCTGGGTCTGCTTGTATTTTATTTATTCCTGGTATTTTTTCAACAAATTTTCCTACTAAATATCCAAGTGGAGCAAATGAAGCTGTTGAACCAGTTGGTAATGCTATACCTTCTAAATCATAAAACTCCTGAACATTCTTGGCTGTTTTTTCTGCAATAAATAGTACTAATAATTCCATTAATATTGCACAGAATATAGCCCAGATATAACTTCCTGTTACTATATATCCAACTGCACCTGCTACTATAAAGTGCCAATAATTCCATATATCAACGTTTAATATCTTTGTTTTATTGAAGTATAATAATAGTAAGTTTACTAATAAACAAACTGGTATTAATATTGGTGCAACTGGTGAAGCCCATGTTGCTGATGCTGTTGTTGGCCAACCAACATCTATTACTGTTAAATTAAGTCCAAATCTCTCAACCATTCCTTGAGCTGCTGGCCCTAGTGTTGAAGTTAATAGGTTTACAACTAAGTTTATACCCACAAACCCTATACCAATTGTAAGACCTGATTTTAAAGCTTTTGTAAATTTAATTCTAAATATCATTCCTAAGACTACAATTGTTATTGGTAGTATTACTGTTGGTCCCATGTTTAAAATGTACTGTACTACTGCTAATAATTTATCCATTTATAAATCCTCCTTTTTCTGTTTTTTTAATATGATTTCAATTTATTTATGATAGGATTATTTTAAAGCATCTAATATTTTTTTATCTAATGCTGCTGTATTAACTCCAGTTATATATGCTGTTGCTTTTATTGCTGGTATATTATAAGTTGTTGGTAATATAGTTGTTGATACTATTAAATCTGCTCCATCTTGCTTTGTTGCACATTCAGCTATTTTGCATTGTATAACTTCTGCTTGTATATTATTTTCTTTAACTAATCTTTCTACCTTATCACAAACTACTGTTGATGTTGCTATTCCTGCTCCACATGCTACTAATATTTTTTTCATTTTTATTTCCTCCTAATAATTTTTATTTTCTTATTTTTATTGTTAGTATCTTTTATTCTTTTATTTTTTATAAAGACTTTATTGTCTTTAAAACTTCTTCTTTGTCAGTAGAATCCATTAGCTTCTCAACTAATTCTTTATTTTGCATAATCCCCATCAATTCTGTTAATACAGACAATTGACTGTGTGGTTGATTAAGCCCCAAAACGAAAGCTAAATTTACAGGTACTTTTTCATCTTGGTCTTCCATAGAACTAAATACTACTGGTTCATTAAAAGTACAGACTGCTATAAATTGTTCTTTAATATATTCTGCATCTGTATGTGGTATAGCTACTCCATAATCACCTAAGTTTAAACCTGTTGGAAATACATTTTCTCTCCCTAGTATTTTTTCTCCAAATTCTTCTTTTACAAAGCCTAATTCAAAAACTTTATTATGTATTTCCTTAAAGAAATCTTCTTTTGTTTTACAATCCATTTTAAGGTTTATAACTTTATCACTTACAAAATTTATAAACTCCATATTTGCACCTCCTAATTGCTCTTATCTCATATCTTGTTTTTCTTGTCTTTATATAAAGCATATGCCGTGCCAAAAAGTGGCTTTTTTTGTGAAATAAAAGAAAATGTTTTCCTCGAAATAATGTTCAATCGCAGGATTTTAGCCGACTTTCATAGATAAATTTTTTTTAATTTTTATTTTAATTTTCACTTGTTAAGCACTTAACTATCCATATATTTTTATATTTTCGTGGTTTTTTTTGTTATAGAAATGGTTTTTTTATTTTTTATGGGTGGTTTTTTCTGTTTCTTAGCTATTTTATAAAATTATTCAATCTAAACAACATTAATTTTCGTATTTATTGTTTAATTATTTCAGTGTGAATGAATTTTCATATAATTGTCTATCAAAATTCACGTTACGCATAATTAAATTCATAGTATGTTTTTATTTATATAATAAAATCAATATGAAAATATATAAAACTTAATATGAAAAGGAGATAAGAATGAAAAGAAAAAATTTATTAAAGATAGTATTTTTATGTAGTATTTTATTTGTTTCTGGTGTTTTCGCAAAGCAAGTCTTTGCATCTCAAAGTAAGTCGAAAAAAACACTTACTATAACTGTAAATGGTTATGATGTAACACTATCTAAAGAGGGAATTTTTAATAGCCAAAACGTAAAGCAACTTAATTCAACAAATCAAAATAGTATAACAATAAAAAACTCTAAAAGTGTAAACAGTGTCAAAATAGATGATAAAGAAATTAATGTAAATGATAAATCAACTTTTAAATTGAAAGAAATCAGTCGCTCTTCTAAAATAAAAATATCTGTAATGTATAGTGGTGAAAACTCATATAGAAATTATTACATAAATTCTCTTTCAAAAGATTTTCCAAAGTATACTGTTACTGCAAATAGCCCTTATGATGGTGATTATTATCTTACTACACACAATGAAGAATATAATTTTGTATTTAAATTAAATAACAAAGGAAATATAGTTTTTTACAAGGAAGTCGAATCAAATCCTTTTGATTTTAAAAAAATCACTACATATGATGGTAAAGTTAGATATGGATATTTACTTCAAGATAAAGACTCAACAAAACGAATAAGTTCTGTTGGATACTCACCAACATATCTTGTTATATTAGATGAAAATTATAATGAAATAAATAAAATTACTATGGAAAAAAATAAAAACATAGAATCTGGTACTGAGTTAGAAAACCATGACTTTATATACATAAATGATAATCACTATATTGTTTCTAGTTATCAAAAATCTAAGGCAACAAACATTCCTTCAAGCTTGAATAAAGGAAATTCACCTTATGTGGTAAATAGTGTACTACAAGAAATAAAAGATGGTAAAGTTGTATGGCAGTGGGAAAGTATTGACCATGAAAAACTATATAAAGAAAGTGTTGAACAAAATAATTTTAGCGAAAAAAGTGATACATCTTTAGACTATGTACATTTTAATTCTATGACTATTGACCCCAAGGACGGAAATCTAATCTGCTCATTTAGAAATTTAGATGAAGTTATTAAATTAGATAGAAAAACAGGAGAAATTATTTGGACCCTAGGAGGATTGGGTGATGAGTTCAATTTAACAGATAATCAAAAGTTCTCAAGACAGCATAATGCTAGAATTACAGATGATGGATATATAACCTTATATGATAATGGTGTAAAAAATAAATCTACAAGAGTTATTAAAATAAAATTGGATGAAGAAAATAAAAAAGTTACTGAATATCGCTCATATGACATAAATGACTATTACAAATATATGGGTTCAGTTCAAGAAATAGATAGTGAAAAAGATGTATTCTTAGTTGGAACTGGTGGAAAGGCTGGAGAAAAGCAAGATTTAGTAGCTATAGAAAAAGATTTCTCTAATGATAAAGTTTATTTCAGATTCTCCTTTAAGAGTGGTGAAAGTATGTATAGATGCTATAAAATTCAATAAAAAACTTACCTTAAAATAAAATATCAATTTTAATTAATACAAATCTTGCAAGGAAAATAAATCTATTATTTTTACTTGCAGGGTTATTATTTTCCTTAATTTTAATATAAAAAGCAGGTATCAACTTTTATGTTTCTATAACACCTGCTTTGATATTAGAAAATCACTATAACACCAACATATTTGATATTTTCCTGACTACTGTTTTTAATTTCTTATATTCTACTAGATATTTCTATTTATTTGGTATATGTATAAATTATTATAATACATATTCCATCTTTTATTACTGCTCTTTCTTAGTATCTGCATATACAAATCTTTATGATTCTAAAATTTCATAAATTAATATAAAAAAAGCCCTGTATTTTAGCAATATATTTGCTTTTTAATAATTTATAACAAGTCTATAAAAAATAAAATCACTAATTATTATTATTTTGTATGTTTGCTATCTACAAATAAAAAGGCTAACACTATAAAATTAAATAAATCAATCTTATGGTATTAACCTTATATTAAACAATTAACTATCTATCAATTAAACTTACCTTAAAACTTGTGCTAAAATAAATTTTTCTATTTAATTTTTTATATTATTTTTCATGTTTAAAATTAACTTAATATCTTTTTTATTTCATTTTTATCTTCAGTATTTAATAAAATTTCCAAAGTATGCTGGTCATTAATCTTTGAAAATAAGCTTCGTATTTCTTTTTTATTATTCTCTTTAAGTGCTAATAAAACCACTAAATCCACCATAAATTTATTATCCCACACTATGGGCTTATTTAATCTTGCTATAGCTATTGCTGGTTTTATAACATTTTCTGGAAGCCCATGTGGTACAGCAACTTTTGAAGCCATTACAACACTTCCCATAGCTTCCCTTTTATACACACTTAATATATATTTTGAGTCTACATACCCACCGTCTTCAAGCTTTGATACAAGAGTGTCGATTATATACTCCTTTGAGATTCCTTCAAAATCATATAAAATCAAATCTTCATGTATTAAATTATCCAATTGATTATCGCTACTCAAAGATGGTTGTTTATTATTTAAATGTTCTAATACCTTGTTAATTCCATTTTTTCCAAGTACCTCATTATAAGAAATAAAAGGTACATTTTTATAATCTATATCAATTGTGCCACAAATAGCAATAATATTATATTCAGCTTCAATGTCATTTAATTCATCTTCTAAATTATTATTTAAAAAAGCAATTGGCTTTACTTCAATTGAAGCATCATATTCCTCAATTTGCTTTTCTATATGTTCCTTTAAGTTTAAAGCTGTACCTACCCCACTTAAACATAATGTAATAATTACATTTTTCTTTCCATATTCATTTTTTCTATAACTAAATTTATTCGTATTTACCATAGCATAATTTTTATTTTTCTTTAAATCTGCTATTATACCATCTAAACTTTTTCCTTCAATTGTCGCCAATTTTCCTGCTTCCATTGCTAATAATGTATCCACCCTGTTTACAGTCTTACATCTAATACCAAGTCTTTTTTCAACCTCATCACCAAGGATTACTAGAGAACCCATATCAATTAGAACCAAAATTCCTTTCTGTGCTTCTATCTTTTTAAGTTCATCCAATACATGTTCTATTCCTTCTGCTGGTGAATCTGTAAGTGCTATTTCTATACCCAGTGTACATTCTATACCAAGAATGTGATTTACAACATTAGACATTTCAATTCCAACTTTACCATGCGTAACTATAACTACTTTTACTTTATCTTTTATACTTTCTTCATTGTAACAAAATTTATTTATATAATATGCTAAATATCCAAGTTCATCCTCTGGGAATGTAACTTGTGTTAAATCTTCCACTATTCCCATTACATATCTGGATAATTCATATTCCATTGGCATTGATGCTTTTATCTTATCCAAACTTGGATTTATTATAGTTTTTCCATCTCTTATTCTATCTATAGCATGCTCAATATGAATTGCTAAAGCTAAATACAGCCCCTGATTTACATGCTTAAACTGCTCTTTAATAAATACAATTACTTTGTCCATTATCTCTAGTGTGGATTCTTTTAACTGTCCACCCCAGTCTATTCGACTTCTTCTATCAGACAAGTTTTTATTGTTTTTAATAGCATTAAATTTATTGTCTAACTTTTCTATAAATGCATTTTTTAACTCTTCTTCTGAAAAACACTTACTTTCTAGAACCTTTAATTCTTTTTCTGCATAATTGTATATTTCACTTATCTCATTATCAGACAAAATTCTATTTTTCCCACTTACTAATTCACTAATATCTATATATATATCTTCAACTGAAAACTCAGAATACTTTTCATCTTCACAATTACAATCATAGTATCCACTTTTTATATAATCTCTCAAGCTATCTAAATCTATAATTACCTTGTCACTAGAAAATATTGCCTTACTAAAAGCTCTAGCACAAGTTACTTGTATATCACTCTTTAACTGTCCTATATTCCCAGTACATTTATAATTCATAAGTGCACACATCACTTCTTTAGTTATTATAAAGTTTTTATTTACTCTTTTTGCTTCTCTTTCAAAGAATTTTATTATTATTTCATATCTTTCAGATTTTGGTCTTTCACTCATATTTGGTAAGTTTATTACCATTGGTATACGTCTTCTAAATGTTTGAAGTAAATTAGAATCTGGATTTTCTGTTGTAGCACTTATTATGAGAACATTTGCCTTTCTATTAGAACTACTCTCTCCTAACCTCCTAAATTCACCTCTATCTATTAAAGAAAATAATATCTCTTGACCAGCAGCAGGTAATCTATGAATTTCATCCAAAAACAAAATTCCATTATTGGCTTGCTCTACAAGACCCTCTCTATTTGCATCTGCACCTGTGTATGCACCTTTTACTACTCCAAATAGCTGAGCTATCAATAGATTAGGATTTTCTGCATAATCTGCACAGTTAAATACTATGAATGGACTATTTTCTTCTTTGATATTATTTTTCACAGCATATTTGTACATACATGTAGCTAACTCACTCTTACCTACACCTGTTTCTCCATATATTATAGTATGAAGACCATTAGGAGGATACATTATTGCTGATTTAGCTAGGTTTACTTTTTCTTTCAAACTGCCTTTTATACCTATTAATTCTTCAAACCCATCTTCTTCTACAGCTTTACTAACTTTTACATGTTTTCCAGATGATACTAGTTCTTTATCTTTTATTTCAGCTTTCGATTGACTTAAGTTTTCTTCTTTTAGTAATTTTGATACTGCACTTCTTGATATATTATAGCCATTTTCGGTTAAAATTTCAGTTATTTTTCTTTCAGACATTTGAGGATTTTCATTTACAATCTTAGATATATCCTTTATTAATATTTGTTTTCTTCTTTCTCTTGAATCTAAAATATTATTCTTTTTTCTAACCGCTATTACTTCAGACCTAGCTACATTTAATATTTCAGCAAGTTCTTGGTCAGTGTATGGATTTTTCTTGTCTTCTCTTTGTATCTCTCTTAATATTTTATCCATATTTCGCCTCCTTACTTTAAATTTTAGTTTATTTCAATATATTATACACCAAAATAAGACTAGGCAAAATAGCCTAGCCTTATTACTTAGAATTTCCATAAGAACTTCTATTAAAATTATAACCATAATTATATGATTATAATTTTAAAGAAGCACCTTCCCAATCCTTCATAAAGCTATCTATTCCTTTGTCTGTCAAAGGATGCTTAATCATTTGGTTTATAACTTTAAGAGGAACTGTTGCTATATCAGCTCCCATTCTAGCAGCTTGTAAAACATGTATTGGATTTCTAACACTAGCAACTATTATTTGAGACTCAATACTATTTACACTGAAGATGTCAACAATTTCTTCAATTAAATCAAGACCATTTTGTGATATATCGTCTAATCTTCCAACAAAAGGACTTACATATGTAGCTCCAGCTCTAGCAGCTAAAAGAGCTTGCCCAGCAGAGAATATAAGTGTAACATTAGTTTTTATACCTTTACTAGATAATACTTTTACTGCCTTTAAACCTTCTGCTGTCATAGGTATTTTTATAACTATATTTTTATGTATCTTAGATAATTTTTCTGCTTCTTCTATCATACCCTTGTGCTCTAAACTTATTACTTCTGCACTTATTGGTCCATCTACTATCTCACTGATTTCCTTAACTACTTCTATAAAATCTCTACCTTCTTTAGCTATTAGAGATGGATTTGTAGTAACTCCACATATTACACCTAAATCATTTGCTTCCTTTATTTCTTCAATATTAGCTGTGTCTATAAAAAATCTCATTTAAAAAATCCTCCATAATTAGAATATGTGCTAAACACAAGTATATAATATCATAAATTATCTAAATTTTACAGTTCCATTATCTATAGATTCAACTACTGCTAAAGATTCTAATCTTACATCATTGGCCTTTAAAAGTGCTCCTCCAGCTTGGAATCCTTTTTCAATAACAATCCCTACTCCAACTAAGTTTGCATTTGCTTGTTCAATTAAATCTTTAAGACCAAGAGCGGCTCTTCCATTAGCTAAAAAATCATCTACTACCAATATGTTTTCACCTTCGTTTATATACTTTTTAGAAACTTTTACTGCATATTCTTTTGCCTTAGTAAATGAATATACATTAGTTTCATACACATCAGTATCTAAGTTTTTAGATTCTGATTTTTTCGCAAAAACTACAGGTGCATTGTCAAAGTATTGTGAAACAATTGATGCTATAGCTATTCCTGAAGCCTCTATTGTAAATATTTTATCTACCTTTTCTCCAGTAAATCTCTCTTTAAATTCTTTTCCTATTTCATTTAAAAAAGCTACATCAATTTGATGATTTAAAAAACTATCGACTTTTAGTATATCATTTCCTGAAACACTACCTTCTCTTAATATCTTTTCCTCTAAAGCCTTCATTGTACTCCCACCTAAACCTTTCTAAATTATATTAATCTTAATAAAAAAAATTATATTCTCTTTAATTTTACTCTCTGCATTGCTTGTATTTTATCTTAGAATACTAAAAAAGCTCCTGTCTATATCATAGACAGGAGCTTAAAATTCAAAGTAACCAACTTAATATATAATTTAAAATAAGTATAAACTATATCATCTTCACTCCTGTAGTTAAGCTATTATTGGTAGCTTAGTAGAAACATTTGAACCATATTATCAAAAGTATACAGGTAAACATATTAATTTATTCTTTTTAATTATATATTATAATTCTCTATTATTCAACAAATAATTCAAACTGTGTAGAATAAAACATTCACTAGTTACTTGACAAAATTCAACCTTTTTAAGTAAACTTATAGATTTTCCATAAAGATATAACTTTTTTCTATATTATCTAGAAGTACTTCATCCTTGTTTATATTAGCTATTTTAGCAATAGCTTTTTTTACTCCATTAGACTTTATTAGTTCTTGTAATTCTACACTTTGAGCATCTTCACTATTGTTATAATGAAGTGCTGCACCTATTCCAAGAATTAAGTTATCAACTGTTAAGCCATATGATTTTGCAGTCATTAGAGGTTTAATCAATCTATCTTTATCACTTAATTTTCTAAGTGGCTCTCTTCCAACTCTGACTACATCATCATTAAGATATGGATTTTTAAATCTATTTAAAATCTTATCAATATATTTATAATGTGCTTCTGAATCAAAATTATATTTTTTAATTAATCCTTCTCCACTTTCTGTCATTGCATTTTTCACTATATTGCAAATATATTCATCATTTATACTTTCTTCTATTGTTTTGTATCCCTTTAAGTACCCTATATAAGCAGTTATAGCATGGCCTGTATTTAGTGTAAATAACTTACGTTCTATATAAGCCATAAGGTTATCAGCTAAATTCATTCCAACTATATTAGGTATTTCTCCTTTAAATCCTTGCTTTTCAACATTCCACTCATAAAAATTTTCAACAGTTACATCAAGAGGATTCTCATTTTTACCAGGAGGAACTATTCTGTCAACTGAACAGTTAGGGAAACCAATATAGCTCTCTAAATAGTCTTCTTCTTCTTTATTTAGACACTTAAGTATTTCCTCTTTTAAAGAAGAACTTGCATATATTGCATTTTCACAAGCTATTATATTTAAATTATTTGTTAATCCTTTTTCTTTTCTAGTTTTTATACCTCTAGCAATTGTAGGGGCTATTTTAGTTAAAACCAAAGGGCCAACTGCTGTAGTTATTATTTCAGCTTCTACAATCTCATCTATTATTTCTTCTTTTATAGATGAAACTGCACTTATATTGTCAATTATCTCATCTACACATTCTACATCTCTTATGTGTATAGTATATTTTTTATCTTTATTTATTGAATTTAATATTTCTTCATTAACATCAGCAAATACAACATGATAACCTGACTTAACTAACAAACCTCCAATAAATCCTCTTCCAATATTTCCTGCTCCAAATTGGATTGCCTTTTTCATTTTAAGTTCCTCCTAAGATTAGTTGGCAAAAGCTTCCATAAAAGCTTGTTTGTCATTTGAATTTTTTAGTCTCTCTGTTAAATCATCATCTAAAACTATTGCTATATTAGATAGTATCTCTAAATGCTCATCTCCAACACCAGCTATTCCTATTAATAAATATGCCTTTTCTCCATCAAAATCTATACCATTAGGGAATTGTAGTATAACTATTCCAGAAGATAATATTTCTTTTTTCGCTTCATTTACACCATGTGGAATAGCAACACCCATGCCCATGTATGTAGTCATTACCTTTTCTCTTTCCAACATTGCTGGTATATATTCTTCTTTTACATATCCATTTTCAAATAGTTTTCTTCCTGCTAAAGTTATAGCTTCTTCCTTTGAAACACTATCTAATCCTAAAAATATATTATTCTCATTTAATACTTTACTCATAATATCAACCTTCCTTTTTTTAATGTAAATTTTATTTATCTATTAATGTTTTTAATTTATTTGTATAAAAATTAAAAACTATATCTTTTATTTCTAATGTCATCTCTTGTATAGAAAATTTGTTTATTTTATTAGTAAAAACAAAATTATCTATTAATGAGCCACTTACTTCACTCATTATTTGTCTTTGATAATTTGGTGAATCTTTAGGAAGTAACATAAAAACCACATTCTCAATTTCTTCCTTAGAATTTAGCTTTATGTTATTTTCTAATCTTATTATTGCTAACTTCATAATATCTATTCTTTCACTCATACAGTGTAATAATAAAATCCTTGATTCTTCTATATATGGAATTGATATTTTTAATCTTTCTTCTAATGATTCTTTTATAGATATTACATCTTCACTAGATTTTACAAATATTTTTGATGAATCCATAATAAGTTCATCTAAGTTTTTACTTTTAAATTTTTTAAATTGAATTTCATCTAAAAACTGAAGAATATCTCTTCCTATGTTCATACTTTCTGTTATCTGTTCATATACTTTATTTTTATTTTTAGTATCATCTTTTACTTTTAAATCCATTAATTTGTTTTGAGCTATAGACTTTATTTTTTCTTTGATTATCAGCTCATCATCTGAACTCATAAATGGACCTACACATATTTAATCTAAGTTTGTATTTAATTCTACTGTAGATACAATTAAATCGACTTCTTTTTCTTTTAAATATTCCTCATCTATGTTTATAGCTGAAATAGTTTCAAGTATATTTAGATTTGGAAATTTATTTTCAATTTTAGTCGATAAAAACCTTGAAGTTCCTATTCCAGTAGGACATGCTACAACAATATTTATATTAGCATGCATCATTAGATTTTTTTCTATGGCTGATGCAAAATGCATTGCAATATATCCTATTTCAGATTCAGGTATTGAATTTATATTTAGCTTATCTTTTATGACTTTAGAAACCTTTTCGACTCCATTATAAGCATATGAATACTTAGTTTTTATTTCTTCTAAAAGGGGATTTCTTATTTCTAGTCCCATATTCAATCTGTTTATGGAAGGTCCCAGATGGTTTGCTAGGTCTTTAAATAATCTTTCATCATTTTTAAGACTTATCTTAAATTCATCTTCTGCCAAATCTATCATTTTATTTGTAATGTCCATTACTTCTATGTCATCTAAGTTTAACTCTTTATGACTTGAAGATGACCTTTGCTTTGCACCTCTAATGTGCATAGTTATATATCCAACTTCATCTAATGGTATATCCATACTAAAATCAACTGCCATACCTTTTACGATTTCCTGAGCTAATTTAAACTCTTCGGTTAAAGATAATTCCTTTAGAAAATCTTTCTCCATAGTTATATTTTCACCATTTTTTATCCTCTGTAAAGCTAATGAAATATGAACTACAATCCCTATATATGCACTATCAGCTAAATTTACATCTAACTCTGAAAGCTTCTTTGTTAATGTACTTTCAACTTTTCTTATTATGCACTTGTCCATTAAATTTAAAAGTCTATTTTCACTTAAAATCTCTATTGCTTTATCAGTTTGTATATTCTCACTTATATTTCTGACCATATCCAATATTTCTTTTTCATTAAATGAGTCATATATAAGGTTTACATATGCTTCTCTAAAGTTTTTTTCCTGACCTTTGAGATACACACCAAGCCCTGGTTTTCTAATAAGCTCAATATCAAATCTTTCTAACCATTCACTTGCTAGTGCAAAATCATTATTTAGTACTCCTTCAGATACCTTTAATATTTTTGCAAAGTAGTAAGATTTTACTGGCTCATTAGAAACTAGTAGCTTTGATAATATAATTAAGTTTCTTTCTTCTTTGTTATATTCTTTTTCTATTTTTTCCTCTTCTAACAACTCAATTATAAAATTTTGATTTTCTGTATTCTCTTCTAAAATCAAACCTACACCTGGTTTTTTTACAAAATTAAAATCATTTTCATCAAACCATTTTTCAATTCCTGACATATCTCTAAGTACAGTTCTTGAGCTTAACTCTAACTCTCCTGCAATTTCAGAAACAGTTATTGGAATATTTTTTTTAGAATTTTCTACTATCATGAGTATTATCTTTTTTTGTCTAGATGTAATCTTCTTTTTTTTCAAATCATCCACTCCTAATCAGTGGTACTTTTTATTTTTTATTTAGATTCTAATCTTTTAAACAGTATATCTAAATTGGGGTCATTTAAAAAGTTATTTATTGATACTATCTCAACATTTGAATTGTTTTTGGCAACTCTTTCAACTAATGTGTTGTGAGTTACTACTATTTGTGTATCATCTGGAAGATTATCAACAGATGAATTTGTAATTTCTATATCTAAATTCAAGTTTTTTATTCTATTTTTAAATCTAGAAGCTCCCATTGCACTAGAACCCATTCCTGCATCACATGCAAATACAATCTTCTTAATTTCATTTAATTCAAGTTGCTTTTCTTTAACTTTTTGTTCTGAACTTTTGCTTGCAGATTTCATATCACTCATCTTTGCTTTAGCTTCTTCTAAAGTACCATCTTCTTCACTTTGGTTTGCTGAAGCTCTCTTAACAAATGGTGCTGCCACTAAGAATGATACAACTGTCGCAACTGCAACCCCTGCTAATACTGGAAGTAATCCTCCTTTTGGTGCTAGTGCCATAAGTGCAAATATACTTCCTGGTGATGGTGCTGCTACAAGTCCAGCTCCTAATATTGAAAAAGTTAATATTCCTGCTGCTCCACCTGCCATTGTAGCTAATATTAAAACTGGATTCATTAATATATATGGGAAGTAAATTTCATGGATACCACCAAGGAAATGTATTATTACTGCTCCTGGTGCTGATTGTTTTACACTTCCTCTACTAAACATCCAATATGCTAATAGAACACCTAAACCTGGTCCAGGGTTACTTTCTAATAAGAACATTATAGATTTACCTGCTTCTTTTGCTTCAGCTATACCTATAGGACCTAATATACCATGATTTATTGCATTGTTTAAGAACAGTACCTTTCCAGGCTCTATAAATACCGAAACTAAAGGTAATAAACTTTTGCTAACTATAAATTGCACTCCTGATTCTATAAGAGCTGTACCTGCTACTATAGCTGGTCCAATTGCATAAAAACCTAATATTGCAAGAAGCATACCTATTATACCTATTGAAAAGTTATTTACTAACATCTCAAATCCTGTTGGTATTTTACCATCTACAAGTTTATCAAACTTCTTGATTACCCATCCTGCAAATGGTCCCATTATCATTGCTCCAATAAACATTGGTATATCAGCTCCAACGATTACTCCCATCGCTGCTGCTGCACCTATTACTCCGCCTCTTTGCCCTGCTATAGCTTTACCACCAGTATATGCTATCAATAGTGGTAAAAGATATTTTATCATCGGATCGCCTATAGTACTTAATTTTTCATTTGGCATCCACCCTGTTGGTATAAATAATGCTGTTATAAGACCCCATGCTATAAAAGCTCCTATATTTGGCATTACCATCCCACTTAAAAACTTTCCTACTCGCTGTATAGATGTCTTTATTGTCGATTGATTAGAACTGCTCATAATTTTACCTCCATTTGAATTATATTCTATATCGATATGATTCCCTTTTGTTATACTTTTATTATAGAGTTTATATTTTATAGTAACAACTTTAAGAAATCGTTTCTATGTCACTTAAGATAATGACATTTGTCACTTTAGTTTTTGTTTAATTTTATTTATGTAGTATTTTAAATTAAGAATTTAATGAAATAAATTTTTTAGGGACACTTTTGGACATACTAATATAGATTTAATTGACTTATACTTTCAATAAAAAATACTATATACTTAATATTAACAACAGGAGTATATAGACATAATGTAAGATATTATATAATAAGAATTAACTTCAAATTAGCTACCACCTTAAATAAAACATTATTTAATATACAGTTTGATTGTATAAAGCAACATATATTAAACAGATTCAGTTAAAATAGTTTAAATTTTTCAAAAATCTCAATATCTGACAAAATACTTTAATAAAATTAAAGAATAAGTTATAATTAATACTATCAATTATAATAAAGTATAAAAATATAAGGAGTGATTAAAAAATGGCGTTTTATTTTGATACACCATCACATACTTTCAGTGAATACCTACTTGTACCAGGTTTCTCTTCTACTGACTGTATACCTGCTAATGTAAGTTTAAAAACACCTGTTACTAAATTTAAAAAGGGCGAGGAAGCAGATATTCATATGAATATACCTTTAACTTCTGCTATTATGCAATCTGTTTCTGATGACAAGATGGCTATTGCACTTGCTAAAGAAGGTGGCATCTCATTTATATATGGTTCTCAATCTATTGAAAGTGAAGCTGCTATGGTAGCACGTGTTAAATCTCATAAAGCTGGATTTGTTGTGAGTGATTCAAATATTAAACCTGACAATACATTAAAAGACATACTTGAACTAAAAGAGAGAACTGGTCATTCTACGGTTGCAGTTACTGAAGATGGTACTTCAACTGGTAAATTATTAGGTATTGTTGCAAGTCGTGATTATCGTATAAGTCGTATGGACTTAGACACTAAAGTTAGTGAGTTTATGACTCCTATGTCGTCCATAGTTTATGCTAACAAAGATGTTACTTTAAAAGAAGCAAACAATATTATATGGGACCATAAGCTTAATTCTCTTCCTGTACTTGATGACAATGGTAATCTTGTATATATGGTATTCCGTAAAGATTACTCTTCTCATAAAGAAAATCCACTTGAACTTTTAGATTCTTCTAAAAGATATGTAGTTGGAGCTGGTATCAATACTAGAGACTTTGCTGAGCGTGTTCCTGCTTTAGTTGAAGCTGGTGCTGATGTTTTATGTATAGACTCTTCAGAAGGTTTTTCTGAGTGGCAAAAAATAACTCTTGATTTTATTCGTGAAAAATACGGTGATACAGTTAAGGTTGGAGCTGGGAATGTAGTTGACCGTGAAGGATTCCTTTACCTTGCTGAAGCTGGTGCTGACTTCGTTAAAGTTGGTATTGGTGGTGGTTCTATATGTATCACTCGTGAACAAAAAGGTATAGGACGTGGACAAGCTACTTCTATAATTGAAGTTGCTCAAGCTAGAGATGAATACTTTGAAAAAACAGGTATTTACATTCCAATTTGTTCTGATGGTGGTATTGTTTATGACCATCATATAACTTTAGCCTTAGCTATGGGTGCTGATTTTATAATGCTTGGTAGATATTTCTCTCGTTTTGATGAGAGTCCAACTAATAAGGTTAATATAAATGGTAGTTACATGAAAGAGTATTGGGGAGAAGGTTCTGCACGTGCTAGAAACTGGCAAAGATATGACCTTGGTGGAGATAAGAAACTTTCTTTTGAAGAAGGTGTTGACTCTTATGTTCCTTATGCTGGTTCTTTAAAAGACAATGTGACACTTTCTCTAAGTAAGGTTCGTTCTACTATGTGCAACTGTGGTGCTCTTAGTATCCCTGAACTTCAAAAAAATGCTAAGCTAACACTTGTATCTTCTACTAGTATCGTTGAAGGTGGAGCTCATGATGTTATGCTAAAAGATAACAGAAACTTATAATATAAACAAAAGTGTAGTTAATTGTAAAATCAACTACACTTTTTATTTTAATATAAGCTATTATTTATGAGTTATTATTTAACTGTAAATTCAAGAAGCTTACTTTTAAGTTCATTTTCTATTTTTGATAATTCAACTTCTGCTTCCTGTCTCTTTATTCTACCATCATTTTGTATCTTAACTACTTCATCAATAGTTGATATTAAAGATTGATTAGTTTTCTTAATTGTATCTATATCTACAATTCCTCTTTCTGATTCTTTGGCTGTTTCTATTGTTCCCATTTTCAATGTCTCTGCATTCTTTAGTAGAAGTTCATTTGTCATATTACTAACTTCACGCTGTGCTTTCATAGCTTGATTCAAATGAGATATTCCAAGAGCAAGTACTATTTGATTTTTCCACAATGGAATAGTATTTACTATAGTAGATTGAATTTTTTCTGCCATTAGATTATTGCTATTTTGAACCAATCTTATCTGTGGAGCCATTTGAAGTGATACCATTCTAGTTAATTCTAAGTCATGAATCTTCTTTTCAAATCTGTCACAAAGTGAAACCATATCGTTTACAGATTGAGCATCTTCTGTTGAACCAGACAGACTTGCTCTTTCTCTTAATTTTGGCATCTCAATTTCTTTCATATCTTTTAGCTTTTGTTTCCCTGCTATAATATACATTGTAAGCTCTTTTGAATAAGCTAAGTTTAATTCATACATTTTATCAAGCATTGCTATATCTTTCAATATTTTAACTTGATGCTTTTGAAGTTCTTTACTTACTTTGTCTACATTTACTTCTGCGCTATCATACTTAGTTTTTAAATTTGAAATTTTATTATTTGCCTTTTTAAAAATTCCTAAAAAACCACCTTGTTCTTTTTCGTCAGCTGAGAATGATTTTAAATCAGTAACTAGATTTGTAAGCATATCACCAACTTCGCCTAAATCTCTAGTTTTAACACTCTTTAAAGCGGTTTCCGAAAATCCCGCTACCTTTTTTTGAGCCCCAGCTCCATATTGCAAAATCATATTTGTATTTGTAATATCTATTTTTTCTGCAAACTCTTTTACCATTTTACGCTCAGCTTCTGATAGTTTTTCTTCTTCTGGGTCTTTTTCATTCTTTTTCATTAATAGGTCAGAATTATTTATATCATTTGTTTTTGTTTCTTCACCAAATGGGTCAAGTGTTAGTGTTGGCATAACTGGTATATCATCTAAATTATTCATTCTATAGTTCTCTCCTCTTCCTTCATAAAGTACTAATTATATACTTATATCTTACATATTTTTATCCTTCATAACTACTTAACTGTTCAAAAATAACAGAATATTTTTTATATTACAGTTAAAACTTTCCACCTGTTAATCCCTCTTGAACTAACATATTTTCTAAAACAGTAATATCTGTAGATATGTCAATAGCTTCATCCTCAAATAGAGAATCCAGTTGGTTTTCAAAAGCCACTACAATTGTACTCATTGTACTTTCAATGCTTTCCATAGTTGTTGTTATATTTTCTCTGTCTATTCCTTGTTCTTCCAATGTATGATATGAATTTAAAAGCTTTAAAGTAGTTGGAATATAATAATCCATAAATTTTTGTATCTGAATAAGTTTTGATGGGTCATGTTTTACAACATCAAATATTTTACTTGTAACATCTTCTACTTGTATAATTTTCTTGCACATTGATTCTGATTTAATATTTTCATTAGCCTCTTTTATTTGTCTCAAATAGTCCATTCCCTTTTTAATAATCATATCAGCTTCATTGCTATTCTCAACTTCATCTTCTTCAACTTCATATACTACATCTTCATATGTTGGTGGAACTCCATCTTCATTTGTCAATACAATTTGATTATTTCTTTTATCAATATAAGTATTTATAAAGTAATTTTTATCTATCATCTTTTGCACATCTTTTATTATAAATTTTAGTGATTTAGATGTACTTTCTGCAATAAGTTCTACTGGAATAATATTTTTATTACTTATGATTGTACAGTATTTTTTATAACGAGAAATTTGGTCTCCTAATCTTTTACCTTTAAAAATACAAACTCCACCTATTATTAAGAATAAAGCACATACTTGAATAGGAAGTATAACTGCCCATCCAATTATAATTGAAATAGTTGACAATACTAAGGCTGATAGTGTAAATAAGCCTACTAGACCCCATCCAATTATCTTCAAAAACTTACTTAAAAACGAATTTATTAATACAGATTTTTTAGAAAAATTCTCTGGTTTATACATGATTTATATCCTTTCATTTTTACTAATATTATTATTATATTTCAGTTTGATTATACAATTACTTACTTATTACTGTCAAGGAATTTGAAATTCTACAAATTATTTCAAATAAAGTAATAGACTTAAATGTAAGTACATTTTCTAACTAAAAATGTACTTACATTTAATGCTATACAAAAATAAGAGAACTTAATTTTAAGTAAATTTAAGCCCTCTCATTTTTTATATTTATATAATTATCATTATTTATCTCATCTATACTTAATCCAAATAAAAAATTATATTAATAAAGATTTGCAAATATCTCTCTTATTTCTTCTCTACTAAGTTCTACATAATTATTGGCAAGTAATCTCTGTTGATTGGCTATCGTACTATCAGTAAATTCATCTATCTGACTTTCTACCATTCCATACTCTCTTAGAGCTTTCTTAGTTATTAATTTGTTTAAGAATTTCTCTAATTCTCCATAAACGTCACAATTAGAGTCACATTCAAGAGCATCTGCTAAAATTTTTGTACATTGCGTAATCTTTCCATTAGGATTTTTTCTAGAGTACATCTTAAATACTTCAGTAAAGAACTGATAATTTGCTTCCCCATGTGCAACATGGAAAGCTGCACCTATCGAATAAGATAAAGCATGCACTGCTGCACAACCAGCATTTCCAAAAGCAATTCCTGCATAGTTTGATGCAAGTACAAAGTCCTTAAGATGATTGAATCTCTCTTCTTCTCCTTTATCCACAATCTTTTTATATCCATCCATAATCATTTTTATAGCCTGTAAAGAATATATTTCTGTAAATGGACTTGCTTTTGGAGATAGATAAGACTCAATAGCATGTATAAGAGCGTCCACTGAACTTGTTACAAAAAATTTATAAGGCAATCCTTTTACTGACTCTGGAATTAATACTGCATAATCTGCATAAGTTTCTTCTACTGCAAGACCCTTTTTAGTATGCTTAGATTTTAACTCTGCAATGGCTACATTTGTTACTTCACTTCCTGTACCACATGTTGTAGGAACTACCACCAATTCTTTTACTTTTTTAGGTGCTACTTCTCCTTCAAATAAGTCAATAGACTTCTCTGGAACATCAAGTGCTAATATCTTGCATATATCAACTATTGTACCTCCTCCAAAAGCGATAATTCTATCGAAATTGTATTTCTTCATTTCTTTTGTCATAGAATCTATCATTTCATCAGATGGTTCACCTGTTCCAAATTTTTCTTGGAAAATTAGATTGGTATCTATTCCAAGAGGCTTCATATATGGTTCATATATAAATTCATTTGTAATTACTAAATCATTTTTTCCTATTTTAAATTCTTCATTGAATTCTTTAAATGTATCAAAATAAAATATTTTTGGAACTACTCTAAGTGCTTCCATACTTAACACCCCTCTACTATTAATATTTCTCCTTAAATCTTTTTTCAAACTCTAATGCTAGATTTTCTCTTACACTTGGATGAGCAATATTGATTAAATTTCTTGCCCTTTCTCTAAGAGATTTCCCTTTTAGTTCTGCTATACCATACTCAGTTACAACATAGTCAATATCATTTCTAGATGTTGTTATAGGAGCACCTTCATCCACAATAGAGACAATTTTTGAAATTACTGTCCCATCTTTTTTTGTAGTTATTGAAGGCATTGCTATAATTGCCTTTCCATCTTCTCCCATAGATACTCCACGTATGAAGTCAACTTGACCTCCAACTCCACTAAATTGTCTAAGACCCATTGCCTCTGCAACTACCTGTCCCATCAAATCAACTTGTATAGCAGAATTTATAGACACCATTTTATGTTGTTTCATTATAACTGCTGGATGATTTACATAGTCTACAGGTTTCACTTCAACTACTGGGTTATTATTAGCAAAATCATATAATTTTTTAGTTCCCATTAAAAATGTAACTGTCATTTTTTCTTTATCAACATTTTTATATTTACCATTTATAACACCTTTTTCATAGAGAGCTAGGGTTCCATCTGAAATCATTTCTGAATGAATTCCTAAATCTTTTTTATCTGTTAAAAATAGCATAACTGCATCTGGAATTCCACCAATTCCAAGTTGTAAAGTAGAACCATCTTCAATTAGAGAAGCACAATTTTTACCTATTGCTTCTTCTACTTCTCCAATCTTAGCAGGTTGCAGTTCATATAAAGGTTGTGACTTTTCAACTATATAGTCAAACTCTGATACATGAACTACTTCACCATAAGTTCTAGGAAATTGGTCATTTACTTGAACAATTACTGTTTTAGCAGTTTTAATAGCTTCATAAGTATAATCAACTGATGTTCCTAGGCTACAATACCCATGTTCATCTGGTGGAGTTACCTGAGCTAAAACAACATCACATTTTAATCTTTTCTCTCTAATTAATTTTGGTACTTCATGAAAGAATGCAGGAGTAAAATCTCCATCTCCATTTTCAATTGCCTTTCTTACATTTCCACTTACAAACATTGGATTTACTCTAAAGTGAGTTTCCATTCCCTCACCAGTATATCCACCACTGCCTAGACTTACCATATGCTTAATCTCAACATTTTTATACTGTTTTGCATTTTCAATCATTGCCTCTACTAGTGCAGGTGGCTCACCTACACAATGTGCAAATACTACTGTATCCCCATCTTTAATATGCTTTACAGCCTCTATAGCAGTACATAACTTACTTTGATACAATTCTCGCCAATTCAATGAAATCACCCCATCTAACTCTTATTTAAGCCTCACAAATCGCTGATTCTATTATATTTATAGCTCTTTCTATATGACTAAAATCCCAAATTTTAATATATGATTTCTTAACTTTATATTGTTGGTAGGATGCACATAAAGTTGTGCATCCTCCAATTATAAGTAATAAATCATATTCTACATCTTCTTCTGCTACGCTAAAATCTACTCTACCATTGAAGTGCTCTTTGATTATTGCTAGAGCCTTCCCTCTTTCGTATCTAGGGTTACAGCCCCCACAAAATCTAACTCCACAGGTCATGTGTAAATTCTCCTTCTAAAATCTCTTTTTATAACTCAAACTACTACTTTATAATCATTCTTATACGATATATTTTTTCATTAATTAGTATAAGTCAATATATTTTCCCATTTATATATCAACTTTTTTATATATTAACTTTTTATAAATTTAGAGCTTTTTCTTTTTTTATTCCTGCAATTGTCTTAGCTAATTCTTTCTTCTGATTTATATTTCCTTGTCTTGAAATCATTATTCTTTGTGCCTGTGGTGAACCTGCTCCATGCATTGACTCAGTTCTATAACCAACAGCAGATGAGCCAAGACATATATTTTCTAAGAATCTTAATATTCTCATTCTTTCTTCTGTTGAAGCTACTGAAGAAGCTTTAAAATATTTATTACATACTTCACCTATTGTCATTCCACTTGTTCCAACTTTTAAATCTGACTTGAAGTCTTTTTCTGAAGGCATAGTAACCATAAGCCCACCAGCTATATCTTCTGCAAGTCTCACTATTTCATAAGGGAATCTAGTTACATTTTGTTTACATACATTTGCAAGAAGTAAATCTATTTGATAGTTTCCAGCCTCTGTCTTATGTCCTTCTGATGAACATGCTATACCACAACAATATAAGCTTTCATTAAGGTGAGTCATTTCTATTAATTTATCTTTTATATGAGAAGCTTTGTTTGCTCCATTGTAATCAGCTGCTAAAGCTGCTGCTCCTATTATTACATCACCTACTCCAACTTTACATCCACCATAACTTTGTCTATGATATCCAGCAAATCTTTCTACCAACATACCAGAGAAATCCCACTCTCCGCATAAGAAGATTCTATCATTTGGAACAAATACATTATCAAATACTACTAGAGCTTCTTGACCTCCAAACTCTTTATTTCCTAAGTCAACATCTGCTCCCTCTTCTAATTTTCTAGTATCACAAGATTGTCTTCCATAAATCATAAACACACCTTCAGCATCTGAAGGAACTGCAAATGATACAGCATAGTCTTTATCTGCTTCAGTCATGCTTATAGTAGGCATTATAAGATGTTCATGTGAATTTATTGAACCAGTTTGATGTGCTTTTGCTCCTCTTACCACTATTCCATCTTCTCTTCTTTCAACTATGTGAAGGAACATATCTGGGTCAGGTTGAGCACTAGGTGATAATGCTCTATCTCCCTTAGGGTCAGTCATAGCTCCATCAACTACTAAATCGTTTTCTTGTATATAAGTTAAGTATTTTACAAAATTATCATGATAATTAGTTCCATGCGCTTTGTCGCACTCAAATGTTGTTGAATATACCGCATTAAAAGCATCCATACCTACACATCTTTGAAAACAAGAAGCTGTTTTTTGACCACATAGTCTTTGCATTTTAACTTTTTTTATCAAATCATCAGTACTTTGATGAAGATGACCAAATCTATTTATTTTTTCTCCTGTAATATTTGAAGTAACTGTCATTAAATCTGCATATTCTGGGTCATGTGCCAAATCATAAGTAGCTGCTACACAATTTATAGATGGTCTAATCATTGGATGGTCAACCCAATTTTTAACCTCTTCACCAAACATATAAACTTTAGTATTTAATTTTCTCAAACTTTCAATATATTGAGCTCCTGTCATTAATGCCATAATAAAACCACTCCTTCTCTTTTATAATAATTTTTATTTATGTTAATTTATAATACTTCCTTCTTTTGTTCGTCTTTCAATCTTCTAAATTTACTTCAATATTTTAAATTAAATTCATTTTTAGTTTAGATTCATTCTAAATTAAAATATATTTCTATTTTAATTTAGAATGAATACTTTTTTATATTTGAATTTTATCCCCAAAGTTCTTCATCTGTAGGTACTTCATTTTCTGGCATATAATAAGCAATTCTAGAAATATTAATTAAATGTTTGTAGTCAAGATTTTCAGAAATACTATTATTTCCCCAAGAACCACAACCTAAGGTATTTGTAGGTGCAAGACCATTAAAGAAGCTTCCTCCAGCACTTGTAGCACAACATTGATTAATTACAAATCTTGATACTTCTATATTTTCTCCTGCATATTCTATGTTCTTAATTGTATTTGAATGTATAGATACACTATGTCCTTTTCCTTCTACATTTAGATTTGCTTTTGCAATAGCTACTCCTTCTTCAAAGTCTTTATACTTATATGCAGATATAACTGGACACATTTTTTCTTTTGCAAGTATGTCTTCTTCACCTGGTCCATCTGCTTCTATTACTATTATTTTTGTATCTTTTGGTATTTCAACTCCTGCAATGTTTGCGATTGCATGAACTGATTGTCCTACTGCATCTTTATTCATAGATTTATTCACAAACATGGCATTTCTAAAAGCTTCTTTTTGTGCATTATCTCTAACTATAAATCCTTTGTTACTTTCAAATTCATCCATTACTTTATCAAACATTTCTTCTGCCACTATCACTGATTGCTCACCTGAGCAAATTATACCATTATCAAATATTCTTCCAGCTATGATTTTAGGTACTGCTTCTTTAATATCTACATCTCTGTCTATAATACATTGGACATTTCCTGCTCCTACACCAAGAGCTGGTTTTCCACTTGAATATGCAGCTCTTACCATTCCCATTCCACCAGTAGCAATTACTACATCTGCTGATGAAATTAAATTTCTCGTATTTTCTCTTGATTGTTGGTCAAGTATTTGTATTAGATTTTCTGGTGCTCCTATTTTTTCTAATTCTTCATTAATCATATCAACAGTCTTAGTACTACATCCAATTGCTTTATGATGTGGTGTTATAATAATTGCATTTCTTCCCTTTAATGCAAACATAGCATTACTCATAGGTGTAACTATTGGATTTGTACAAGGAGTTATTGCTGCTACAACTCCAATTGGTTTAGCTACTTTTGTTATTCCTGTTTCTCTATCTATATCAATTATACCAACTGATTTCTTATCTTTTAAATTATTATATATAACTTTCGCTTTACTTTTATTTTTAGCTACTTTATCTTCATATACACCCATTCCAGTTTCTTCTACTGCAAGTTTAGCTAAATATTCGGCGTTATAGTATACTACCTTTCCAACTATCTTCACTATTTTATCCACTTGTTCTTGAGTATAACATTCAAACTCCCTTTGAGCTTTTCTAGCCCTCTCAATGTATCCATTAATATATTCTTTGCTTAAATCTTCAAAGTTTTCTACTGCTTTTTCCATTTTTAATATTCCTCCAATTTATTAAATATTTTTATAATGCACTTTCAAAAGTTTCTGACTTCTTCATTGTACCTGTACTCATAAATTTACTATGCCATGATAAAGCTTCGTCTAATATATGAGGAGTTTGTTTTGCTCCATTTTGACATGCTCTATTTAGGTAATCCATAAGTTGATCTTTATAATCTGGATGAACACAATTTTCTATTATCTTAATAGCTCTTTCTCTAGGTGCAAGACCTCTTAAATCAGCATATCCTTGTTCTGTTACAATTACCATTACATCATGTTCAGTGTGGTCTACATGAGATACCATAGGTACTATTGATGATATATCACCATTTTTTGCAATTGATTCAGTACTAAATATAGTTATGGCTCCATTTCTAGCAAAATCACCAGAACCACCGATTCCATTCATCATCTTTGAACCCATGATATGAGTTGAGTTTACATTTCCATAAATATCAACCTCAATTGCAGTATTCATTGCAATTACACCAATTCTTCTAGCTATTTCTGGGTTGTTACTAATCTCTTGAGGTCTCAATATAATCTTATCTTTAAAGAAATCTATATCATTTTCAAATTTTATTAATCCTTCTGGTGATGGGCTTACAGATGTAGTTGATGCCATTGTAACTTTACCCATTCTTATTAAGTCCAACATAGAGTCCTGCACAACCTCTGTATAACAAGTTAAATTCTCAAATTCAGATTCACATAGTCCATATAAAACTGCATTTGCTACACTTCCTACACCAGATTGAAGAGGAAGTAAATTTTTTGACAATCTACCTGATTTTACTTCTTCTCTAAGAAATGCAATAATATTATTTGATATTTTTTTTGAAGCTTCATCTACAACACCCAATGGACGTGTTTTATCTTGCATATTAGTGATTACTATTCCTGCAATCTTATCTAAACCACAAGGTATATATGTCGTTCCGATTCTATCTTTAGGATGATTTATTTCTATTGGTTTCCTGTTTGGCGGATTTTCTGTAATATATATATCTGCCATACCTTCCATCTCCATTGGTTTTGCCAGATTTATTTCAACAATTACTTTGTCTGCACTTTTTACAAAAGATGGTGAATTTCCTATCCCACTAGTTGGTACAATATCTCCATTTTCAGTTATGGCAAGTGCTTCTATTATCGCTACATCCACTTTAGGTATAGTTTTATAGTTTAAAAATTGAGTAGAATGACTTAGATGCATATCTATATAATTGACATCACCTTTATTAATACTGTTTCTAAGTATTGAATTAGTTTGATAAGGAAGTCTTCTTTCAATTATTCCTGCTTCTGCCCATGCTCCATCTACTTCTGGTCCTAAAGATGCTCCTGAATATACAGTCAATTTTATCTTATCTCCACTTTTAACCCTTTCTGAAACCGCTAATGGTACTGCTTTTGGGTAACCTGAAGGTGTGAATCCACTAAGTCCAACAACCATCCCATTATTTATAAGTTTAGCAGCTTCATCTGCATTCATAATTAAATCACATAACTTTTTATTTCTTAATCTTTCGCTTAATTCTTCAAATACTCCTTCATTATTCATAAATATCCCCCCATATAAAATCTTATTTACATTGGAAGTTTGTGTAAAACTATAACCAATATAACTTTAGTTAACAGTGCAAATGGATAGGTAGCACCATACCCTGCTGCTGGGTCATCACTATCAAGAGCATCAACAGCAGCTCCAAGACCTGGTGTTGATGTCATACCACCACAGACAGCTCCAGATAACAAAATCCAATTTAGTTTGAATACATACTTACCAACTAAAAATCCAATCATCATAGCTGTAATTCCTACTACTATAGCTACTAAAGTTAGATGCATCCCAGATGTCATAATTGAATCAACAACTTTACCACCATATCTTAATCCAACTATTGCTAAGAAAAATACTAGCCCTATTTGTTTTAGAATATTTAATACTTTTTCTTCCATTCTGAAATTTACTATACCTATCTTACCTATATATCCAAGTATTAGAGATACAATTAAAGAACCACCAGTTGCCCCTAATGTAAAGTATCCTAATGGTCCCATGAACACGTGTATTCCTCCAACTAAATATCCGGCAAGACATGTTAAGAAAAATGTTATTATATTAAATGGAACTTCTGGTATCGTTTTACCACCAACGCTATCTCTAGCTTCTTTCATTTCTTTTTCATATTTTCTTCTTTCTTCTCTAAGGTCCATTCTAAATATTTTAGGAAGGAAATTTACTCCTAAAATCACTATTAATACTCCAAAAGGATAGGCAACTGCATGCCCTATACCAACACCTGCTTCAGCATATGCGATATACTTATCTATTTGCTCTTGAGTTAGTGATGTAGTTGTAGCTACATCCAATTTTCCCTCTGGATCAACTACTTTTAATATTTCTTTTTTATCTTTTATTGATGCTTTCTCAAACTCTTTTGATACATCTTCTGCATGTTTACCAGCTGTTTCTAGAGCAGCAGCTAGACCAGGAGAACTTGTTAGTGCTCCTGTATAAACACCAGAAACCTCATATGCACTACTTCCTTTATTACTTGATAGCAAAGTCATTGCATAAGTCATAGAGCCTCCTATAAAAGTTATAAGCACTCCTAAAACTACAAATCTAGCTCCATACTTCTTAAGTACAGCTTTCATATCCTTAGCAGCCAATAAACCAACTGCTGCAACAAATATAATTAGAAAAAAATCAAAGAAATCAGAAGAAATAATTCCATTGCCCATCATGATAGTTGCTGCCTTATACCCTGCTGCTGTCTCTCCTTTTGCTATTACTGAATTTCCTAAGCTATACACAAGCCATCCAATAAATAATCCTGTAAATAACGCTCCTGACACTCCAAAATTAAACTTCCCAAATTTAATTTTTCCAAATAATATTCCTGTAATTACAGCAGCGAACATAAGGACAAAAGGGTTCATTAAAAAATCCATTAACTCAAATTTCACCAAACCACTCCCTTTCATATTTTGTTATTAAATTAACGATATTTATTAAAAAATATATCTCTCCCCTCTTTGCAAACTTTACAAAATTATATTTTGTTATTAAATTAACATTTCTAATTAAAAAAATTTCATCCCTCTAACATTAGTTTTTTATGTTACAATTTAGTTAACAGTTAAATTACATAAATGCTAATTATTTTTAGATAGTTAAATTTTTAATATTCATTGATATAACTAGGTTTTAAATAGTTGTTACCTAAATTATATCAGCTATCATCTTTTGTTAATTTAATAATAGCACTATTCTTAATAGATTGAAAATATCAAAAACTTATGATATGATAGTTTAAAACTATTCTATTTTTCTACAATAATATACAAAACTTATATTGTTGTTAATTATATACTTGTCACTAATTACATAAATGAAAGGAACTATTAACCAATGAACATAAATTATCTATATTATTTCCAAACTGTTTGTAAATATAAAAACATGACTAAAGCAGCAGAAAGTATTCATATTTCTCAACCATCTATAACCTTAGCTATTAAAGAATTGGAAAAGGAACTCGGTTTTGAACTTTTTTTTAGAATAGGTAATAAAATAGATTTAACTCCTGAAGGTAAGATTTTCTTAGATAAGTCAATAAATTTCACGAGACAATTTGAGGATTTTCAAAGTGATGCACTAGATTTAGGAAAAAAAAGAAAAGCATCTCTAAAAATAGGAATTCCTACAGTTTTAGGTACTTTTTTACTTTCAAAAATACTACCTAGATTTAATGTAATTTATCCAGATATTGAGCTTAAAATTTTTGAAGTCCCAACCTTTGTGGGTGCCAAAATGATTGAAGAATCTACACTTGATTTTTGCATTGGTATAATTGATAGTGATATTTATGATGATATAGATTCAAAAACAATATATAAAACAGAATTATATTTAGTTACAAATCCTAAAAATGAATTAGCAAAACAGTCCATTATTTCAAACTATATGTTGAAAAATATTCCTTTTGTCATACTATCTGAAGGTTCTTATCACTACAAAATTATTACAAAAAGACTTGAGAAGGTTAAACCAAATATAATTTTACACTCAAATCAACTTTCTACTATTCGTTATTTATTAGAAAATGATTTAGCTTCAACGATACTATATAAAGAAATATTCCAGAATACCGAAAATCTCTGTTCAATTCCTTTAGAACGTGCAATTACTGCCAATATTGGTGTTCTTTGGAGAAAACATCAATATATATCTCATAGTATGAAACTTTTTATTGAATATATGGCTTCTATTCATATAAATTAATATTTCTACATATTATGTAAATACAGCATTATATATATTTTGATAAATATTATAAATATTTTTGAGTATCAGTATAACAATAAAATATATTATCTCAAAAGAATTACAATGATATACATTCATAACTTAAATATTATTATACTGATACCTTTAATATTAATTTTACCTATTTTAATACTCATATTTTTAATTGGGTTTACTTGGACAACCTAGCAAGAAACCCACGCATCCAGAGACAAAATCTCTCATCTGTGAAATAGTTCCTAGAGATGCTGTTGCTGGTGTTGTAAAATTTCTTACAATAAAAAGTACTATTAATGCTACTATACAAATCACAGTAGCTATAACAATTTGCAATTCACTAGTTTCTCCTTTTTCAATCTCTTCATCATTATTAACAGTCACTTTTTTATCATTATTTTGATAATTGTCACTTTCTAACTCAAATCCAATAGTATTTTTCACATTCATTATATTATTTTGACTTGGTACTTGACCGTTATTAGAAGAATTATCATCTATAAAAATATTTGAATATGCATCAGTATTTGTAACTTTTCTTGAAGTTCTACTTATAAAATTAGCACTTAAAAAGTATCCAAATATTGCTGCTGAAGTAGTTCTTATCACTACATCAATAGTAGTAGTATCTTGTGAGTTAACTTCATTGACAAACAATGTGTATATAGATTCAAACATGAGTATTGCCATAACAATTATAAGACATCTATCTATCAATTTAATTTTGTACCAGGCTTTTTTTATGTTTTTCATAAACTTATGTTTTTTATTCATGGATATTATCACCTCACATAATAAAATTAAGCCCTCTTTACTAAGATATGTAGAGAGAGCTTAATGGTGAGATTACAATATTATTTTGTGTAAAAAATTATATAAAAATTAAATTATTTGTCTAAAATCATCAAATCTTTAGGGAATTTAGTTAATCTTTCAGGTCCATTTTTTGTAATTAAAACAGTATCTTCTATTCTAACTCCTCCCCATCCTGGGAAATAAATACCTGGTTCCATTGTTATTATACATCCTTCTTCTATTGTTTTATCACCATAATTACCAATAAAAGGTTCTTCATGAACATCTCTTCCAACCCCATGTCCTATCCCTTGATAATAGTAATCTTCATATTTCTTAACAACTTTTCTTATTTCTGCATCTGGAATTGTAGCATGTACACCAGCCTTCATGTTTTCAACTCCAACATCTTGTGCTTCTTTAACTAAATTATAAATCTCTAATTGTTTTTCAGATGCTTCTCCAACTATAAAAGTTCTAGTTGTATCAGAAATATATCCATTGTACATAGCTCCATAATCTACAAGTACAAAGTCACCATTTTCTATAACCTTGTCACTTGGTTTACCATGAAGCAATGAAGTTTTTGCTCCTGATATCAATATAGTTTCAAATCCTATATTTTGAGCTCCATTCATTTTCATAAAATATTCTAGTTTTGTAGCTAATTCTATTTCAGTAACTCCAGCTTTTATATGTGGAACTAACTCTTCTAATGCTTTATCAGCTATTTCACAAGCTTTTCTTGTATTTTTAATTTCTTCTTCATCCTTTACATATCTAAGAGTCTCTACAATATTTTCTGTAGGTATCAATTCCCCTCCATCTTGTTCAACTAAATTTTTAAGTTCTTCATATTTATCAAATATTATATTTGTGCTTTCAAATCCAAGCTTTTTTATACATACTTTATCACACACACTTTTTACAGCTTTTGCCACACTTCTATCAAAATTATGCCAGTTTATAATTTCAAAACCTTTACAAACATTTTCAGCAAGCTCCATATATCTACTATCAGTAACTAAAAAATTTCCATCTTTACAAATAACTGCATATGCTTCTTCATCAGGAAAGCCACTTATGTAATTTACATTTGTTTTTTTTGTTAAGTATAATGCATCAAGTCCTTTAGCTTCTAACAATTCTACTACTTTTTCTACTTTACTCATGATTTTGCCTCCAAAAAATAATTTTTGCTTTAGTTATATTATATCACTAATAATGTTATTTTTTATCTTATAGATGCTTTATTTCTAAAATTTTTTCATATGTTATTAATATTGTTTATACATTTCCACTAATTTTTTACTTAGTATAAGTAACAACAAATAAGTAAAAAAATATTACTATGATAAAAACCCTTCCTATTTCTGTTTTATCAGTTATAAATATTTAATTATCTTTATATACTTACTTTGATAATAAAAATAATATAAGTTGAGTAACAAAAATAACATATAGTTATAGCGTAGAAGGCTATAACTATATGTTATTCATTTACATGTATAATTTATATTTATTTTGCAGTGTATCCAGCCTTGATTAAAGTTTCAACAGCTAAATCACCTTTAGCATCATTTACAAGAACTATTGGCCCTGTACAACCCATACCACTTTCAGCATAGATTCCATTTTTCCATAATTCAGATACTGCATCTTCTAAGTCCATTATATCAACACCAGCTATTTGACGAGTAACAACCTCTTTATCTGGCATTTTAACTTCTACTTTTTCAGCTTTAACTTCTTTTTTAGTAAGAGAAGCTATAATATCATCAAATTTTGCACTTTTAACTTTTGTAAATTCACTTCTTGCAATATTATTTATTTCTCCTTTTACAATATCATAAGCATATTTTAATGCATTAGCTACTACTGGAGAACCTGATGCTCTTGATACTATGAGTACTCTTCTATCATAGTCTTCTCCTACTCCAGGACCATACCCAAAGCCTTGAGCTTCATAGTCTCCACCTGTAGTATATGAAGAAAATACTTTCATAAATATATTTCCAGATAATGTATCAGTAACCATAACATCAGGTGCACCTACAAGTAAATCATTACCTCTCATAACACATCCACCATCTGCTCTAATTGAATCTGCAAATTCTATATCATATCCATTATCTTTTAACTCTTTTAAACATTTTTCAACTTGTCTAGCTCCATCAACATTAAGTATTCCAACTTTTGGATGTTTATTTCCCATTGATTTAGCTGTAGCAATACCATAAATAGCATTTCTTACCATTGCTTCTATTCTATTAGTAGCACTTGTTCCTGTTGTTGTTGCAAGTATCATTTCTTTTCCTTTTGCTGGAGTTATTACTCTACCTACTGTAGATACTCCTATTGGAAAATTATAATGCATAGTAACACAAGCATCTATATATCCTGAATCTAATAATTCTTCCATTTTTCCATGCATTTCTTTTTCATCATTAACTTCAACTACTTCAAGGTCAGTTTCCACTTTTGGACCAATAAGTACTATATCAAATAAGTTAGATTTTGCTAAGTGTGCACCATTAACCATGTTCTCTACACCATGTTCACTTCCAAGTGTAGTCACACCAATTCTTATTTTTTTGCCAAATTCGCCGCTTTCTATTGCATTAGCTACTTCTAAGAATACATCTGCGATTACTTTTTTTGACATATCCTCACCCCTATTCTTCTAACATATCTAATGCTAGTTTTTTCATAGATTCAGCTATTATCTTCTTAATTTCATCTTTAGATATTCCTGAAGTCTCTTCAGTAACACCTGTATTTCTTTCAGCTATAAAAGATACTCCATCAAATAAATTAGTCATTCTTCCTAAGAATAAACTACCTTTTCCAACTATCATAGCTCTATTTCTATCTCCTGTAGTTAAATCATCTATTAAAAATCCTATATAAGGAGCTCCTGATGGTATATGTCCTTGAGTTGGTGCCCATCCTGGTAATCCTTTATTAGTCACAAAATCTTTTAATTCTTTCTTCTCTAAGTCTCCACGCTTAACAGCAAGTGCACCTATCATTTTGTAGTTTGCTTCTGGAACATCTCCTGCTCCTGCTGGCTTAGTTATATCTGGATTTTGCATTTCAACTGAATATACATCAACATCTGTTATTTTTAAATTAGCTCTATCAAGACCTGAAGTTATAAGTGCTGTCATAACTGCTTGAGGTGAAGAACCAGTTCCCACTGTATGCTTACCTGTTAAATCAGTTCTTATAACTGGGTTTACACCATCATTTTCAGATACAAGTACTGCAAATCCTCCAACAACATCTTCAAGTACAGGAAGGCCTTTTTTAACATGGTCTTTAGCATTCATTCCAAGTTTAGCACTTGCTCCACCTGCTACTACCATTACATTTTTGTGTATCCCAGATTTTACTAAAGCTGCAGCTTGAATTAATGCATGTGTTGGTGCTGCACAAAATCCTCTTGTATCAGAACCAGTTGCGTTTTGAAGTCCAGCTATTTCAGCTATTGATTTAGCAAAGTTTCCTCCACCTCTTTGGTTTATATCTCCACAAGCTTCTTCTGAACACTCAATAACATAATCTATTTCAGCAGGGTCTATTTTACTATGTCTTAGCATTTGAATAGCAGATAAAACTCCAGATGCTTTTACTACTAAATTTTCAAACATTGTATGAGCATTTAAGTTAACATCTACGTCATGTGCTCTTTTTACATAGCCAACGAATTTTCCATCATGGTATAATCCTTCTGCTATGTGTGTTGCTACTAATTCCTTACCTTCTTCTATATCATCACCCTTTAATTTTCCTACAAATGGTGCAATTTCAGGGTAGTTATTTTCGATTTTTGGTTTTACTTCATCAATAAATTCTTGCGATAACTTTACTAAGTCAAATGCATCACTTATTTGCATTAAAGCTATAAACTCATCTTGAGGCATTATTTCACCAAATTTACCATTTCTAGTTCCCTCAACTTTTTGTTCACACCATGGCATTGGCAAATCTCTTAATTCTTCTGGTCTTCTGTTTCCTATGTAAACTTGATTTGGCATGTAGTTAACTACATCCTCATAACTTCTTATATGATTACCTACTTCTTGTAAAAATTCTGAATCTGGATTTGTTGCTCTTTCAACTGTACAAGTACTTCCATTTTGCACTATCATATCTGGAGTATGAATAAGTACATAGCCTGCCCCTTTTAAAACTGGATAAGTCATTTTGTGCACCTCCATAAATTTTATGAACACCTAATTTTAATTTCATTAAAGACTTCAATTATTATATTTTTATTTTATTGTATATTTTATTTTATTCTTTTTTTATGTATTTTGGTATTTTTTAAGATTTCATGAATGAATAACTCACATTTACCCATTCATGAAATCTATATTATTTTTTTGTGTATAGTTATTTTTTATTTTTAGTGTGTGTTTATATTTTTATCTATATAATATATGTGTGTGTTATTTTTATTTTTCAAATACTGTTTGACCATCAACTTCTGTAGTTAAAGCGTTTAATGCTTTTTCTACAAGGCCTCTTCTTAGGGCTTTTTCTTCTGTAGGGTCAAGTGCTGGATTTCCAAGTGGATGAGGTATTGCTATAGTTGGAACTATTCTGTTAGCCCCTACTGTTAACGAAATAGGTACTACTGTACACATATGAACTACTGGAAGTCCAGTTTTTTCTATTTCTTTTACCATCGTTGCACCGCAACGAGTACAAGTACCTCATGTAGAAGTTAAGATTACTGCATCTACACCATCAGCTACCAACGCTGCTCCAATTTCAGAAGCATATTTTTTAGAGTTTGCAACAGATGTACCATTACCTACAGTTGTGTAGAAAGTTTCATGTAATTTTCCTATTACACCTTCTTTTTCTAAGTCTCTAAGAACATCAACAGGTAATACTCTATCTGCATCTAAATTTGCATATACTGGGTCATATCCACCATGTGCAGTTTCATAAGTTTCTTCTGTTAAATCCATAACTCCTGCTATAGAATAAGTTCCATATTTAGAAGCTGAAGAAGATTCTATTCTATCTGGATTTCCTTTAGGAACTATACCACCAGAAGTAACTAAAGCTATTTTGCATTTTGATAAGTCTTTTACAGGATTACTTGGGTCAACTCTATCAAAATTTGGCATTGGATATTCAGTTTCAAATGACTCGCCTTTTATTTTCTTAATTAACATGTCAACAGCTCTCTTAGAACCTCTGTCTTCATGGAAGTAGTTAACTCTTATTCCTCTAGCTATGTATCCTTCTTCTTTAGGAGTTCCAATTTCTTCACCTTTAGCAAGTTTTATTGCAAGTTTAGCTATCTTAGGAAGTGCTTTTCTCATACCTGCTGCAGAATCAGAAGTTTCTACTACATAAACATCCTTTTTGAACATATCTGCACCTGGATTTTCAATGTACATACCTGTTAAAGCTGGTATACTTAAAGCATCTTTTACAACTTTAGTTATTGTTCCAGCAGCAACCCCATATCTACCAGCATTAAAGGCAGGCCCAGCTATAAAAAGTTGTGGTTCAAAACCTTTTATCATTGCTAAAACTTCTTCACTTGCGCTATCTATATTTTCATTGAAATAACTGTCTCCGCACACTACTGTACCAACTACTTCAATATCTTCACCTAATAATTTATCAAGTTGTAAACTTATTGGAGGTAAAGTTTCTGCCACATGTGGCTTAGTATCAGCTTTTTCTTCTCCACCTATACCAGCAAAGAACTGATTAATATAATGTACTACTCTTAGTTTTCCCATCTCTTAGTTTCACCCCTTTTGCTTTTAGGCATTAAAATTTGCAAAATTCTTCTCTTATACCAGACATTTCTTCTGCTATTTCTTCAACTTCTAAAACCATTTCCATCATACTTATTTGATCTTCATATACAGTTTCATCAAATAATTCTTTCATTTGTTCCTCTACAACATGGTAAACACTTAATCCTAAAGCAACTCCAGCAAGTGGTCCAGCGAAAGTTGGATCCCCCGCAGTTACTGTTTCGGCTGCAAGACCTGCAGCTTCGGCTTCAGCAGCACCTAGTAAAATCACAACATTTTCAGCTCCGAATTTATCAGCAGCTTCTTTAACTCTGTTTTGATTTTCTAAGTCCATAGCCCCAGCAGCTGTTCAGACAAAGCATTCTGTAGATGAGAAAACAACCTCTGCTCCTTCTACTGTTTTTACACATTCTTCTATTGCAGGTCCTGGTATACCATCACGGTCACCTATTATAAGAACCTTTTTATTACTAAGTAAACTCATAATAATCCTCCTCATTATATTTCTAATTATTTATATATCCATAACATTCATTATGTTTTGATAGATTTATTTACAATTTTTTTAATTGATATTACTCAATCATGATATTACTAAATCGTTTAATGAAATAACTCTTAATATCCTTTAGCAGTTAAATGACCAAATCCTGTTTCATTAGTTGCACCTGTTATAGCTTGTATTTCAACTTCAATAGTTCCATCAGCTTTTAAACTTCCATCAGAACCACCAGCTATTACATCTACTACTTCTAAGTGTCCAATTACCTTATCTAACTTAGGAAGTACTACAACTTGGTTAGCATTTCCACCTGTTACAACAGCATCTGCTCTTACATCTGCATCTGCAAGTGATTGAGAACCTCCATCACGTCCAGCATATTCATCTGTAACTATAACTGTTTTTACACCTTGCATTTCTATTTTTTTGCAGTTCATTATAAGGTCAGTATCTGGATTTCCAAAACCTTCTTGTGAAACTATAACTGCGTCTAATCCTAAGTATTTACATAACTTAGAAGTCCAGTTTGAAGATCTTTCTTTATCTGCTAGGTAAACATTTTCATTAGTTATAATTACACCTACAAAATTTATATCTTTACCATGTCTTGCATATAAGTCTTCAACAACTCCATTGTTTATATGAACATAACTTGGATTTTTATCACATGCAGAAACACAGTTACCACTTACAATTGCTCCGTCCATTAATTCTGTTGGATATAATAAAGTTGGTACTATTTGTTTTGCATCTACACCATATACATAAGTGTCATGTAATAATCCTTGAGTTTGAAGCATGTAAACATATCCTACTTTTGGAAGTTCTGGATACTCTTTTATTGACTCAAGAAGAGGTTTAGTTTCATACACTGAAACTTCGTCTGGAGTAAGATTTCTTGCTGCTTCTCCTAAATACATTGCTGCTTTGAATCCTATCATTCTAACAGCTTTCTCATGAGCGTATTGTTTTAAACCATCAATAGGTTCAGCTACTACTACTACATTATTTAATTTAGAAAATGGAGTGTATTTAGCCCCTTCTCCAGTCATATCTACTATACCTTCTTGGAAACCTACTATCTTTCCAGTAGTTACAACAGCTACACCTTTTAAAGCATGAGTTTTTCCTTCTCCTACAGTGTCAACCTTAGACATGATACCTGGGAATATTCCCCCATTACCTTCAACTTTTACTCTTGGCTCAATAACATCTTTTACAGGTGTTATTCTTATGCTTTCACCTGGACGAGCTAATTCTATATCTATAGACTTAATATGCTCATCTCCACCAATTTCTTGTAGCATCTCTTGCTTATTGATGAATAATACTCCATCTTTCACTTCTGTTACATCACCAAATTGAATATCTTTTATAAAGATTTTCCCTAATTCAAGACGCATACTTGCACCTCCTGTTATTTAATTTTGTATATATGCATTTGAGTTTTTCTCAAAGTTATATCAATATTTTCTAACTTATTTTAAAGATGTTTTCATATTGTGTTTTTATGTCTTGATATTTGTTTTATTACTAAAAATTCTTTATCGTAAAAAAAATATTTTATCCAAAATTATTTTTTTAACAAACTAAGACATAAAAATCCTTTTTATTTTACTTCTAGACTTAAATCGATTTTTTCTTTGTTTTTGTTAATATTGTATCAATATATTAAAGATATTTTTTAATCATATCTTCTATATTAGTAATTGTAGCATCATCCTTAGTAACTTCGTCTACTTTTTCTCCATCTTTGTATATAGCCATAGTTGGAAGTCCTAATACTTTTTGTTTTATCGCTAATCTTCTAGCTTTTGTTGTATCCATTTTACAGAATTTTATTTTATCCCCATAAGTTTCAGCTAATTTATGAACATCTGGCATTAAAGCTTTACAAGGTTCACAACCTTCACTCCAGAAATCAACAAATACAAAACCTTCTGCGTTTAAAACTTCTTCATCAAAAGTACTTTTATCTAAATCTAACATTTTCATGTTCCCCCTTGAAATTTTTATTTTATTTTAATATTTTAAATATTATTCATTAACTTTACTTTATAGCTTTTTAGTTTTCAAACTTTTCATCAATATATTTTTCAGCTACTATAGATGCAATTGCTCCATCGTTAGTTGCAGTTACAACCTGTCTTAGAGTCTTAGATCTGCAATCACCTGCTGCAAATACACCTGGTATATTAGTTCTCATGTCTTCATCAGTTATTATGTAACCTTTTTCATCCATATCAACTTTGCCTTTGAATAAATCAGTTTGAGCATCTAATCCAACGAAAACAAATACTCCCATTGTTCCATCCTCTTCATCTGCAAAGTATTCATGAGTTTCTCCAGTAACTTTATTCTTAAATACAACTGATTCTAATATTCCATCACCTTTTATTTCTTCTATTACTGTATCTAGTAAAAACTCTATCTTTGGATTAGCCTTTGCTTTTTCTTCAACACTTTTAGCGCATCTAAATCCTTGTCTTCTATGTACAATTGTTACTTTTCTAGCAAACTTAGTTAAATACATTGCTTCCTCTAATGCACTGTCTCCTCCACCTACAACAAAGACTTCAAAGTCTTCAAAGAAATCTGCATCACAAGTTGCACAATATGAAACCCCTTTACCAGTAAGTTCTTTTTCTCCTGGGCAACCAATTTTTCTTGGTGTTGCTCCTGTTCCTATTATTACTGCTTTTGCTCTATATTCTGCCTTTTGTCCTTTTAAAACTTTTATATCTCCATCTAGTTCAGTATCTACAATGTTGTCTCTTAACATTTCTGCTCCGAACTCTTTACATTGCTCAACCATTCTAGCTATTAGACTTGGTCCTGTTGCATTTGGAACTGACCCTGGATAATTTGCAATTTCATGTGTTATTACAATTTGCCCACCAGTCTTATCTTTTTCTAGGATTAGAGTTTTCAACTTTGCTCTTGCTCCATAAAGACCTGCTGCAAGCCCTGCTGGTCCTGAACCAATTATTACTAAGTCATACACATTTTCCATTTTGACTTATCCTCCCCAATTAAATTTCTTAATTTTTATTTAATATTAAATCAGATTTAATATTTATGCTATTTTAATAACTTTTTAACAAATTCATTTATTCATACTGCATTCTTTGTATTGTATTATAAAATATGTCATAATCGATTACTCTAAAGTCATCTTGAACGCTTTCTGTCCATGCTGGAGTCTTTTTATTATTCTGAAATTTACTTGCAGTTATGATTGCTTCTTCAATTAAGGTTAAAGAGTTTATATCCAAACGATTTCCTTGTTTTAGTATAACTGTTCTATAAGGTGTCTCATTTGGTTTTACACTCCCATATAGTGGATGAGATAAAAGTTCATATCCTTCATGTATCAAATCTCTACTTGTTTCTAAGATTCCAATATAAGTTGTATCTTTAAATAAAACTTCTCTGTCTTGAACTTCTTCTTTTACTTTTGGATTATTTGTGATTATTATCATTTTTTTACTCTCTTTCAAATTTTTATTTATTGCTCGATAAATAAAAAACAGGAAAAACAAATCTCCCAATTTGTCTTCCCTGTTAAAATCATTTTCAGAGACCCGTCCAAGTACAGTCATCTTTACCTGAGAATTTCATTTAATCTTCTGGGTATGTAAGATTAAATTTGTCCCTTCGGTCGCTTTTTATAAAGCAGTCTCCCATACTCTTCCCCCGGATTATTATATTTTCAGAAAATTGAAAAGTTAGCAATTTATCTTTTTATTTTTATAAATAGCTTTTTTCTATCTCTGTTGACTTAAGTATATAAACATTCTATAAAATTTGCAATAGTTTTTTTATATGTATTTTGTATACATTTTTACTTTTTTTTCCAAATGTTGATATTACATATTTCCTGTATTTTCTTTTTTTTTTAAGTACAAATCTTTTTTGGTTTATTATTTCATATTGATTAAAAACATAATCATTTTTGTAAGAAAGATATATGTTTTTAATTCTTAAGCTGGGAGAACAAATTTCTCATAATTTTTTACAAATTGATGTCATTTATTTCATCAAACCATGATTTCACATCACCTATAACAGATTTTATACAATCATTGTCAAATGGAGAATATAGATTTCCTATACTTACAATATCTAAAAATGACTTTGTTCCACCTACTTTACAGATGTTTATATAGTCATTCCATCCAGAGTCTTTGTCTTTAATCATTTTTTTCCAAAATTGTAATGCACAAATTTGAGCTAATGCATAATCTATATAGTAAAAAGGATTTTTAAATATGTGACCTTGTTTAAACCACCAGCAACCTCGTTCTAAAAAAGAATTATCATCATACTTTCTATGTGGTAAGTATTTTTTCTCTAAAAACCTCCATATTTCTTTTCTTTTTGATTTGTCAATATTAGGATTTTTATAAATATAATGCTGAAATTCATCAACAACTACTCCATAAGGTATAAATTTAATTGCAGATGATAAATGAGTAAACTTGTATTTATCTGTGTCTTCCTTAAAAAATAACTTCATCCATGGCCATGTTATAAATTCCATACTCATTGAATGAATTTCGCAACTATCCAGTGTAGGAAAATTAATCTCTGGCATTTCAATCCATCTGGACATATACAATTGAAATGCATGACCTGCCTCATGTGTCAATACATCTATATCATCAGATGTTTGATTAAAGTTAGAAAAAATAAATGGCGACTTGTAGTCTGGTATATAAGTACAGTACCCACCAGCCCCTTTTCCTTTCTTTGTTTCTAAATCCATAAGTTCGTTTTCTAACATAAAATTAAAAAATTCACCAGTTTCTTTAGATAATTCAGCATACATTCTTTTTCCATTTTCAATTATGTATTCTGAATTGCCCTTTAACGTTGGATTTCCTGTTAAAAATTCTAAGCCTTCATCTATGTAACTCAAAGATTCTAGACCGGTTCTCTTAGCTTGCTTTTCATAAAGTTCATCAGCCAGTGGTACAATATATTTTAATACTTGTTTTCTAAAATTTTCAATCCTATCTTCTCTGTAATTACTTCTCATCATTCTAATATATCCAAGCTCTACAAAGTTTTTAAAACCTAGTTTTTTTGCTATTTTATCTCTCAGTTTAACTAATTTATCAAATATATCATCAAATTTAGGTTCATTTTCTTCAAAGAAATTATAATATGCCTTATTCGCTAATTCCCTTGTTTTTCTAGACTTAGAACACATAAACATTCCCATTCCAGATAAGTTTCTCTCTTCTCCTTCAAACATTATCTGTGCAGATGCTAAAAGTTTAGTATACTCTGAACACAATTTATTTTCTTCTTGTAATTCCTTTATTATATCTTTAGAAAAACTTTTTAAAGAATAATCCACTATTGTAAAAAATTGTTCTCCAAATTCTTTTTTTAAATTAGATTTAAATTTAGAATTTACTATAACATTATAAAAATATGAATTTAATTCTTCATATAAAGGCATGTATTCGTCCCAATATTTTTTTTCCTCTTGATAGAGTTTATTAAGAGTATTTATACTGTATCTTATAGATGCTATGTTTGACAACGTTTCTATTTTATTTCTCAAAAAATTAATTTTATGTATATTTTCTTGTTGTTCATCATAACAACAAGAATTATCTATTTCCTCTACACACTTTAAAAACTCTTTTTTTATACTATCATAATTTGGTCTTTCATACTTAAACTCTGAAAACTTCATTTAAAACTCTCCTTTATAAATTTGTTCTTTATTTATAAATATAGTTTTATATGCATTACATGCTATTATTTACATGTATTACATACTACTATGACTTTATAAATTATTATTTTGAGTAATATTTACATTATAATCATGTTGAATAATAACATATGATTATTGTAATTACAATATTTTATAGAATAAAACTAATTACTATACCAACTTTAATAAAGCTTTCATATAAAACTATTAACCTTTATAGTATAAGCTTATCTCTACATCAAAATGCAAACGATGCCATTTTTTATAGTTAACTTTTATACACTCATAAAAGATACAATCTTACATAAGTATGTTATATAAGTAATAATTTTATCAAAAAATTAATACTATTAAACTTTCTAAATTGCTTATCTCTTGGTATAATAATATACACATTAAATTTTCTACTGAAATTTTGTTCAACACTAGTTGTGTCAACGTTTTCATTAGGAAATTGAGGATATAAATTACTGGAGGTTGATATGTACAAATTAATCGCACTAGATATTGATGGAACAATATTAAATACAAAAAGAAAAGTTACTCCTGAAGTATTTGAATCTATTCAAGAAGCAAAGAAAGCTGGAGCTAAAGTAGTTATAACAACAGGTAGACCCCTTCCTGGTGTCAAAGGACTTTTAAATCAATTAAATCTAACAGATGAAGGTGATTATGTTATATGCTTCAATGGAGCTATGATTCAAGAGGTTAAAAGTGAAAAAATAATACATAATGTAGAGATGACTTTAGACGACTTTGATTTTATATACAACAATGTTTGCAAAAAATATAATACCAAAATACACATAAATACCATGACAAATTTAGTTACTCCAAACGAAATTCCTGGTAAGTACACACTTCATGAAGCTAAATTGAATGATATAGAAGTTAAATATATACATAAAGATAAAATTGATAAATCTATTAAAATCTGTAAGGTTATGATAGTTGATGAACCAGAAAGATTAGAAGAAATTATAAAACAACTTCCTAAGAATTTATTCAATAGATATACTATAGTAAGGTCTGCTCCCTTTTATTTAGAATTTTTAGGTAAAACTACTAATAAGGGTACTGCACTTCAAACATTATGTAATAATCTAAATATACCTATAGAAAATGCTATTGCTGTTGGTGATGAAGAAAATGACCAACATATGATAAAATATGCAGGACTTGGTGTGGCTATGGGAAATGCACGTAGTAGCATAAAAGAAATTGCTGATTATGTTACTGATACCAACAATGAAAATGGAGTTGCAAAGGTTATAAACAAATATATACTTAATAAAGCTATCTAAATATCTATAAAAACTAAAAATATCCCTTTAGATTTAAATCCATCTCATATATATGTTAAATACTAATAGTGTATATTGTATGGATATTTTGTCTAAAGGATATTTTTAGTTTTTGATAGGTACATTCCTATACTAATACTTTTTGTTCAAGTTTAAATATTTTATACGACTCTACTATTGCTTCATTAATGTCCAAGCAATATATATCTTCATCATCTGATAATCCAGCTTCTTTTGTCCATGCATCAAAATCATTCTTCGTCCAGAAGAAATTCATTACATTTCAGCAACTTGCTGCCCAATTTGAATGCTTATCAAGGTTTATATGAAGCACTCTTAAATCTGGATTGTTTACATATTCAATTTTTTCATCTTTTATAAATATTTCTATTTCTTTACCTGTGGCACTACAAATAGAATTTATTCTTACATCTTGATTAAATGTGCAAGAAGTTCCTATTGCATCTATAGCACACATTGCACTGAAGCTTCTATTATCACTTAATGTAACTTTATGATTAGTAGGTAATGCTGATACTGGATATATAAAATTTATGCTATCTCCATCAACAACCATTATATTTTTATCAATAAAATGGTTCAGTGTAGTTTCTAGGTATTCTTTTTCTAAGCTTAAATTTATACTTATATGTTCAATTACTTCTTTAAGTGTAACACTAGAACAATTATCTATTATCATATCCATAATAGATATTCTTATCTTTCGTTGTGTGTCATTTAAACTATTGTATTTTTCTATTTGACTCATTTCTACTCCTCTTTAAACATCATAACATTTTGACAAAATGTCAGTTAATTTATTCTTATATTCTTCATATTCTTGGCTCCCTCTAGCCCTAGATCTTGGAATGTCTATATTTATATCGTCAAGAATTCTTCCCTTATCCCTTGACATTACTATAACTCTATCACTCATATATACAGCTTCATCAACATCATGAGTTACCATTAATGCAGTTATTTTCTTTTTTGTCCATATTCTTTCAAGTTCTTCTTGTAAGTTTTGTCTCATTTGAAAATCAACTGCTCCTAGTGGTTCATCCATTAATAATACTTCAGGATTACATGCTAAAGCTCTTATCATAGCAACTCTTTGTTTCATTCCTCCAGACAATTGATGAGGAAACAGATTTTCTTTCCCTTTTAAATCAGACATAACCAAAAGCTCTTCCAACATTTCTTCTCTCTTTTCTTTCGGTATTTTCTGCTGTTTCATAGGAAATAAAACATTGCCCCTTATAGTCTTCCAAGGAAATAGAGCGTAGTTTTGAAATATGAAAGCTCTATCTATACCTGGTTTTTTAACTATTTTATCATTTATAAAGACATCTCCACTTTCTGCCTTTTGAAATCCACCTATTATAGTAAGTAAAGTTGTTTTTCCACATCCTGATGGTCCTAAAAGACAAACAAATTGACCATTTTCTATATCTATACTTATATCTTCCAAAACCTTTGTATGTATTTTGCTATTTACAAATGTTTTATTTATATCTCTCACACTTAATTTCATTAATCTGCAAACCTCCATCTACAAAGGATTTTATTTATAAATTTTAGTACTCTATCTATTATAAATCCTATTAAAGCTGCAAATATCATAAGCCCAATTAATACATCTGTATGCATCAAGGTCTGAGCTTGTACCATGGAGTAACCGAGACCGGCACTCGTAGCTATGAACTCGGCTCAGATAACAGACATCCATCCTGTACTTATGGCAATTCTTGAACCAGTCAATATATCTGAAAGAGATGCTGGTACTATTACATTTGCAAATATTACAATTGGCGATGCCCCCATACTTCTAGCTGCATTATAATAATCCTTTGATATTGCTCTTACACCTTGAATAGTATTTAAAATTATAGGAAAAACTCCTGAAAAAGCTATTAAAAATATTGTTGGACCATCCCCTATACCAAACCATACTATTGTAAGAGGAACCCATGCCATTATAGGAACTTGTCTTACAGAATCTACTACTGGAGATAAAAGCTTTTCAAAAGTCTTAGAAAATCCCATAATAAATCCTATTGGAAGTCCAAACAATAATGCATACATAAATCCTTTAAGCACTCTTTGCAATGTTATAAACAGATTAGTCACTGTCTCTACATCTGTCACACAGTAAAAGAAACCTTTTATTACATCTACTGGCATTGGGAGCAATAAAGAACTCCCTATATCTTTTGCTGCAAAATGCCAGACTAAAAATATACTAACTAAAAGTATTATTTTATATAAAATGTCCATACTACTTTTAGATTTTTTCTTAGCTATTGTATCTCCTCTATCTTTAGAAATTTTAATTTCCAACTTCTTATTTCCTCCATATCTATATTTCTTATATTCTTATACTCTTTTAATGCTTTTTTAAATATAGTTTCTTTCCTTAAATTATCAACACTTTTATTGTATAGTTTTATAAAATCACTATACGACTTGCTTTTCTCAAACTCCTTATTCACAACTAATACATAGGTATCATAGTCACCTAATTTAGCTGTAGATTTTTTTTCACCTTCTAATCCAATTGCTTTTATACAGTCTATTACAACACCATCTACTAAATTACTTTCTAGCCCATATGCTAGTGCTGTCCCTAATAATGGAGAAATTTTTATATTTTCATAGTATTTTTTTACTAATTCAGATTGATAATTTCTATTTTGAATTATTCCTATTTTTTGAGGATTGTTCTTCTTTAATAAAAATATATCTGAATTTTGAACTACTGTACCAACAATTTCAAACTCACTAGTTGCATTCATATACTGTTTTGCTGCATCTTTACATATGATTGCTATATCTATTTCCTCTGAACTCAGAGCCCATTGCATTGTACTTGCTCAGCAATCATTAATTGTAAAAGTCTCCATTACATCACTTACTTTTATGCTTTCAAAGTAATCTTTGTTTATCATATAATTTATTACAAAACCAGAGGTATCATCAGATACCCCTATTCTTAATTTTCCTTTTATTTCTTCTTTATCTTCAAAATTAAAAAATATTATAAATATACTTCCTAAAATAATGACAAAAAGTATTATTATATTTTTTATTCTCTCCATTTATTTATAATACCTTTGCTTTCCAATCTTCATAACTCATACCTTTTGGAAATTTGGGATTAACTTTTTCTTTTATAAACTTATCAAAGTCGTCTGCCCCACAAGAATCTAATAAGCTTGTATCAATTGTATCTTCATATTTAGGTATCTCATCTAATGCCTTTAAATCTTTATACATTTGTAAATTGTTTTTGTATTCTTCTCCTGTAACTTTCCAAGTAAGCGTTCTATCTTCTCCAACTGTCTTTTTATAAATAGTTCTAAGTGCAACTTCTTCTTCTACATTATAATATTTTGCAAATATTTTAGCTGCTTCTGCTGGATTTGTATATATATATTCTATTGCTTTAGTATGAGCTAAAACCAATTTTTTTGCTAAGTCTGGGTGCTCTTTTATAAAGTTTTTATTTAATGAGAATGAACAACAGTTATATTCTTTATTATTAGCTTTTTCTTTATATTGAGTTGATGCTATTATTTTTCCTACTCCATCATTTTCAGTTACAGAACCCCAAGGGTCACAAGATGTAAATGCTTGTATCTTTCCAGTTTTAAGAGCTAAATATTTATCTTTATCTGAATCCATATTTACAACTTCATATTTTGATGGGTCAGTTGGTAAACCTGTTTCTGGACCATAATCACTTATCCATAAGAAATCACTCATATCTGTTGCAATTTTTTTGCCCACTAAATCCTTAGGTTCTTTTATATCATTTGAAACTATTAAATATTCAGACCCACCAGTGTGATTATTTGCTGCTATTGTTATTGGTGAACCTTTAGGTATAGCTCCTACTAGACCCTTTGTTCCTATATAACCAGCATCCATCTTACCTGCTGCCATTGCTTCAGGAACTTTACCATTCCCAACAGTTTTTACATTAAGACCTAAATCTTTATATATTCCTGCTGCTTCTGCTACTGGTCCAGCTGTCATATGGTCACAATTATAATACCCTACTGTTATCGCATAATCATCTTTTCCACCTTTTTTCCCCTCTTCCTTTGGTTTACTGCTACATCCAGTTAATATGGATGCCCCCACTGCACTAACTAAGATTAATGCTTGAATCTTTTTAGATACTTTCATTTCAATTTCCCCTCTTTTATGTATTATTTTTATTTTTAGCAACACTTGTCCATATCTTCTCCAAATAAATCGACAAGTTTTTTACCCTCTACTCTATAAATAGCGTATCCTACATTGCCATTTTTAGAACCTGACACTATTACTTCTATTGGTGGCTTCCCATCAATATTTTTAAAAGTTATAGTTTGATTCTCTATAGGTGCTGGTATTGGTTTTGTTATATAATGGCTCTCCGCATCAGAAACTACCACTGCCATTTCATTTGAATTATTACCTTTTTTATATATAACTACTAAATCTTTTTTTCCATCATTATTTAAGTCTTCTTCAGCACAGGTTATTATATCTTCCTTATGATTTTTCTTGAAATATGTTAATGTTTCTTGATTTACATTTGGAATAGAGTCATTTTGTTTAAGGTTATCATCTACTACCCTTGATAAGACTATTAATGCAATTATTACACATGATATTATAACTACCTTTTTAAGCATGATTTCCTATGACCTCTTTCATCTTTGGTATTACTGCTTTAAGTGCAAATAAAATAATCAAAATAGTGCATATATATTCAAAACTATCTGGTATATTTAACATTAGTTTATTTGCTAATTGTATTGAAGAATTTGTTGTCTCTAAATTCACAGTATTGTTGTTTGCCAAAAGTAAATTGGTTATATAACCTATTATTATTGAACAGAGTGTTAGTGTAACTGAATATATAACAACAGTTCTTTTTCCAATAAGTTTACACATACTTATAAGTTCTGGTAAGTTTGTCGCTGCACCAGCTATCAAAAATGTTATCGCTATCCCAGGAGATGCTCCACTTGCAACAAGGGCTGCTATAAATGGAATATGTCCTACAGCACATACATACATAACACATGCAAGTATTGATATACTTCCAAGAGATAGTAAACCTGGATTTCCTAAGTATTTTTGAATTATACTATTTGGAAAAATTGTTGTTATAAATCCCGCAAAAAGCATTCCCATTATTACATATTTACTAATAGTAAGTGCTAACTCTCCAAAGGACCATTTAAGCCCATCAACCATATTTTCTATAAAGCTTCTCTTTTCTTCTTCTAATTCTATAGCTTCTTCATCTGAGTCATTTTGCAAAAATAATTCTTCTTTTCCAAAGGTATTCCCCAAAACTCCTACTAAAAATGGTACTAAAAATCCAGATATAAGATAAATGATTGTAATTTTAGGTCCCAAAAGACCTAAACAAAGAACTACAGCTATTGGATTTATTATTGGAGTTGATGTCATAAAGGCAAGTACTGGCCCTAAGTATGCTCCGGAATAGTACATACTTATGCCCAATGGTATTACGCCACAACTACAAATTGGTAAAAACATTCCTGAAATAGTGCTTTTAATCAGAGAAGAAAACTTCTTATTTCCAAGTTGCTTTTGAAACCTTTTTGGCGTTAAAACATTGTGAAGAACTCCTGCCAATATAAAACTTATCATAAGCCATCCTGATGCTCCATTTAGTGTAACTATAGAAGCTACCACAGTGTTTTTCACTCCACTTAAAACAATTTCTAATATATTCATTTTTACTGCTCCTAATTTTTAAACTTTTAACTATTATTTATAGCTTCTACTATTGCCTTTTCAATGGTATCTTTGTTTAATCTATCATACTTCTTTTTTTGGTTTATTATTAAGGTTCCTTTTGTTATGATTCCATACTTCTTGACATATGAGAAATCTTTACCTGCTTGGTAAAGTTTTACTTCTAACTTGTCAGTATACTTCTCAGAAATTTTTTTTATAAACACTCCATGCTCATCACAAGATGGTCAAGTATTTATGAATTCAACTAAAATTTTAGACATTTGTTCATCCCCTACTCTAAACAATTTATCTTTTACTTAAAATAATCCACAGAAAAATTTTTTCTATGGATTGTATTCCGCAAGATTTTATAATGTTATAACTTGGTCTATACCTGCACCACCTAAACAAGCATATAAATTTGGGAAACATCCAATTGTAGCTCCATCGACCAACTTATCCTCTATCCCTCTTTCTATAGCACACTGGTCACAAGCCATTATTATCATATCTGTCTTTTCATGTAATTTACTTAATCTTTCTCCCACTGGGTTACCTTTAGACAAAAATAAGGTATTATCCATAAAGAAAAACATACCTAGGACATCTACTCCATGAGTTCCTTGTTCTAATTGTGGTATTATCATTTTGTCTAGAATTTTATGTGAGTTAGTACTACTAAAAATATAAGCTACTTTCATTTTTATTCCCCCTATACTTTTTATCTAAATTTTATACAAAATTTTACATATGTAATTATATTATAAGTTTATTCGTATTTATCTGTAAAATAGATAATAACAATATTATCCAATAGAAATATAGTGTTTTTCTATATTTATTCAATTATTTTTTGATTATTTCATCATTTTGGTTAACTTTAATAAATAAAAAATAGATTACTTAAATTTATCTAGCTTATTTAAGTAATCTATTTTAATTATTTATCACATTATTAAATTAAATCTATTCAATACTTTTTTATTAAATTTATTTTAGTCCTGTCTTATATATTTCTTAAGTTTTTCATACTTATATCAAGTGCTTTCACTGAGTGTGTAAGCGCTCCCACAGAGACAACATCAACACCAATTTTTCCTATAGATTCTATTGTATCTAAATTTACATTTCCAGAAAACTCTACAACTGCTCTCCCATTTATCATTTCTATAGCCTTTTTTGCTGTCTCCAAATTCATATTATCTAACATTATTATATCTGCTTTAGCTTCTATAGCTTCTTTTACCATTTCTAGAGTTTCCACTTCTACCTCTATTTTTCTGACAAAAGATGTGTTTTTTCTAGCTAATTCAACTGCGTTTTTGACGCCACCTGCAGCTCCAATATGATTATCTTTAAGTAATATTCCATCAGATAAATTAAATCTATGATTGCATCCTCCACCTACTTTTACAGAATATTTGTCTAAAATTCTAAGATTAGGTATTGTTTTTCTACTATCCAATAGTTTAGTATTTGTACCTTCAAGTTTTTCCACATACATACTTGTAGCAGTAGCTATTCCGCTCATTCTTTGTAAATAATTTAACGCTACACGTTCTCCCACAAGTAAGTTTCTAGTATTTCCAGTTAATACAGCTATCTTTTCTGCATTATTTACCCTATCACCATCATTTTTATACAACTCTACCTCTACATCTCCAAGTATTTCAAAAACCCTTTTAAACACACCTAAACCCGCTATTATACCATCTTGTTTACAAATTAAATCTACAGTAGACTTAGAATTTTCATCTACAATAGAATTAGTTGTTATATCCTCACTTGGAACATCTTCTATTAAAGCATCTTGTATCATTTTATCAATAATCAAATAATTCATCGCCAAAATCCTCACTTGTTCTTTCTATTTCTTTTATAACTAATATTTTATTCTCTTCCTTTATTTTTTCTACATCCACCTCTATATTTGCTACTTCTATAAACTTCACTTCTATACTACCTATAACTGAGTTTATATTTTTAGCTGCTCTTTTTGAAAATACAAGACCTTCAAGTAGTGAATTACTTGCTAGTCGATTAGCTCCATGAACACCTGTACAACTAATTTCACCCACTGCATATAGGTTCTCCATAGATGTTTTTGAATCTAAATCAACATGTATCCCTCCCATAAAATAATGTTGTGCAGGAGATACTTTTATATATTCTTTGGTTATATCTGTTCCTCTATTTAAACATTCATTGTATATAAAAGAAAATCTATTGATTAAATATTCACTATCTAAGTGTGTTGCATCTAAATATACATAAGGCAAATCATCTTTTTCCATTTGTTCAAAAATAGCTTTTGAAACTACATCTCTTGGAAGAAGTTCATCTACAAATCTTTTTTTGTTTTTGTTTAAAAGTTTAGCCCCTTCTCCTCTCAAAGATTCAGATATAAGCATCCTTCTACCTTCACTATTTTCTTCATAGAAAGCTGTTGGGTGTATTTGAATATATTCTAAATTTTCTATTTTAATATTATTTCTTAATGCTATAGCAATTCCATCTCCTGTAAGGTGTCTTTGATTCGTAGAATTTTTAAAAAGTCCACCAATTCCACCTGTAGCTAAAACTACTACCTTTGAAAAGATATGAATTTCTTTTTGAGACTTAAAAATTCTAGCTCCTATACACTTATTACCATCTTTTAATATATCTAAAAGATAAGCATCTTCTATAAGAGTTATATTTTCCCTAGTTTTAGCTTCTTTTAATAGAGTCTTAAAAACAACTTCTCCTGTATTATCTTTGCTATGAACTATTCTATTTACGCTATGAGCTCCCTCTCTTGTATAGTCTATCTCTCCATTTTCTTTGTCTAAAGGCATACCATAGTCTACTATTTGACCTACATTTTCTATAGATTCATCTGCAAGAACTTTGACTGCTTCAACCCTATTTTTATACTGACCAGCCTTCATTGTATCTTCTACAAAAGATTCTATATCATCAATATTTCTAGCAGTTGAAATTCCTCCTTGTGCAAGATATGTATTGTTGTTTTCAATTGTAGATTTTGATACTACTAACACATTTAAATTTTTATCCAAATTTAATGCACAATATAGTCCCGAAACACCACTTCCAATTATTAAAACATCCTGTTCTAAATTCATAAGTCTATCCCTCTATCCTTCTGCTAATCTGTGCATATTAAGCAGTGAATTTAAAGCCTTTTCCATAATTTCATCTTCTACAATAACTTCGTTTTCCATATTTTTAAGAGTACTATACAAATTCTCTAATGTTGTTTTTTTCATATCTGTACATAGTATTCTTCCACCAGGAATATAAAAATTTTTATTAGGATTGTTTTTCTTTAATTCATGTAAGATACCCTCTTCAGTTGCTATTATAAAATCTGTATTTTTGCTGTTAGTAGCATATTTTATTATTCCTGATGTACTACCTACATAATCACCTAAGTCTCTTATTTCTTTTTTACATTCTGGATGTACCAATACTTCTGCATCTTTATACTTTTCTTTTAATTCAATTATTTCTGCAACTTTTATATTGTTGTGATATTTACAATATCCATCCCAAAATATAAATTCTTTATTAGGGAATTTTTCTGCAATATATCCTCCTAGGTTCTTGTCTGGGAGGAATATAATTTCTTTATTATCTATGTTTTCTAATATTTTAATTGCACTAGATGATGTAACTGAAACATCACAATGTGCTTTAACTTTAGCTGTAGAGTTTATATAACATACAACCAAAGCATTTGGATACTGTTGTTTTAGTTTTATCACGCCTTCTTCATCTACCATATCTGCCATAGCACATCCAGCGTTACTTACTGGCATCAATACAGTTTTTTCAGGTGATAATATCTTAGCACTTTCTCCCATAAATCTCACACCACAAAATACAACCACTTCTTCTTTACAATCTCTAGCAATTTCACTTAAGTAATACGAATCTCCAACTGCATCTGCTAATTCTTGTATTTCTGGTGGTTGATAAAAATGAGCAAGTATTATTGCATTTTTTTCTTTCTTTAGCTCTTTGATTTGATATGTTAAATCTTTATCCATAATTGCACCGCTTTCTATATGTACTAGTGTATATACACCTGTAAATTCATTATATCACTTGACTATTTTTTCTTCAAGAATTTTAGACCTCTTAATATTGTTAAGATATAGACACTTACACTATCAATTAATTTATCATTTTTTTACCTCTATTTAAATTATTTTTTTTGTATTTTTTAATTTTTTGTAGAATATTATCGGAATATTTTTTATATTCTTTCTTGTTATAATATTGAATTTTTTTCCAAATACCTGTATACTAAGTGCATGATTATGTATATGTATTTATTTCTGAAATTATATTAGTTTTAATACTTTATAGAATTTGTAAGTGTTTTAAGTATAAAATCTTATAAAAACTTACACATTCAAACAATATGTATACAGAATCCAAAAAAATTTATAAATGGGGTGATGTTATGACAACATTCTTAATTGGTTTGGCTATTTTACTAATAGGAGGTGCTTTATACGGCGCTTATTGTGAAAAAGTATTTGGCCCAGATGACAGAAAAACACCTGCACTTGCTCAGAGTGATGGAGTAGACTATGTTCCAATGAAAAAATGGAAAAATAGTCTTATTGAGTTGCTTAATATAGCTGGTACAGGACCGATTTTAGGACCTATACAAGGTATTTTATTTGGTCCAATTGCGTTTATACTAATTCCTATTGGTTGTGTATTAGGAGGAGCTTTACATGACTATATGAGTGGAATGATTAGTATAAGAGAAAAAGGAGCACAGATGCCTTCTCTTATCAGCAGATTTTTAGGTAATAAGGTCTTTCAAGTTTATAATATCTTCCTTTGCTTATTAATGCTTTTGGTTGGTGCAGTTTTTATTTATACACCTGGAGATTTGGTAGTTACTCAAATTCTAAATATGAAATCAACTATCAATAATCCAGTCGTTTGGATAGTTTATGGAATCATCTTTGTATATTATTTATGTGCAACACTATTTCCAATTGATAAAATAATAGGAAAAATATATCCAATATTTGGAGCCATTCTACTTTTATCTGCTGCTGGTGTTGGAATTGGAATATTTACACAGGGTTATGACTTAGCCAATTTAAGCCTAGCAAATTGGAAAGGTATCCATCCTAATGGAATTCCTCTTATCCCTACATTCTTTGTTACAGTTGCTTGTGGTATTGTTTCTGGATTCCACTCAACTCAAGCTACTCTTATAGCAAGATCAGTTTCAAATGAAAAAGAAGGTAGAAGCACTTTTTATAATATGATGATTTTGGAAGGTTTAATTGCCATGATTTGGGCGGCAGCTGCTATGGGTATTTACAATAAAGGAATACCTAGTGAATTAATAGGTTCTCCTGATGTAATAGGTTTAGTTGCTAGAGACTTACTTGGTTCTGTTGGTGGTATTATAGCTATAATAGGTGTTATTGTTTTACCAATAACTTCTGGAGATACAGCTTTAAGATCTTTAAGATTAATGCTTGCAGATTATTTCCATTATGACCAAAAAGAAAAGAAACATCGTGTTATATTATCAATCTGTATATTTATTCCTGTTATAGCCATCCTTATATTTGCAAAACTTAGCACTTCTGGATTTAATATATTATGGAGATATTTCTCTTGGAGTAACCAAACTATTGCTATATTCGCCTTTGCTATGATTACAGTTTATCTTATAATAAAAGAAAAAAATTATATCATAAGCTTAATCCCAGGTATGTTTTATTCTTTTGTAATTTCTAGTTATATATTCAATGCTCAAATTGGATTTAACTTAAGTATAAATATATCATATATTTTAGCTACCATTTTTACTGTTTTGTATGCTGTTTTAACTGTATACTATGGCAGAAAACTAAAAAGCAAAACGGATACAAATCTAGCTAGCTAAATATAAATATTATTAGATTTTTATTAAAACTTTTAATTTTAAATAACTCAATAAAAAGAGGCTGTCTCAAAATAGAGATTAGCCTCTTTCTTATTAAATACATTAATAAATAAACATCCACCTTTTATTGGAATATTTATCCTATATATTTAATATAAATAAATAAAAGATTTAAAATAATCTACATTGTTTATATACTCAAAATAATTTTTTGGAGGAATACTTATGAATAATAAATTACATGAACTAGAAAAAAATTTACCAGAAACATCTTGTTCTTTTTGTACACACCTTTCATTGAAGGGGCCTAGCCTAGATTACAGATATGATATTAAATGTGTTATTTCAGATACCAAACCTGATTTTAGAGGATGTTGTGAATATTTTGAGCCAGAATATACAGACTTAAATACGGGAGATTTAGACAATCTATACATAAACTTTCTTGAGACATGCCTTAAGGTAAACTATAATGATTATATTAATTCTATGTACTGGAAGTTGTTTAGAGAAAGAACTTTACTAGAGAACAACTTTAAATGTTCTATATGTGGTTCAACTGAAAATATTGATGTGTATCATATTAATAAAAATTTAGGAAGAGAAACTTCTGAAGATATAATTGTTAAATGTAAGAAATGTAATTGTAAATAAGTGTATAAAATTCAAATAACTTCACATAATAAGTTTAAATAAAAAACTTAGGAGGTTATTTATGAAAAATAATAATTTAAATTGTGATGCTACTAACTGTGCTTATAATACTAGTGGATATTGTTATGCTGGTAGCATAAAAGTAGATGGAATGCAAGCAACTACTACAGGAAATACTTACTGTGCTTCTTTTGAAGACAAATATACATCTGGTATAACTAGTCGTTCTAATGACACTAACCAAGTTGATACAGATAATATTCATTGTGAAGCTGTAAAATGTAAATACAACAAGAATGAACTTTGCAAAGCTGAAAAAGTTCATATAAACTCAGGAAATGCAAGCTGTGAAACTTTTGAAATGAAATAATTTCATTGATACTTAACTATTTAGTATTTATAAAAAATAAAATGGAACCTATAAAACAGATACCTTTTAAAAGATATCTAGTATAGGTTCTTTTTTACAATTAAAGCATTATGTATTAGGAAGTAAATGTAATTATAAGTTATCATCTTGAACTAAATTTTACACCAAATATATCCATAAGAAACATAAATATTGGAACTCCAATTAATAATCCCCATACACCTAAATAATGCTCTCCTACAAGTAAAATAATGAAAACAAAACAAACTGGAAGTTTTGTTCTATTTGACATCAACTTAGGATTTAATATATATGTTTCCACTGCATGCACTATACAAATCATGGCCAAAACGCCAAATACTTTTGCTATTCCTCCTATATTAAGGGCTATTACTGTTAATGGAATTAAAGACACTATAACTCCAGCTACTGGAATAAGACCCAAAACAAAAATCATAAGCCCTAAAGCCCATATTTGAGGAAAACCCATAAATCCTAAAAAAATCATAGAAACAATAGAATTTATAAATGCAATCATTACTTGTACTTTCATTACATCACCAAAATTTTTCACAAAACTTTTTCCAAAAAATACAAGAGAATTATAGATGAAAGAAATTTTACTTTCTGCAAGTTTATTTCCAAATTTTTTAATATCATTTTTTTCAAGTAAAAGCAGTAAACTAAGTAAAAAAGCTAGTAATATATTTATCCCAAAACTTCCAACTTTAGTTGCTGCTGATGCTATTAACAATCCTGCCTGTGAAATATATTTATTAAAATCCAACTTTGAAACAATAGGATAAATCTTTGGCCCTAAAGATTGAGCAAATTGATTTACATCAAAATTACTTAAAATCCTGCTTAACTCTGTAAGTTGAACTATAATTATTGGCACAACTGCATAACTAATTAGTACTAATAATATAGCAAATAACGAATATAATACTATAATTATTAATGAATCAGGAACATAGAAAGAAAATAATTTCCTAATTCTTTTTCTTATGGAAACTAATAAATTATAAAAAACAAAAGTCATTATAAATGTTAAAAGCACCATATTTAACATATACCAAAATGTAATTAAAATAATCACTACCACAGATATAGAAACAATCTTATATTTTGAACTATCGGGTGTCAATTCTTTATTATTCTCCACAGCGTAATCCTCCCCAGATTTTTACTACTTAACAATCAAACTTATTACTCTAATTCTAAAATCTAATTAGGAGAACATTAAAAATAATGCATTAATTCTTCCTAATACAACATTAAATTTTAGAGAAGATAATTTTAGATAATACATACTTATATCTAATTCTGCCTACATTATATATTTAAATCATTATTATCTATATCAGATAGTAAATCATATATCTCTGGATATTCAAAAAATAAGCCCTTTTTTAATAATTGTCTTATTTCACCTGTACTTACCCATTTTATATCACTTACTTCTTCTTTTTGTAAAATTGCATTTGATACATCATACTCTTTTTTAACTAAATATACATCCCATAAAGTATCTCCATGAATCATACTTCTAAAAATCTTTATCTCATCTTTGGATATATCAATTCCTATTTCTTCCTTAGCCTCACGAATTGCACCATCTAAACTTTCTTCTCCAGAAACAATACATCCAGTTGTCATCCCCCATATATTTGGCAGTGTCTTTTTATTTTCAGACCTTTTCTGAATTAAAACCTGAAAATTACTATTTACAATCCACACTTCAACTGCTAAATGATAATATCCTTCTTCAATAGAATTATCTCGCTCTATAACATTTCCTGTTTTAATTCCATCAGCATTATACAAATCCCATAATTCCACTTTCAAATCTCCTTACTTTCCTTATAAAGTTAACTAAAATATAGATACATTTTAGTATAATTAATTTTGTTCATTTTTTATTACAATGCTTGATTTACATTTATGTTCATCATTTTTCTTTTCTTTCCACTCTTTTATATCATCTATAATGAATCTATGTTTAAGAGATTTTGTATCAAATTTAAACATTCTAAACACTATTTGTAATACATACCCTAAACCTAAAGCACTTACAAGTGTACCAATTCCTACAGAACCACCTAATAACCAACCAGCAACGAGTGCTAATATTTCAAGAACTGTTCTAACAAGACGTACAGACCTATTAGTTTTTTTCTGAAGAGCAATCATAAGACCATCTCTTGGCCCACTTCCAAGGCAAACTCCTAAATACAAAAAACTAGCTATAGCAGCTAAGATGATTCCTATAACAACCATGAATACTCCTATATAAGTATTACTTGCATGAGGTATCACACCTGAAAATATTACTAAATCAATGAAAATTCCTATAAATGTCATATTTAGCAATGTACCCCATCCTATATTTTCACCAAAAACTGCATCCAATATAACGATTATAACACCTACCAATATGGACGCCTGACCTATAGTTATACCTAATTTTATAGATAAACCTTGATGAAGCACATCCCAAGGCATAAGACCAACATGTGCATTAACCATAAGCACAGAAGAAATTGCAAATATAAAAAAACCTGAAAACAACCTTATCATACTTTTTAAATTAATTTTTCCCATTAAAAATCACTCCTCATAATAATAATAACAATAAATACCAATAAAATATATATATAAGTACAAAGTTTTACAAAATTTTTCATCATTTTAATATAGAATTTCAATCATAAAAAAAGTGGCAATCCATATTTTACACGTCTTCACCTATATTCTAAGCTTTAGTGTAAAAATAGATATACCACTTTTCTAATATTTAAACATTTTTAGTTAATTTAATTAATTTTCACTATAAATTCTAGCTTCTTCTTCTCCATTTAGCACTCTAAGAGTTCCAAAAGCAAGTGATTCTAACTCATTTTCTCCTGCCATAATTTCTACTGGAGCTATAAATTCAACTCTCTTTTTAACCATTGAAGTAAACATTTCAGAATATGCAATTCCACCTGTTATAATTATAGCATCAACTTTTCCATCTACTACAGTTGCTAATTCTCCAATTCCTTTTGCCAATTGATATGCCATTGCCTCATAAATAATTTTGGCTTCTTCATTTCCTTCTGCTATCATCTTTTCAACTTCTCTAGCATCTACAGTATTTAAATATGAAACTATACCACCTTTACCTCTTATCTTTTTAGTCATTTCTCTTTCTGAGCATTGACCTGAATAACAAGCAGCTACTAATTTTGTAGCAGGAACTCTTCCTGATCTTTCTGGTGAAAATGGCCCTTCATCATCAGATAACATATCAACCATTCTTCCTTTTTCATGAAGATAAATACTTACTCCTCCACCAATATGAGCTACTATTAAGTTTAAACTCTTGTAATCTTTACCTCTATCTTTAGCATATTTTAAAGCCATTGCTCTAGTATTTAGTGCATGCCCTGCACTTGATCTATCCATTCCACAAAGCCCAGATACTCTTGCTATATCTATGAGTTCGTCTACTGCAACAGAATCATAGATATATGAATTTATTCCAAGTGGTTCTGATATTGCATGTGCAACAACTGCTCCTAAATTTGAAGCATGCTCAAGTACTGGTCTATGTTTAAGTACATCAATCATTTCTTCATTTACTAAATATGCCCCTGATTTTACTGGTGGTAAAACTCCACCTCTTCCAACTATTGCACTAAGAGATTTTAAATCTATATTGTTTTCTTCAAGAATACTTAAAACTGCCTCTTTACGCATTTCAAATTGGTCTTGAATTGTATTATATTTTGCAATCTCCTCTGCTGGATGGTCTATCGTCTTCACAAAAATTTGTTCTTCTCCATCATATACTCCTATTTTTGTAGAAGTAGAACCTGGATTTATGGCTAATATTCTATAAGTCATACTTTTCTTCCTTTCGCATTAATTTCTATAGTTTATCTTATATATATTATAAACTATTTGCCAACCATTTCCATACCTTCATGGAAAGCTTTTATATTTAACTCGACAAATTTTGGTTTAACATTTTCACTTATAATTTTTTCCCAGTCAATAGACTCTAGTTCCATAGATTTAACTAGACATCCTAATAAAATAACATTCATTATCTTTGCATTTCCTAATTCTTCAGCTTTATCTGCTGCATTTATCACTTTTGCATTTAATCTATTTAATTCTGCATCTATATCATTTTCTTGATATTCAGCTCCTCCGATTAAAACAGTCATAGAGTCTATTCTATGATTATTTACTAAAGCTTTTCCTTCTGGCTTTAGATAATTAAACCATCTTAAAGCTTCCATCTTTTCAAAAGATACTAAAATGTCTGCTCCTCCAATTTCTATAACTGGAGAATGAACACAATCTCCATATCTAACTTGTGAAGAAACTGAACCTCCTCTTTGGCTCATACCATGTATCTCACTCATTTTTACATCATATCCAGCTTCCATCAATCCCATAGTTAATAATTTACTAGCAAGTATAGTTCCTTGACCTCCTACACCTACCAAAAGTATACTTTTAGTCATATTATTTTTCCTCCTTAACTATTGCTTGTTTTGGACAAACTTGTGAACATACTCCACATCCTACACACTGATTTCTATCTATATTTGATAATTTATTTTCTTTATCAAATGATAGTGCTGGACATCCAGTTTTTAAACATAATTTACATCCTATACACTTATCATGGTCAACCTTACACTTAGTTTTAAATGGATTATTAAACTCTTCTATATCTTCTTTAGAGAATTTTTTAAGTACACATGGCCATCTTGTGATTATTACAGATGGTTCATCTTCTATAGCCAAAGCCCAATCTAATGCTTCATTTACTTCTTTTAGATTATTAGGGTCTATAACTCTTACATGTTCTATTCCACAAGCTTTGACTAATCCTTCTATGTCAACATCTTTAGTTTTATCACCTTGTAAAGTATATCCTGAACCTGGATTTTCTTGATGTCCTGTCATTCCAGTTATTCTATTGTCTAATATTACTGATATAGAATTACCTCTATTGTAAACTACATCTAAAAGACCATTTATTCCTGTATGGAAGAAAGTTGAATCTCCAAGTACACCTACTAATCTCTTTTCATTTCCTTCTTTCATGTTAAGAACTTTTTGAGCACCATGTGCAGTTCCAAAGGCAGAACCCATACAAACAACATAATCTATTCCATTATATGGAGGAGCAAATCCAAGAGTATAACATCCTATATCTCCACCAACTATTAAATTTTTTCTCTTTCCAAGTTCATAGAAGAATCCTCTATGTGGACATCCTGCACAGAAACTTGGTGGTCTTGGTGTTACTAATTCAGTTTTATATTCTATAGTGTCATTTGTTTTTCCAAATATAGCTTTTCTTAAAACATCTGGTGTCATTTCTCCATATGGAGGTATTACATCTTTTCCAATACAATCTATTCCATACGCTTTTATTTGTTCTTCTATAAATGGGTCGTTTTCTTCTATTACATATATTTTATCTACTTTGTCTGCAAATTCTTTTATTTTTTCATAAGGTAATGGATTTGTAAATCCTAACTTCATATATGATGCATTTTTTTCAAATACTTCTTTAGCAAAATTACAACACATACCTGAAGCTATAACACCTATTTTTGTATCATTTATTTCATAGTAGTTTAATTCAGTTTCATTTGAGAATTTTTTAAGAGTTTCCATTCTCTCTTCAACAACGCCTCTTCTTATTTGAGCATTTACTGGAACAGTAACCATTTTTTTAGCATTTTTCACATACTCTTTAATTTCAACTTCTTCTCTATCATAACACTCTACTAAACCTTTTGAGTGACAGAGTCTTGTTGTAACTCTATATAAAACTGGTGTATCATATTTTTCACTTACTTCAAAAGCTTCTTTTATCATATCTTTAGCTTCTTGGCTAGTTGATGGTTCAAATAAAGGTATCTTTGCAAACTTTGCATACATTCTATTGTCTTGTTCATTTTGAGATGAATGCATTCCCGGTTCATCTGCAGTAATAAGTACCATACCACCATTTACGCCTGTATATGCATAAGTAAATATTGGATCCGCTGCAACATTTACACCAACATGTTTCATAGAAGCCATAGTTCTTGCTCCTGCAATTGAACCCCCTATAGCAGCCTCAAGTGCTACCTTTTCGTTTGGAGCCCATTCTGCAACTATTGCATCTTTATATGTTGCTAAATTTTCTAGTATTTCTGTACTTGGAGTACCTGGATATGCAGATGCATATTTAACACCAGCCTCATAGGCTCCACGTGCAATTGCCTCATTACCTGTCATCAATTGTTTCATATAAAATTCCCTCCATCTACAATTATTAAATTCATAGTCCACCCAATTTGTTCAATGAAATTAATTATTTATTTTTACTTCTAAACTTTCAAGTGCTTCTTTTATAATACTTGGTGCTTTCTTACATTTTTCTTCTGAAACTGCACAAACTGCAAATCTTAATCCCATCTTCAATGGAATTGCAAATACATTGTGTTTAGTTAATTCTTCACATACTTCTCTTGGATTATCACATGGTATACTTACAAAGAAACCTGCTATATATGGAAGAATTTCTAATCCTACTCTTTCAGCTTCTTTTACAAATACATCTGCTCTTCTAGTCAGCATTTTTTTGTATACTTCTTTTTCCTCCTCATATTCTTTGAATTTTTTAGGGTCATTTACAATATTAGATAGAACTGCCATAGCACTTCTATTGCAATTTGACCAGTTTGCTCTACATGAATGAACACATGAATAATGGAACTCTTCTGCTACATCTTCACTTGAAGATATACAAATTATAGCTCCCATTCTCATTCCATAAGCTGTAAATCCTTTTGACATACTAAAACCAACTAATATAAGAACGTTTTCAGGCAAGTTGGAAAATTTCTTAAAGAATTTTCTACATACATCATCATCACCTGCAAAGTCAATATATGCTGAATCTACGAAAAATATTATCTTTTTGTCTTTATCTTGTGCAACTTCTTTTGATAAGTCTAATATTTTATCCCACTCATCATCTGCAACACTATATCCTGTTGGATTGTGAGCTGGTGTATTTATAATTGTAAAAACTCTTCTTTGTTTTTCTGCTATATTCACAAAATTTTCTTTGAATGAATCAAAATTAAATTTTCTATTTTCATCAAACAATTGGTAGTTTACTACTTTTCTATTAGCTTCTTCAGCTATACTAACATATGGACTCCAAAACCAATCAGATGTTAAAACTTCGTCACCTTCATTTGTATAATTCCATACAGCTAGTTTTATTGCACCACTTCCTCCTGGTGAAGCTAATACTCTTATATGTCCTTCTGGTAAGTAATCTCTAAAAAATACTTTTTTAACTGCTTTTAAGTAGTCTGGCTGACCTTCAAGGGCTGCATATGCACCTATATCACAGTTATCTAATGCTTTATATTCATCATATACAGTTTTCATTGTTATTAATTTTCCTGAGTCATCCATTAGAGCGCCTATTGTTGCATTTATTACATTATCCATACCTAAAGCTTTTTCTGCTGCTTGAGCTCTTCCAGATAAGCTAAATATAACATCATTTTCTTTTGGCCACATTGCATGCTTACCAACCATACTTTGACTCATACCATCACCCCTAAAATTGTATTTACTCTCACATTTATATTAAGCAATTAGCATGCCAACAAATTTAACTTTATGTAAAACTACTTTTGTTTAGAATTCTGATTTTTTTCACTACTAAAATTAAGTGTTTAAGTTATTTTTCTTACAAATCTATGTGCTTGTCTGAAAAAATAAAATTCTACAAAAAAATAATGTTAATTTTTCTTAACATTCGTTTTGAAAAATTAACATCACTTCAAAATAATTTATATGTAATTATGTCAAATATTTTTATTATACTTTTTCCATAGAGATGTTCTACTTATTCCAAGAACTTGTGCAACTTCATTTTTGGAAAGCCCCTGAGCAAAAAGCATGCTTATTATTTTTTCTTCAACATACTTATTTACTTCTTTTATATCTATACTTACCTTACCATCATTTATCTTACTTATATCTATGACTTTATCTGTAGTTTCCATACTTGCTGTTGTTTCAACATTAAATTCTTCTACACTAGAACTAGGTACTACTTCTTTAGCCTTAAAGTTTTGCTCTTTTCTTAATTTAATTTTCCCTGTCACAACATACTTTTGAGCTATTGTTTTTAGCTCTCTAACATTTCCAGGCCAACTATAATTATATAGCGCATTTATCTCATCCTTAGTTAGAGCAAAATTTTCATCTATACTGTTTATTCCATGTAAACCATCATCCTTTAAAACTTCATTTACAAAATTATTAAACAATGGTATTATATCTTCTCTTCTATCTCTTAAAGGAGGGATATTTATCTCTAAACTACTTAATCTATAAAATAAGTCAGCTCTAAATGTACCCATAACTATTTTTTCTGTTAAAGATTCATTGGTAGCTGCTATGATTCTAATATCCAAAGGTATTATGTAGTCAGAGCCAATTCTCATTATTTGTCGCTCCTCTATTACTCTTAATAGTTTTGTCTGAATATTAAATGAGAGACTGTTTATTTCATCAAGAAAAAGAGTTCCTCCATGAGCAAGTTCAAATAACCCTCTTTTTCCACCTTTCCTAGCACCTGTAAATGCACCTTCTTCATATCCAAAAAGCTCACTTTCAAGTAAATTTTCTGCTATAGTAGCACAATTTATAGCCACAAAAGGCCTGTCTTTTCTTTTGCTTATATTATGTATACTATGGGCTATAATTTCTTTACCAGACCCACTTTCTCCATAAAGTAGTGTTGTGTAATCACTTTTCCCAATTTTTTTAGCTTCTTCAATAAATTCCTTTGTTAATTTATCTTTAAATAAAAAATCATCAAAAGTATATCTAGCATATAGACCTTTTTGATTTAAATCAAACCTTATTTTTCTTTCTAAATTTTGTAGCTTAGTTATATCTTGTATTATTCCTAAAACTCCATAAGTGCTATCATCTACTTTTATTAATGTTGTTCTAGTATTAACAATCAAGTTGTTTATATTTCTTATCTTCCTATCTTCTACATCATCTTTCTCATGTAGACAATCTAATAGCCATCCCATTTTTGGAAATATATCTAGAATATATTTATTAAGCGCGCATTTTCTTTCTACTTTAAGCATGTTTTTTGCACTTTCATTGTACAAAATTATACTTCCATTACTATCTATAGCAATTACTCCATCTTTTATACCATCTAATATATTTCTTAATACTTCATTATTAAATTTTTCCTCGCCTAATGTATCTAATAATTTCTTACAATACTCAACAGCTTCTCTTATAGATTCGTCACTGGCAGTTGCAAATACACTATCAATACCATATTGTCTCGCAAAAGAACACGCTAGACCTCCACCAACTATTACAACTTCATCTTTTTGGTCTATATACTTTACAACCTTACTTCTTATTTCGTATTTAGATTCAAACCATTCTTCAGTTATTTCAGTACTTATGACATTTCTCCAACCAACATAATCAAAAGAAACTTCATTATCTCCAAGTATTAATACTACTTTTTTAGAATATCGCTTTGCCATTTCTATTGCTCTTAGAAGGTCGGTTGATTTCATATTCATGGGTATTACAGGTACACTTACTGTGTCTATTACTAAACTATAACCTCCTCCTCTACCGATTATAGCTTGAGCACCTTTCTCAACAAGTATACGTCCTTGATTTTCCATTAAATCAAGATTAAGTATGTCGATTATTATAGTTCCATTTTCTACATCTTCTCTATATAATTCTTCTATTCTTTCTTTTAATTCAATATCAGAGGCTATAATTCCTATCTTCTTTTGCAATAAAATCACCTCAATTTTAAATTATAGTATATACTGATTTCTACCTGCTTTTTTTGATTTATATAGGTTTTTGTCTGCATCTTCAATTAATATCTCGACATCTTTTCTACTACGACATCTTTTTATACTTACTCCAGCACTTATAGTCACATAGTTTTCTACTTTAGAGTATATATGTTCAATTCCTTCAAATTCAAGAAGTTTAAAAATTCTTTTAATATATATTTCTATCTTATCAATCTCTTCAACATTTATTGATTTTATAGAATCTACTAGTATTAAGATTTCCTCTCCTCCATATCTAATTATGTGTTCAGTAATATCTATAAATACATTTTTTATAATGTCAGTTACTTTAATTATAACTTTATCTCCTGCTGGATGACCATAGTTATCATTATAGCTTTTAAAATAATCTATATCAATCAATATTGCCATCATATTTTTATCTCTATCTTCATTGAATAAATTCAATTGTTGTTCTAAGTATCTTCTATTATATAGTCGAGTTAGTCCATCAGTTAGAATATCATTTTCCAATTTCTTATTATTATCTACAAGTAATCTTAAACTTTCTTGTTTTTGTCTTAATTCATATTGTTTATGAATACCTTGTGATGTTTTATAAGAATTGTTTTTTTCCCACTTATCTGAATACCAATCCATACTTTTATAATATTCAATTGCTAGTTTGAACTCTTTTTTCAATTCATATCCTTTTGCTATTAGGCCATAAAATATCGACAGTTTTTTAGGATTTAATGAACTTTTTTTAACTAAGTTTAAACCTTTCAAATAATATCTTATTCCTTCATCTACATTGTTAAATTTTATATATAAATCTCCATATAACTTATAAATATAATCTAATTTAGAATTATATATAAAAACATCTCCAAAACTTTTATATATGTTTTTTGATAAAATCAAATATGCATTTACTCTTTCAAAATTACAAGTATCTTTCTTTAACTCTATTTCGGCTGAATATAAAAATATGAATGAGTACAAATAATCTTTATATACGCCTTCAACAACATCCATCAGTTCTATAGTTTTTTCTAAAACAACTTCTGCTTCTTTATTCATATCTTCTTTTAAATATGCCCATATAAGGTCTATTTTTATTGCTACTCTTTCAGTTGAACATACTGAATTATTATTATGTGCAACATCTAGTGCATTTTTTATATACTTTATGGCTTCTCTGTTATTCCCACTTTCTAAATAACAAAGGCTTATTATACATTTGCAAAAAGCTTCTATAGAATATAGATTATTTTCCTGGGCTAATCTTAGACATTCAATCAAATACTCCATACTTTTTATAAAGTTGTTAAATAAGTATAGATATACCCTACCAAATATATAATTTGCTCTACTTACAAGAACTTTATTTTTTAATTTTTTAAAAAAGGATACTTCCTCTACTAATAGTACTACTTCAGATTTAGTTTTATATAGTGCACTTATTTCTACACATAAACTCATATTAAACAAAACCAATAATTCATTCAAACGTTGTTGTTTTATAATTTTTTTGGCTAAAAAATAAAAATGATTTGCTTTATCGTATTTTTTTATAGAAATAGCAGATAGAGTAAGATAAATATAAATCTTAGATATTATATCTGCATCATCTTTTAGTGATAATTGTTTAATATCTTTTAGTGAAACTATCAAATAATTATACGATGCTTCTCTATCTTTTTTTACATAGTTTATTAGACTAATTAAATATAAAATATAGACTCTATCTTTAGCATCTATTTTTGTATTTAAAAGGTCTTTGTGATAATCCAAGATGTAGTTTAAATCGGTCAAATTCAGATAGAACTTAGTCAACATATCATATTCTATCTTTTTTATATTTCTCTTTAAATCTTCTATTAAACTCCCTTTCAAGTAAATCACCAATCCTATTTCAAGAGTTAAAAATTCTTAAAATCATAATAATGCAAACATCTATTTCTTCCAGTTTGTTTTGCTTTGTATAAGGCTTTATCCGCATTTTCAATTATTTCACTTATATCTATACTACTATTTTTACAAGTATCAATACCAATACTAATCGTCAAATCATCATTTAAGAATTTTTTTACAACCTTACATAACTTTTTTCCAAATACTTTGCTTTTTCTATAATCTTTGCATATAGACAATATTAAAAATTCCTCTCCTCCATACCTTATAACAGACATGTCCTCTTTTAAATATTTTTTTATTATCATAGTTATATTTTTAAGAGCAATATCTCCATTATAATGACCATGAGTGTCATTGTATTCCTTAAAATAATCTACATCTATCATAAATGCAGAACTGTACTCACTAATCTCTTGTTTTTCTAAGAAATTATTTAAATATGCTCTATTATAAGCATTTGTCAAAGGGTCGATGTATTTTTTCTTATCTAAATCGAGTTTTATTTTTTTCATATTATTTATTTCTTTTTCGATATGTTCATGTCTATAATTTAAGGAGTCTATATAATTTCTATTCCTAGCTTTCATATACATCTGTTTTAACTCATAGTACATTTTAAAGTATCTCATACTCATTTCATAATCTTGTATCTTCTCAAAACACATGTGTATAGTTTTATATGCTTCTTTCACATAATTATAATTTTTAGCTTCTTTAGCCTTTTCAAGAAGTTTTTTGCTTGTAATCAAAGACTTTTCATAATCTTCAAATATATAATATATATTAATCTGATGATAAATCACTTCTAAATCATATATTATATACTCTTCTACATTATTTATGTTATTTAATAAACTTTTAGCCCGATTTAAATAACAAGTTGATTTCTCAAATGATTTTTCATTACTTTCTGCATAGTACATAGCTAGATTTATACATAAGTCTAATTTTTCTACTTCTTTTAAATCTTGATTCTTAAATTTTTCCAAATATACTTCAGATTTTGCTAAATTATTTATAGCACCTGAATAGTCTTTAGTTTTTATTAATAATTTAGTTATGTTATTTGATGCTCTATACTTTTGAATTATATTTACGTTTGTATATTTCTTATTCTTTATTACTTCATTAAAGTATCCTCTTGCTCCTTCATAATTTTCAAAGGAACATTCACATTCCCCTAGCTTTATATCGCATAGTGAGCATACTTCTATATCTTTTGATAACTCTGCATATTTTCTTGCTTTTAAGAAATTCATTTTAGCAATTAATGCATCATCTAAAAACAAAAAATATATCTTACCAATTATAAAAAAATATATTTTTTTACAATTAAAATCATTAGTTTCTTTTACTTTTATATATAAGTCTTCTATTTCCTTAATTATTATAGAAGAATCAATACATTTACTTGCTTTAATATAAATCAATTGAGATTCAAAGATAATTTCTTCCACTAAAAAATTGCTCCCCTTACAAATAAGATTAAATTTATCTATATATATATCTGCTCTATTTACATCTTCATTCTTTAAACTTAAAATGGCTATTTGTGAATAAAAGCGTGCTAAAAACACATAATCTTTAGGTAAGTATTGTTCAATATATTTACAGGAAATCAAAATATACTTTTTCATTTTTTCACTAAATCCTTGAATACCATACAGTAAAGCTAGCAAAAAATTTAATTTTAATAACATTAAACTACTTTGTTCAGTTTTGTAGGAATTAATTGAATTGTTAATTTCATCAATTCTTTTTTCAACAAAGTTATTATTATTTAATAGTTTTTCATTCAAGGTCAGCTTAAACATTGAATCTAAAATTATACTATCTATATCTTCCAAATATTTATTATATATTGTAACCCACCTCCGACTTTCATTATCTCATAAATTTAGTAATTTTCCATACTATTTTTAAAAAAAGTCGGTGTCTTAATTTAGAAATTTCTCCTAAATTAAGACATAAATTACACTAAACTATACAATTTTCTATTTGAATTATATAATCTTGACAATTTTCGCAAATTATCACACTTACAATGTAACTATTATCAACTTTATTTGCTCTTGATAATTTATTAAAAGACATCCCTTTATAATCACTAGATATATTACTTATTACATATTTTCCATCCTTACTAAAAATATAAAAATGATATTCTAAAAACGGAAAGAATTTTTTCTTTTCTTTTACACCCTCCAAGCATAATGGGCATGCTTCTTGATAGTATTCTATATCAAAATCAACATCTTCTGATTCATTAAGTATCTCAATTATTTTTGGAATGCTTATTTCTTGAATTGGACTTTCTTCATCATTTATTAAAGCACTGCAATTATCTTCTTTTAATAAATATTCCTTGTTTTCATATATAAACTTGTACAAACTCATATTATATCCTCCTAATAATTATTAATCTCCCAAGTTATTCTACCACTTAAACATTCTTAATAAAAGTAATTGTTATATAATTTTATAATATTTCTTATTAAGTAAGTTATATACATATATTGTATACATATAATTTACTTAATTATCTTAAAACCCAACTTTACGTTTTGAACATCCAGTTTTTCAAAACCTATTGTCAAAATTCACTTTACCTATTAATATAAGTATATGAATACAGAGATTGGATATAGATGTAACACACTTAACTATTTTATAAGATACGATTTAGTATCAAATTTTATATATTGTATAGGGGGAGATACAGATGTATAAAGATAAAAGTGATGAATGTATACACTTAATGACTGCATATATTGATAGCATAAGTGGATATTATTCATTTATAGACACACAATTAGATGACTTTATGGTGAAGTATGGTGAAAACATTGTTGATTCAAATTTACATAGCATAATGATGTTGCTTTGTAAATGGGGATTAGCCTAACATTTCGAGCAACTTTTTTGTATATTGTATTCTATATTATTTATTCATTGATAAAAAAGAAATTGACATAAATTTAAAGGCTATATATAGATTAAAAAAATCTATATATGGCCTTTTTGAATTTTAATAAATATCCTATATATATACTATATCAACAAAAACAATTTAAGTTTATTTATCTAATATGCTATAATTTACTTACCTACAATAATAAAAATATCTAATATGTATTATTCAGTTTAACTAATCACAATATCATCTCTTCATTTACAATTAAGATATTTTCAATATAGTAATACTCAATTTTAATATAATGAAAAGGAGAATTTGATATGAACTATAATGAATTATTAGAATCTGCTAGAGATAACTTTAATGGAAAATGTAAAGTCTGTAAGATTTGTAATGGATTAGCTTGTGCTGGAAATGTTCCTGGCATGGGAGGAAAAGGAAGTGGCTCTTCTTTTATAGAAAATAGAAGAAGCTTGGAAAGAGTAAAAATAAATATGAGAGTAATACATAATGTTTCAAATCCAGATACTACTATCGAGTTATTTGGTAAAAAAATGAGTGCTCCTATATTTGCTGCACCTGTATCAGGTACTATGTTAAATATGGGTGGTAAGATTTCTGAAAAAGAATACATAGAACCTGTTGTTAGAGGTTGCTCTAACTCTGGAATCTATGCCATGGTTGGAGATACCAATGTAGATACTTTTTTATTGGATAATTTAGACGTTTTAAAAGATAATGCTGGAGATGGAATTGTATTTATAAAGCCTTGGAAAAATTCAAAGATAATAGAAAAAATTAGATTATCTGAAGAGGCTGGTGCTTTTGCAGTTGGTGTAGACCTTGATGCTTGTGGATTAATTAATAATCAGCTTCAAGAAAATCCTTTTTCACCTAAGACAGTTGAAGAGATTAGAGAGTTGGTTGAAGCGACTAAATTGCCTTTTATAATAAAAGGGATTATGACTGTGGATGATGCTTTGATGGCTGTAGAGTCTGGAGCTAGTGCTATTGTTGTTTCAAATCATGGTGGAAGAGTGCTTGATTACACGCCTGGTACTTGTGAGGTGCTTCCAGATATAGCTAAGGTTGTAAAAGGAAAGATAACTATACTTGCTGATGGTGGTGTTAGAACTGGTGTTGATGTGGTTAAGATGTTAGGTTTGGGTGCTGATGCTGTTTTGATGGGAAGACCTTTTGTTACTGCTTCTTTTGGTGGAGGTCTTGATGGTGTTGAGTTTTTTATAGATAAGGTTAGGAATGAGTTATGTGAAACTATGATTTTGACTGGTTGTCAAGAGGTTAAGGATATTGATGGTAGGGTTATATGGAAGTGATTGTAAAATAGTTTTATAGCATATATATTTAAATAGTATATTATTTCACATGTAAAAATAGTGTCTCATTTAAATTAAAAAATTACATTGAGACACTATTTAATATGTTTTTTAGATTTTAATCCTATGAAAGAGTAGGGTCAGTTAGTCTACCCAACTTATCCCAAGTAGCTGGTCCAACTACTCCATCTGCAGATAAACCGTATTTTTTTTGGAAACGTACAATTGTATTATATGTATCGCTTCCAAAAACACTATCTATACTTAAACCATAACCAAGTAAAGATAACATAATTTGTGCAGCTTTAACTTCTTTTCCACTATCATCTTTACGTATAACTTTTGTTGTACTTATAGTCAGATATTCATTACCCATAATTGTTATAGTTTTAGCATCTATGTTATAAGAAACAGTATAACGTGCATAAACACCTTTACTATTATCATCATTCATTAGATTAGCCGATTCTGGAACAAATATCTCATCATCTGGCTTAGGTTCTATATTTGCATCTTCACAATTCTGTTTATGTTCATCTCTTATTTCTTGTGGCGCATTTTCATATGTATATATGTATCCAGAAAGAGTAAAAGAATCTATATTTTTCTCTGAAACAACTTCCTTACTTCCTCCTTTACCTGTGTCAGCAAATGCTACACTTGTAAAAGTAAGCATTAAACAACACATAATCGCTAATGTTTTTTTTGATTTTTTTAACATAAAATCCTCCTTGTAATTATTTTATTAATTGATTGTAATCTTTTATATTCATTTCTATTATGTCATAGTCTCTAGGTATTTTACCTTGTAATTTGCATTTATCTTCATAAAATTTTCTAATTTTACTTGGCGCATCTTTATAATAAATATCTATAATTTTATCAGTCTTCTTATTCAATAAAAATTCATTAATCTTGTTATTCATTCCATTATTACTCTCATCAATTTTAATCTGAGCATCAACTTCAATAAAAGATGTTATCGAAGTCATAAATACCAAAATAGTAATTAGTATTCCACTTCTACCTTTCTTCTTAACAATACTATTTAGTCTTTTTTCTAAATTTGTCTTACTAAACTCTGTTGTCAAAATCCCACTTTGATAATTTTTACTTAACTTAATTGACTTTATAAGTGCTAATGCATATTCTTTCTTCTCTTTTAGAGAACAGTCATTCAAAACACTTTCATCACAACATAATTCACAATCGATATTTACTCTATTGCTCATTATATAAACAAGTGGATTAAACCAATATATTATTTTCACAAATAACACTGCAAACTTTATTAAAAGATCTTTATTTTTAAAGTGCATCAATTCATGTCTTAAAATCCAATTTAACTCATCCTTACTATAAGGATAATCTGGTAAAAATATGTACGATTTAAATAATCCCATACCTGCTGGACTTATCAGTTCATCAGAACCTCTTAATTCAATTTTCTTTTTTATTTTTAACTCCTTCAATAAATCTTTATAAAGACAGTTAACATTATCTTCTTCTATATCATAAGATACATCGACAACAAGATTTTTAAATTTTGTATACTTTACAAAAGTATATACTGCAATAACCATAGCTACAAATATCCATAAACAAGCTAAATACAACATAAAATTATTATCTGTAGGAACAGTGATTTCTGTAATATTATTTCCTACTACATTATTACTTTTTGATTCTTTTACTTCATACACTATTGTATAATTAAACATAAAAAGCAACATTCTAAAGACTATTACTAACCAAATATAATAATTGAACTTTTTACTAAAATTCTTAAATAAATATCTTTTCAAAAATAATAATAGACAAATACCAAGACTACATACAATAGTTGTCTGTATAAGATTTTCAAAAACTTGTATCATATAACTATTCATCCTTTAAATTATCAAAGTAATTTTCTAGAAAATCCAGCTTATTTTTATCTATAGCTTCATCCTCATGTAAAGCTGAAATTAAACTTACCAAAGAATCATTATGTATATTACTTAGGAAATCCTTTGTCTCAAAGTTTAAGTATTCCTGTTGCTTAACCACTATTGTGTAATGTGTATATCTATCTATTTTTTGAGCATATAAGAATTCTTTTTTTACTAGTCTTGATAAAAGTGTCAGTGTTGTGGTTTGTTTCCATCCATATTCTTGCTCCATTGCTTCAATAACATCTTTTGATGTCACTGTAGCATCTACTCTCCAAATAAATTTCATTACTTTTAGTTCTGCTTGTGGTATTTTTTTTATCATGATTTACACCTCCCCCAAAACTCTTTCTAACATAATTCTACAACAAGAGAATTTTTTAGTCAAATACTTTATGAAAAAATTGTGAATTTTTACATTTTATGTTAATTTTCTAATCTTTTTTAAAATATTATAAGTTAGATTTAATAATACAATTCATTAAATTTTTTATTATATTATTAATAACGACAATATATTAATATTTTTTATCTTGAGTAGTACCTAATTATGAATATTCTTTTTTACATGCAAAGAACATTATAATACTTTTTGGGGAAATAAACTAGACTAATCTTTAAATCGCTTTTGATATTAAATTTTTATGTATATTTTTTAAAAAGCTTTTGTTTCAAAGCTAAAATACTTTCTTTGTTTTATTACCACACTATAGTGTAAGTCAATTTATGCATAAATAAATTCTATCTCAATAGAGTCTTATATGCAAGAGAATTAAAGCAAACCTTTTCATCCAATTTTTACCATATAAGTTTTTTAAAATTCTTCTTTTTTCATATCCTATCGTTTCCTAAAGCTTTTTCTAGCCTAAGTCAATAATAGGCACCTTTTAACAAACAACCACATAGAAGTATTTCCATATAATTTATGCATTCGTTTTATTTTTTTAAGCAAAATTTATTTCATAATTTAAAATCTTTTTTATTTTCTCATAATAATATTGAATAATGGATTATATTCTAGTATTATATAGGTGTAGAATAAAACTAAATCGGCAAAACTAGAGAAATTTAGTGACGCAAAGCTATAGGGACTAAGACTTATAAAGTATCTTATGAGTTATGTCAGCCAGTTGCCAAAAAGATATTTTCTTTTTGTTTTTATGAAAGTTTTTTAGGGGGATGTAAAATGTTTATAGAGAAAATAGATACGTGTACACATGTATTAACTGCTTATATTAGTAGTTCACATGATTATTGTAATTTTATAGATACACAGCTAGATGATTTTATGCTAGAGTACGGAGAAAATGTAGTAGAATCATATTTATATCAAGTGATGGTCTTGGTAAATAAGTATAATTAGATAGATTTTATTTTCTAGAAAATCCTTTTTAGTTTTATCTACTTTTAAATAATCTTATAATAAATGATACGAATTTAATTCAAATATATTTCTTTTTTGTATTATAATCGTTATGGTTTTATTTTTTATAAAATCCAATAGAATAAAAATACAAAATAATATCAAAAACAAAAAAAGAAACTACAATCTATTGCTCTAGAGTGAATTTTCATAATCAATCATAGTAAGTTATTTTTTATAACACTCAATTTTTATATCAAGCTAAAAATCGCTCTTTCACAGAGTGACTTTTTACTTTTTGAGAAATAATATATATTTCTTAAGAAAGAATAAATGTATATAAATCTAGCTCTTAAAATAACACTCTAAATAAAAATTCCCTCATTTCTCCAGTTCATTTCTTATTAATAGATTGACTGTAGAATATAAAACTATAAATATTTTCAAGAATATATAAAATAATTTGCCACCAAATTACAACTTATAGTAGCAATATGGTGACAAATCAAACTTTTGTTATATTATATTAGAAACACTAGTTTTTTTATTTTTTAATCAATTTCTGACTTAAATGGAGTGTCATCAGCTTTTGCTATTCTGTATTCTTTATCAGTTATATAACCAAGTTCATGCATTTTATACAACACAGTCAACTGTCTCTTCTTAGCCTCTCCATGGTCAATATACCTCGCAGGATTATTGGTCATCCCCGCAAGCATAGCACACTCAGCTAGGTTTAACTCTCCAACTTTTTTACCAAAATACACTTCAGCTCCTTTTGCAGCTCCATATGCATTTTTTCCTAGGTACATATTATTTAGATACGCTTCAAGGATTTCATCTTTACTCATAATCTTATTCATCTGCTTTGCATTATACATATCCCTTATTTTTCTCTTCATAGTTTTATCATCACTTGTAAGCAGATTTTTTGAAACTTGCATATCTATAGTACTTCCACCTTGTGTTGTGTCTGTAAACACATTATTAAGTACTGACCTAGCTAAGGAAATAACATCTACTCCTTTATGCTTATAAAATCTCTCATCTTCTATTGAAACTATAGCCTGTTTTAAGTCCTTTGGCATTTGTTTTATACTGACAACCTCACTACTTATATATTTAGACTTAATTAATTTTTTAGTGACTTCAGGTGAACCTTTTATAGCTGAAACTGTAAAAATTGCACCTGCCACTGAAAATATAATAAGTGCCACTAACATAACAGATAATAATGCTCTAGCTATTTTAATTCTCTTTTGCTTTCTTCTTTTTTTGCTTTTTAATTTTCTATCTCTTTGCTTGTACTCAACTCTTCGTCTATCTCTCTGACTATAATCTGTATTTAAAGGTCTTACATTATCTCTTGTAAAACTATCTCTTTTTATAATATTTTGTGAATCTACCTTTTCACTCATTCTTTTACTAGAGGCTGTCTGAGAATTTTTATTTTTTTTACTTGTTGAAGTATAAGAATGTTTAGATTTTTTATTACTATCTTTATTATTACTAACTTTTTTACGTCTTATTTTATTATTATCATCATCATTGTAATAACCCATTTTAGTCTCCCTTCTTTATATAAGGTACATTATACATTGTTCCACAAAATAAATCAAAGAACAAAATTGTAAGTTTAAGGGTCAATTTTATAAAGGATATTTTCACTAATTTTCTCTATATTTGCGATTAATATTCATCTTTTATTTTTAAAAATAGCTTTGCAGTTGCTAAAGTGTCACTATCAGCTCTATGAGCATTTATATTCTCTATATTGTAATAAGCACAAGCTGTTTCAAGCTTCTTATTTTTTCCTTTATAACTTTTACATTTTTTTAATAATTCTAGTGTACATATATAATTATTTATTGGCTCTAAATCCAACTTTCTAAGATAGTAATTTAAAAACTTTAAATCAAATTTTGCATTATGTGCAATTATAGTTCTATCACCTATGTATTTTCTAAATCTAGGTAAAACCAACTCTAAAGACTCCTCTTTTTCTACCATTTCATTACTTATGTGTGTCAATTCCGTTATAAATGAAGAAATTATACCCTTAGGTTTTATTAACCTTGAATAGTTTTTTACAATTTCGTCATTTTTTATTTCTGTTACACCTATCTCTATTATTTCACAACCTTTATATGGATCTAATCCTGTAGTTTCTAAATCTACAACTACATATTCTCTCATATCTCTTCTCCTTATTATCAAATGGATATATTTATATTCTATATTTATGCAATATACTAATCAATACTTAATTTTATATGATATATGAAATTTTTACAAATTTTACTAAATATACAGCAGATATTCCATTATAAATAAAGATTATTTTACTATAATAATTAAATTTTTATCTTATTATCATTTAATCTATTTTGATAAACATTATTATTTAATTCTTTATTGCTTAATTCTTTAAAATCTAAACTTTTACATTGTTCATCATTTTCCCATATTCCTGCCTGCTTATTTCCATCACTTTTATATAATACACCTTTGCCATTTTTCTTATTATCTAAGAAATAACCTTTATATATATCATTATTTGGATAAGTTAATTTTCCTAGACCATTTTTAAAACCATCTTTAAATTCCCCTGTATATATTGAACCATCTTTATAAGTATATTTACCTATTCCATGCATCTTATCATCTTTCCATAACCCTTCATACCTTTCCTTACTTGAAAAAATATATGTTCCAAATCCATTTTTCTTCCCATCAATAAACTCACCTTTATATAAGTCTCCATTATCATATTTGAATACTTTTTCTCCCTTTAATTTCTTATCAATATTCTTATTTTTATCGCTATTTCTATCTTGTGTATATGTTTTTTTTCTCCTTGTCTCAATTAAATCTCTATCATAACGAAAACCTTTTTTTGACTTATTTTTTATACTAGTTTTTTTCTTATTAATAAAAACTCTAGCTAATTGAATAAATATAAATGCAGATGATAAACATATAAACACACATACTATTGTTCTAAAATAACTAGTTATATTTTCCATAAAAATCACCCTTTTACTATAAAAATTTATTTAAAATACCTAATATAATATATATTTTTATTAGTTGGCATTTATACTTTTAGGACTATATATTAAGTAAATCTCATTTTAAAAGAATCTCTCTTAAAATAAACTAAGTACAATAAACACAGATAATTAATAGATACGTATGAAATATCCTTGAATACTTCATATAAATATTTCTATACAAAGAAATAAAAAAGATGAACCCCAGAAAACAGAGTTCATCTTTTAATAAAAAAATATCTATTTACTATTAAAAATATTTTTTAATTTATTTTATCTATTCTTTTATAAGAACTTTTACAACTTCTGATATATACATAGTATGATAATCTTTCTTTGGATACCACTTTTCATCATTTTCTTTAGCATCAAAGTTTTCTGGTGGCATTGTATCATGATATAATTTTTTACAAACCATAATCATATTAGCTTCTTCAAAGGCTACTGTATCATCTATAAAATATGGTGTAAGTCCTGCTTTTTCTACTTTATTTGTATCTCTACCAGAAATAGTACCACAAATATTTAAAGCTTCTCTGTATTTTTCATCAAAAAATGCAATTGTAAATGTGTCATTATTATCTACAAACTCTTTTGTATATCTCTGTGGTCTTATGTAAGTTGTTACAACATTTTTACTCCAATACACTCCAACACCACCCCAGCTTGCAGTCATTGTGTTAAATTTATCTGAGTTCCCTGCTGTTATAAGTAACCACTCTTTACCAATTTTAGTGAATAGATTAAACTGTAGTTCTTCAATTTTTACTTCTTTAAATCCCATAACATCATCCTACCCTTCATCTTTTAATAAATAAGTCATTTGTTAAAAATTTAAATATATGCACTTTTATAATACAGCTTTCAAGATTATTTTCCATATTCATGTAAATTATAATACAACAAATCAATTACTTTCGCAAGAAGTAGTTTTTATATTTTTTAATCATAAAATGTCAATAAAATATATTAATTATAAAATATATAATACATTTATTAAATTTAGAATACTATAATATTAAAAAGGTAGAAAGTATATACACTTTCTACACTTATTACTATTTTATATATTTTTATAGTAGTTTAGTTCCATTTAAATATAGTTTTGTTCAAAAACTATCATAATCACCAAATTTTGTTCTATTAATTGTAAATTTTTATACTTTATTAATAACATTTAAGTTATTATTCTTATCAATATATATTTTCTCACTATCTAAATCTTCATCAAACATCTTTATTATATTTTCTATTTCGTTTTTGTATTCATCTTCATGTACTCTATAAAGCATTAAATCTTCTAATAAATCTTTTATATCAAAATACACATCTTCCAATAAATAAAAATATCCATCTTCTATATTCTTTAATTTATCTATAGTATCCAATTTTTTATCTATATCTTTTATAACTTCTATGTTTTGTATGTTTATATTTATAATTGTCAATAAGTACATTCTCACAGTTTTTATTATCTCAATAGAAAAATCTACAATATCATAATTTCCTTCTTTTTTATAAAGTGATTCTTTAAATTTATCAAAACAATCATTTAAATCTGGATTTATGTTATTAAATGGAGGTCTTATTATATCTAGCATTATTAAAATATTTTGTATATCTACATTATTTGTAATGGCCTCATCCAAAACAAATAAATTATATGCATCATTTAATGGGTCATGTGCATCTCCACTAAACTCTAAGTTGGCAAATTCAAGTAAATTTTTTAGTGATATATAGTTCATACATTTTATACCACACTCTATATATTTCTCTTTTATATCCACAAATAACTCTCTAATGTTGTTTACGAACCTTGGATGATTGTTTTTTTTAGAACTTCTCATATCAGTGTTATTGAAACATGTTAAATCTAAATTACCAAAAGTATATATTCCTTCAATCTCAGAAAATATGCCTAACCACTTTTTAAACTTTCTCATGACCTCTTCATAGCTTGGTGCATACTTTAATTCTTCTGAAGATATATGAGTCAACTCTTGTATATGAGGATACAACTGGGCATTACTTACTGGCTTTATTAAAGATTTAAACTTATCAATATTTTTTGTCTTTTCATCATACATAACTGCTCCAATTGCAATTATATCTGAATTTAATATATCTCTCTTTGATTTAGAATTTGGCATATTCATCTCAAAATCTATATATACTCTCTTCAATATAAACACCCTTTCCAATTGTTTATAGTGATTCTTTTAATTACTTTTATTCATAATTTTCTAAGAAAGAATGTTTCTCCCCATCTTTTTGCCACCCTAGTACCGAATCAAGATTTACGTTTTCTGCTGCTTTAAATATGGATTTTTCTACATTTTTAAAATTTGGCTCTAAACTTTTTATTAAATCTTTTATTTCATATCTTTTATTTCCAGTTTTTTTAGCAGCAACCATGCACGCACAATTTAAAGGCCATATACCACTATTTTGGATAAATCTTATAATGTGTTCTTCTCTTATATAATAAAGTGGTCTTATAATTTTTATTCCTTCAAAATTAGTGGAATTAAGCTTAGGAAGCATAGTTTTAAAATTTCCTGCACACAACAAATTAAGCATAGTTGTTTCTATTACATCATCATAATGATGACCTAATGCAAGTTTATTACACCCCAATTCTTCTGCTTTTGAATATAATGCTCCTCTTCTCATTCTTGCACACATATAACATGGATAATCTTTTGCAATTTCATCAGCTATTTCAAATATTCTTGAATCAAATAAATGTATTGGAATATTTAAATACTCACAATTATCTATAAGTAATTGCCTTATATTTGCATGATATCCAGGGTCCATAGCAATAAATTCAACATCAAAATTAACTTGTCCATGTCTCTTTAATTCTTGAAACATTTTAGCCATAAGAATACTATCTTTTCCTCCAGATATTGCTACAGCTATTTTATCCCCTTCTTCAACTAGTTTATAATCTCTTATTGCCTTTATAAACTTAGACCATAAATGTTTTCTATATTTTTTTATAATACTTTTTTCTATATCCCTTAGTGAAAGTCTTTCCTCAAAAGGAACTATAATTTCACAGCCTTTTCCTGATAGCTCACTCATTTAATCACCTCGTATATTTATGTTAATAATATTTTACAAAAAAGTCTACCTACTTCTATAAAATACTATAGTTTTACTTTAATTTTAATAAATACTTTATAGTTTACAATAACACATAAACTTATAATAACATAAATAAAGCCTTTCTTTTATTATCTTTTTTATTTTTCTCATTTAATATTTTATTATGAGTAACGATTTTTAAATGTATGAATATTATACACTAGATAGACTTACCTATCTATTTACAACAAGGAGGTTTTCATCTTGGAAAATAAAACTAGAGATATTAAAAAAAATTGTGGTTCATCTTTGGCTAGACCATATATTAATAATCAAATTTTCACAGAAATGTACTGCCTTTCTGATGCATTAAAATTTGGAACTATATTTCCAGAACTAAATTTATTAGAATCTGAAATGTACAACAAAGAATTATATGCTAAGCCAAAAAAATTAAGAGGAGGTAGAAGATAATGAAAGATTCATCTAGAGCTGAACTTATGAGAAAAATTCAGGAAACATCTTTTGCATGTGTTGATATGAACTTATATTTAGACACTCATCCTGATGATAAAAATGCTATCAACACTTACAATTCATTATGTAACCAATTTGCACAGGCTAGATACGCTTACGAAAATAAATATGGTCCTTTAACTAACTTTGGGTATGCTCCAAGTAGATGCCCTTGGCAATGGGCTGAGCAACCTTGGCCTTGGGACAGAGAATTTAATTATTAGACATCAAGTATTGGAGGATTGAAAATTCATGTGGATATATCAAAAAACTTTACAACACCCAGTTAATATAAAAACTTGTGACCCAAGAATGGCTAAGTTTCTTATAACTCAATTTGGAGGACCAAATGGAGAGCTTGCTGCATCTTTAAGATATTTAAGTCAAAGATATACAATGCCTACTGGTAATATGCGTGCACTTTTAACAGATATTGGTACAGAAGAATTAGCTCACGTTGAGCTTATATGTACTATGGTTTATCAGTTAACTTCTGATGTAAGCCCAGAAGAATTAAAAGCTGCTGGTCTTGGCTCAAACTATGCACAAAATGGATATGGAATTTATCCAACAGATTCAAATGGGGTTCCATTTGATGTAAGACCTATCGCAGTTATGTCAAATCCTGTAACTGATTTACATGAAGATATGGCTGCTGAACAAAAAGCACTTGCAACATATTATCAACTTATAAACTTAACAGATGATGTTGATGTTATAAACGTACTAAAATTCTTAGGTCAAAGAGAAATAATTCACTATCAAAGATTTGGTGAAGCTTTAATGGATGCTTATGAATTAGAGGAATGTCAAAAAATATTCTAAAATTCTTCTTTATATATAAAACTACAATTATTTACTAATTTACTAACTTACTTTTTCGCTTAAATTAGCTTAAAAATATAAAAAACTATAAAGAACTGTCCATTTTCTATACGCAGATAGAATAAATAAACAACAAAAAGCAGGTACTGAATCAACAGTAATAATAGATAGTAATCTACAATACTATTGACACCATACCTGCTTTTATTTTATAAGCAATAAAGAAATATCTATTTATAAAGTTTTATCATTAAATTTAAATGATTATAAAACTCTTCTTGCATTTACATATCTACTTGAATAGTAACTACTATTTATATTAGATATTGTTACCTTTTTTGATGAACCTGAAGATGCGTGTATCATCTCTCCATTTCCCATATATATTCCAACATGACTTACAGAGCCATTATTTGAACCTTGTGTATCAAAGAATATTAAATCTCCGCTTCTAAGGTCTCCTCTATTTACATATGCTCCATACTTACTTTGGTCTCTAGATACTCTTGGTATACTAACTCCAGCAGATTTTTTCATAACGTATTGTGTGAATCCAGAACAGTCAAAACTATTTGGACCTTCTGCTCCCCATACATATGGTTTTCCAAGTAGTGTCTTTGCAAAGCCTATTACACTATCAGCTCCCTGACTTGGAGAATTAGTTGAATCGGATGGAGTTGAAGTATCAACAGAACCTTTTTCTGCAAGATATTGACTTGATACATATCCTGTTTGGTCATCATGATTTACTTTTGTCCATCCACCATCTTCTGAGATACTTCCAACTTCAGTACCATAACTTAACGTAGCCACTTTAGAGTGTCCTGTTCCTGGTCCTGTTCTAAGGTTTAATGATTTTGCTGTTACAACTTTTGTATCCTTTACAATATCACTTGAACTGCTTCCATCATTTCCATTTGCAGAATCACTTAAGTTAGTTCCTAAGTATTTACTTGAAACATAACCGACTCTACCATTAGAACTTATTTTTGACCATCCATTTGACTCAGATATGTATCCAACTTCAGTACCATATCCCAAAGTAGATATTTTAGAACTTCCTGTACTTGGACCTGTTCTAAAGTTTAATCCCTTTGCTGTAACAACTTTTGTTGATTTTACTGAAGCATCATTACTTTCATTACTATTTCCTAGGCTATTTATTGATAAATATTTTTCATGCACATAACCTGTATTCCCATTATATTTAACTTTTACCCAAGAACCATCTTTTCCTATGTACTCAACTTTATCACCTTTGTAGAACTTTCCTATAGATGCATTATTTGTACCTGGTCCTTTTCTAAAATTTACTGCATTCCCTGTTATTGTTCTACTTTCTACAGTTGAACTTTCTATTTCAGACTCATTAGCATATGCTAAATTCCCCATTGTAGGCATTATTATCGCTGTGGCCATTATACTGGTTGCTACTCTCTTTTGATTAAAATTCATAACTTTCCACTCATCTCCTCTTTTCTAGTAGATTTATTTTTTATTTCTAACATAAAAGAAATAATTGACACTATTTTTAAATATCAATTATTTCTTTTATATTAATATTATTACAAATTTGTAACTATTTGTCTATAGTAATAATTCTATACCATAAATTACCATAAATATTTTTTAATCATAGAGAGGTTAAAACTCAGTTATATAGCCAAACTATATCTTATTAAACAATTTTATATTTTTTAACTTTTTTGTAACTTTTATAACCCTGTTGAACCAAATCCACCTTTTCCTCTTTCGGAATCACTTAATTCTTTAACTTCTTCTATATTAATCTCATATATAGGTTTTACTACCATTTGAGCAATCTTCATATGTTTTTCAACTTTAAAATCATTTTTTCCATGATTTATTAATATGATTTTAAGCTCTCCTCTATATCCCTCATCAATAGTTCCTGGTGTATTTAACACAGTAATTGAATGTTTTAAAGCAAGTCCACTTCTAGGTCTTACTTGCGCTTCTGTCATAGCAGGAAGTTCTATACATATTCCAGTTTTAATAAGTTTAGTCTCTCCAGAAGGTATTACAACCTCCTCTATAGAATACAAATCCATACCAGCATCACCTTTGTGAGCAAAATTAGGTATTATAGCGTCGTCATTTAATTTTTTTACTTTTAAATTGTACATTTTATATCTCCTTTCAATTTCCTATAAATATTATAACTTAAATTTCAGCCTCTTGAAGTTTTTTATTTTTTTGTGGTAATATAATTATTAGTGTTTTAAAGGAGGATTTTTTATGAAACTTGTACTTGCTGAGAAACCATCTGTTGCAAAAACTATAGCATCGTTTTTAGGTGCAAAGACTAGACAAGATGGTTACTTTGAAGGAAATGACTATATAATTACTTATGCAGTTGGACACTTAGTATCATTATATGATATGAAAGATTATGATAAAGATAAGTATTCTGGCTCTTGGAAAATGAATAACTTTCCATTTGTGCCTGAAAATAAGTTTAAATTCAAAATTGATAGTTCTAAAACAAAACAATTCAATACTGTAAAAAAACTTTTAAACAGAAAAGATGTGGAATATGTAATAAATGCCACTGATAATGACAGAGAGGGAGAACTTATAGCATTTTTAATATTTTTACTTGCAAAAAATAAGAAACCAGTAAAAAGAATTTTGGTAAATGAATGGACTCCAGAAGACATTACGAGAGGTATAAAAAACTTAAAAGATGAAGATGAAATGAGAAATCTTCAAGCTGCTGGATATACAAGACTTATTACTGATTGGTTAATTGGAATAAACTTCACTTCCGTTGCTACATTAAAATATGGAAATGGAAAATTATTAAATGTAGGTAGAGTAATTCTTCCAACAGTCAAATTAGTCTATGATAGGGATATGGAAATACTGAATTTTGTTCCCAAAACTTATTATGAAGTAGAAGGTCATTTTAAAGCTGAAAATGGTGAATATAAAGGTAAATATATTAAAGGTAAAGAAAGTAAATTTGACACACTTGAAGATGCAAATAAAATCATAGCTTCAATTACATCTCAAACTGGTAAAATACTAGATAAAAAAGTTACTATGTCAAAAGAGTATGCACCAAAACTTTTTAGTTTAACATCACTTCAAGGATATATAACTTCTAAGTACTCTAATTTTACCTCTGATAAAGTTTTAAATGTATGTCAATCTCTTTATGAGGGTAATGGTAAAGGTGGGTATATAACTTATCCAAGAACCGATTCTATTTTTTTAGAAGAAAGTTTAACTTCAAAGGCTTCTCAAACTTTAGAAAAATTAAAAGTCGGTCTTGAATATGAAAATAAAATTAAATTCTCCAAAACAAAAAGGGTCTTTGATTCATCCAAAGTAGATTCACATAGTGCTATAATTCCTACTTACATAATACCAAAAAATTTATCTAAAGATGAACAATTGGTTTATGATGCTATAAAAGATAGATTTGTAGCAAACTTTATGCCTCCTGCTGAATATGAGAATACAGAAATTAAGACTAAAGTAGATGATTGCACTTTTTTAACAAAAGGAAAAGTACTTAAATCAAAGGGATACCTTGAGGTGTATAATAAGGAAGAAAAAAACGATTTACTTCCATTTGTAAACAAGGATGATATTGTTGATGTCTTAGAGATAAAGCCATTAACCAAACAAACAACACCACCTAAATCATATACTGAAGATACACTTTTAAAAGCTATGAAAAATTGTGGTAAAAATGTACCTGAAGAAGACACAACTGTACTTTCAGGGTATTCAATAGGAACATCAGCCACACGTGCTGATGTACTAAAAAAAATAAGTCAAGTGGGCTATGTAAAGAAAAAAGGCAAATCTTACTTTATAACAGACCTTGGGAAAAATTTAGTTGAAATTTTTCCTGTTAAGGACTTATTTGATGTAGATTACACTGGTAAACTTGAAAAAAGTTTAAGTGATATTCAAAAAGGTAAATACACTAGAAAAGAATATCTTACTCATATTATTAGTTTTATATATCAAAATGTTAATATTATAAAACAGGATGCTTCAAAAAATATAAATACAGAGGCTTATACTTTTGATTCAAAAACTAAAAAATTTACCAAGGTAAAAGCAAAGGATTCAAAAAATAGTTCCAAAAAAAGTTTAACTGATTCTGAAAAGGAAATTGCTGTATCAAAAGATACAGATATCAAAAAAGAAAATAAAACCAATAATGAAAATACGTCTCTTGGTAAATGTCCTATTTGTCAAGGTGATGTTCTTGAGTTTGATAAAGGATTTGCTTGTAAAAATCATAAAGAGTGTAAGTTCGTTATTTGGAAAAATGACAAATACTTAAGCCTCTACAAAAAGAAAGTTAATAAAACTATGGTCAAAAATATTTTAAAAAAAGGTGAGACAAAAGTAAAATCTTTAACTTCTAAAAATGGAAACAAGTTTGATGCTACATTAAAATATAATAAAAATCCAGATACTGGCTACTTCAACTGGAAAATAGAATTTGAGAATTAAATAATATTCATAAAAGCAGAAATAGCAGTAGTATAATATTAAATATATTATACTACTGCTATTTCTGCTTTGTGTAAAAATTTAACTTTATATAATAACTTCTCATATGCACATTTAAACTAATTTTTTTACTATTTCTGATAGTTTAAGTGTATGTTCATCTAATAAAGTTAGTTCCTCATCAGAAAGATTTGATAGTTTCTTTACTATAGACTCTTTAAGAATAGATTGTACAATATCAAATAATTCAAATGCTTTATCTGTCAATTCAACTCTAAGAACTCTTCTGTCTTTTGGGTCAGGAAATTTATTTACTAAATTATGCTCTACCAATCTATCAATAATTGGTGTCATATTTGATTTTAGTATTCCTAAATTAGAAGCTATTTGAGAAATTGATGATGAGTTTGATGTCATAAGATAAAGAATTACCTTTGCATGTGATGGAGCCATTGGACACTCTCCAAAATACTCTTTCATCATATCTGAGTTGTTTTGAAATTTTTTTAACAAATCGTTTTCTTTGAATATATTATTTTGAAGTACAAATAAAAAGTCTAAAAAAGAGTCTGCTATTTTAAGTATATTATCGTTATCCATATTTGTAACATCCCTTCAATAAATACTGTAATAAAATATTCATTACTTATTATAGTATAAATTATAAACTATTAATAAATTTAAAACAAGAAAAAGTTATTGACTCATAATAATTATAAATTTATAATCAAATTAGAGAATTATAAAATGCCAAAAAAGGGAAGTTTTTTAATTAGCCTAAAACTAAACTTAAATTATAAGACACTTTAAATTCTACAACAAGCTAGTGTAAAATATAATAGGAGGAGATATGAAAAGATATTTAGTAGTTTTTTTAATGTGTAGTTCACTGTTCTTAGTTGGATGTGGAAAAACAGATGAACCTGAACCAGAAAAACCTATAGCAGTCTCTGTTCAAAAGGCAGTAGGTGGAGAAATAGAAAATACAAATGCTTTCTCAGGAACTACAAAAGTTAAAGATGAGACATCAGTTACTGCTCAAACTGCTGGCACAGTTCAAGAAGTTTATGTGAAACTTGGCCAAAATGTAAGAAAAGGTGATGATTTATTGAGTATAACTAGTGAAGATTTAGAAAACAGTGTAAAACAGTCTAAAGCATCACTAGATTTAGCAAAAGCAAGTTATGCAAATGCTACTGGGGGTGCATTAGAAGCTCAAGTGAATCAAGCAAAAACAGCTCTTGATAGCGCAAAACTTCAATATGATGAATCCCAAAGAAATTATGACAATAACAAGGTTCTTTATGAGCAGGAAGTAATTAGTTTAGACCAATTTAAAAAAATAGAAGTTGCTTTAGAACAATCAAAACAACAACTAGATTCTGCACAAAGAGCATACAATACAGCAACTTCAAAAAGTATACCTCAAGCTAAATCACTTGCTAAAAAACAACTTGACCAAGCTCAAGTATCATATAACTTAGCAATGAGTAACTTAGATAAGCTGACATTAAAAGCTCCAGTGGATGGAACAATCACAGCCAAAAACTTTGACTCAAAAGAGATGATAACACAATCACAACCAGCTTTTGTGATTTCTAATCCTAATATATTAGAAGTAGGCTTAAATGTAGCAGAAGCAGATATAGCTAAATTTAAAAAGGATGGTAATGTAGATGTTGTTATTGAAGACCAAAGAGTTTTAGGAAAGATAGATTATGTTCCTTCAGTAGTTGATCCTCAGACATCTTTATATCCTGTTAAAATACTTGTTACTAATACTAACAACAAATTTAAAGCAGGAATGTCTGCACAAGTAAACTTAAGCGTTGAAAAAGAAAATGGAGCTGTTACAGTACCTAAAAAAGCAATATTTGAAGAAAATGGAAAAAAATATGTATACATAGCAACTAAAGATAACATAGCAAAGAAAACATTAGTTCAAACTGGAATTGTAACAGAGGATAAAATAGCAATCAAAAGTGGTGTAAGTGAAAAAGATACAGTGGTTATTGGGGGGATAAGTCTTATTTCTGATGGAACTAAGATATTTCCTGTAGAAAAGGAGAAATAGTATTATGAATTTAACACATACTTCCGTTAAGCGTCCTCTCACAATCATAATGGTCTTCTTAGTATTAATAGTTTTTGGTGGTATTGGATATAAAAAAATGTCAATAAATCTAATGCCTGATATAGAAATACCTGTTGTAATGGTTATGACTACTTGGACAGGTGCAGGTCCTCAAGACGTTGACGAACAAGTTAGCCAAAAAGTTGATGAAAGTTTATCATCTGTTTCAAATGTAAGCTCAACTATATCAAGTTCACAAGAAAGTGTTTCTATGGTCGTAGCTCAATTTGAATTTGGAACCAACCTAGATGAAATAATGAACGATGTTAGATCTAAAGTAGATGCATTACAAACTAGTTTACCAGATGATGCAGCTAAGCCAACAGTACTAAAATTAGATATGAATGCACAAGCTATAGGTCAGCTTGTTATATCTGGTGGAAATAATAATGCACAAGCACTAAGAAAATACGCTGAAGATGTAATTCAACCTAAAATAGAATCTATAGATGGTACTACATCAGCAGACATTAAAGGCGGAGAAAAAGCTCAAGTTAATGTAATAGCTGACCCATCAGTTCTTTCAAATTATGGAGTTAGTTTATCGACTATAAAAGGTATTTTATCATCTAGTAATAAAACATTCCCTTATGGTTCAATTACTCAAGGTGAAGATAAGATAGTCTTAAGATCAATTGATAAATTAGAATCTTTGGATGATATAAAACAGATTCAAATTCCTGTAAAAGGAGGAAACACTGTTAACTTAGATACTCTTTGTAGTGTAGATTATGGATTTGCAGACAAAGATAGTATTTATAGATACAATGGAAAAAGCAGTTTAGTAATAGATATTTCTAAGCAACAAGATGCAAATACTGTAAAAGTTATGCAAGATGCATATAAATATGTAGATGAATTGAATAAAGAAAATCCACAATTTAAAATTAAAATTGCCAATGATACAAGTGCTTACATAAGCGAATCAATAAACAGCGTAATGAGCAATTTACTTATAAGTGCAGTTATTGCATTTGTAGTAATATTTGCTTTCTTAAAAAGTGTAAGAGCTTCATTAGTTGTTGCAGTGGCAATACCAATTTCTATAATAGGAGCAATAGCTGTTCTCTATTTTACAGGCGAAAGTTTAAACCTTATCACTGCAAGTTCATTGGTAATTTCAGTTGGTATGGTCGTTGATAATGCTACAGTTGTAATTGAAAACATATTTAAATACAGGAAAAGTGGTCGTTTGAGCATTGATGATTGTGCTATTGAAGGTACACGAACTGTCACCAATGCAATACTAGCATCAACATTGACTACTATAGCTATATTCTTACCTATTATGTTTACAGAAGGTATAGCCAAAATAACATTTGGGGCTTTAGGTAAAACACTTATAGCTTCTCTAGCCTTCTCTTTTATAGGTGCAATTACTCTTGTTCCTAGTGTATTTGCAAAACTAAGTAGAGGTAAAAGTAGTGAAAAAATGAAGGAAAAAGATAGCCCTATATTTGATAAGGTAAGTGAAGGATATAAAAGATTACTAAGTGTATGCTTGAGACATCAGAAATTAGTAGTAATATCAAGTTTACTTATATTTGTAGCTTCTCTATTCGGAATGAGCTTTATAGGTATGGACTTTATGCCTGCAGCAGATAAAGGAGAATTGGCTATTTCTATAGAACTTCCAAAGGGTCTTAGCTTAGAAGCTAATGATTATTATGTTTCTATGACAGAGAAAAAAGTTTCAGATATTCCAGAAATCAAGACATTGATAACAAGTTTGACATCAGACTCAAATAATAATAGTGCAAGTATAGCAATTGAATTGGAATCTCAAAAAAATAGAAAAAGAACTACCGATGAAATAGAAAAAGAAATAATTGATAGAGTTGCTACTGTTCCAGATTGTAAAATAAATGTAAGTCAAAATAGTAGTGTTATGGGTGGAACTTCAGGAGCAGACTTCACATTAGAGATGAAGGGGCCTGATTTGGATGTATTAAAGATATTAGGAAAAGAAGTTGAAAAAGAATTCAGTTCTATAAAAGGATTTAGAAATGTAGAGACTTCCCTTACAGATACAACACAAGAAGCTCAATTTACAATAGACAAACATAGAGCTCAAGAATACGGTGTAAATACAGCAGAAATTGCAGGATTATTGCGTACTGCAATAAATGGTGATTCAGTTACTACTGCTACTATTGATGACTACAAAGTCGATGTAAATCTAAAGTTTAAAGCAGATAGTATCGATAATCTGGAAGATATAAAACAGTTAAAAGTAAATTCTACAACTGGAAATGAAGTACCTCTTGGAGCTTTCTCGGACATAAAAATGGTAGATGGTTTACAGTCCATATCAAGAACTGATGGTGATTTTTCTGTAAATATAACTGCAACACTTGATAATTTAGATGCTGGTACAGCTACAAAATTAGCATTAGAAAAAACTAATAAGATGTTAATCCCTAAAGACTACTCTATTGGTGTTGGTGGAGAAACAGAAATGATGAATGAATCTATGGCCAGTCTTGGATTCTCAATGGTTATAGCCATAGCACTTGTTTATATGGTAATGGTAGCTCAATTTGAATCATTTAGTAAACCATTTATAATAATGTTCTGTGTGCCATTTGCATTTGTTGGAGTTGTACTTTCTCTTTTGGTAACTGGTCAAAGTTTAAGTACTGTAGGTATGTTAGGTATAATCTTACTTATCGGTATCGTTGTTAACAACGGTATAGTTCTTATTGACTACATAGAACAACTTAGAAAAGCAAATAGTAGTAATGATTTAATTGGATTGGTTTCAATTGGTTGTGCTGCGAGACTAAGACCCGTTTTAATGACAACTGCAACAACAATTCTAGGTATGTTACCAACAGCATTATCTCTTGGTGAAGGTGGAGAAACAATGCAACCACTAGCCGTAGTTATAATGGGTGGTCTTACTGTATCTACACTAATAACACTAGTACTTATCCCTACTATATATTTAATATTTGATAAGTGGGAAAATAAGTTTTCAGATAGGATGCCTAAAATATTTGGTAAAATAACAGATAAAATAGGAGATATAAAAGGAAAAATATTTAAGAAACCAAAATTAAAAGCTAAAATTTAAATATAAATGGAGGGCGATTGTATTGAAGAAAAAAGTTAGTAAAATAATTGCAATTGGATGTGGTGTTGGTATAATAACAGCTAATTTAATGCCAGCCTATGCAAATGATAATACTTCTTCTATAAATAAAGTTGATAATGCTACCTTAAGTGACTCGACTAAAAGAACGGCTGAAAAAGAACTTTTAACTGCTAGAGATGCTGTCAGTGCAGCAATTAAAAATAGTGAAAAATTAAAAATGAAATCAGAAGAAATAAAAATGTTAAAAGAAAAACTAGAAGTACAGGATGAATTTGATAGTTTTACTGGAAGTGACAACTCATTTCCATATGACCAAATTGGACTTCTTAAAAATCAAAGCGAACAGGCAAAATATTTTATGGAAGACCAAATAGCAAATGATATTACTAATAAGTACAATGATTTAGTATCAAGAGAAAATGAGTTAGATAAAATAAAAAATAATCTTGAGATAAAAACTAAAGAAATTAAAGATATGAAGCTAAAAAAGGATTTAGGTCTAGTGACATCATTGGAAACTGAGTCAGCTGAGCTTGAACTTCAGACGCTACAAAATACTCAAAAATCTAAACTTCAAGAACTAAAAAATAATCAAGATTATTTTAAGTTGTTGACTAATATAAATTTAGACAACTATCAATTAGATAAAGAATACCGTTTTGAGTCTTTTAGAGTAGGTGGTTCAGTTGATTCATACATGGAAGGTAAGGTTAATGAATACTTAAAGTATGACCAATTGATTTTAGAACGTACAGAAGAAAGTTTTAATGATGACGATGAAAATAAGGCAGATTTACCAGATAGACCTAATCTTACAAGACCAGTTGCTCCTACAAAACCAGAACAAGGTAGTTTAACTGATGCTGAATATGAAGTTCTTAAGAAGAAATATGATAAAGATTATGAGCAATATGAAAAAGCAGTTGAAGCATACAATCTTGAAAGACAGACTTATGCATCTGGACTTACTACATATGCAAATTATCTTCAACAAAAATATAATACTGAAAATGGCTTAGTTACACTAGAGGATAGTAAAAAAGCTCTAAAAAAAGGCTTGATTGATAGCTATGCACAATTACTTGCTTTAGAAGATACAATTGGAACAACTAAAAAACAGCTTGAATTATCGGAAAAACAATTAAAAAATACTAAGCTAAGATATGACTTAGGATTGATTACTCTAACTGACTATAAAAAACAAGTAGTAAGCAATGAAGATGCTAAAAATAGCTATGATACACTTATTGTAAACTATAATTCATTAAAAAATGGGATAGAAAAGCCATGGATACTTAGCGATGGAGGCAAAAAATAATACTGTTGTATAAAAGCATTTATTTACTAAAATAAATTTGGAGACTGTAAATTAATTTGTGCTTTTAAAGATAATTTCTACTTTATAGCAACAATTATTTATTTACTATTAATATTTCCCAATATATGAATTTTATTCTAATAAATTGTAAAAAATATATACTGGGA
>NZ_JACVWH010000008.1:0-171311 GCF_020658495.1 Clostridioides sp. ES-S-0048-02
CCTGCTTTACTTTGTGTTGCAACTGTCCTAGGAATACTTATGCCTACTTGTTTATAACACCACTGAGTAAACCCAGAACAATCAAAAGTGTTAGGTCCTTCTGCTCCTCGAGCATATTTACAACCTAGCTTGCTTTTTGCTATGCTAATTAGTTTATCTGCTTTAGAATTATCTGCATTACTATTTTGGTTATTACCTTCAACTTGATATGTTTGTTCTTCATCTCCACCTATAATTATATAGCCATTCTTTCTACCAAATTTTTTACATTCACTGGCATTAGCTAATAGTATATCTATATGGTATGTTCCGTTTGTTTCAACATATATTCTTCCTCCATTATCCTTAACTGTATATACTTTGTTATCATAAGCTGTACCAGGAAGTATAATTTTTACTTTGTCACCATATTCAAAAACAGGATGTTTCTTTAGAAAATCATCAGTATACCAAGTTTTCTTAACTCCTTCTCGGTTCATTGGACCTGCAACGGTTCTTGATTTTACATCAAGTGGTTTTCCATTACAATCTATTTTCCCGCCTTCCATTGCATTGTTTCCTGGATAATATGCTGTAAATAATGCTGGGACTTTCTTACCTGTTTTTGTAGTACTTTGTGCAGGACCATTTTTCTTTTCATCTTTATTGTTAGTATTTCCACTTGAATATGAACTTGAAGAATAAGAAGCAAATTCGTCTCCATCAACTAAAGTTAAATCCATAAAATGCGAATTATTTTCAAAAGTATGTTTAACTTTCTCAACTAGCATATAATTTTGAACTTCTATATCTCCCAAATCTAAAAAAACAGGTACTAAACAACCTGCTCTCACTCTAATATCTCCAAGCACATTTTTTAAACTTAGTGACTTAGTTTTCTTATTATATAGTTTTAAAAGTATATCACATTTTTGTTTTATTTCTGCTTCACTCATGTTCTTGTCTACTGTATCAAACATTTGAAGTATTCCCCAACTTCTCATATGCGTAGAATCTTGTGCAATATAAACATCCCTTTTTCCTGTCTCCTCGTTGTCTCTTACTAGTTTAATTTTTGTATAAGTATCACTATCAATCGAAGAATTGTAGTCAAAGTCCTCTATGACATCATTATTCATAACAGTATCTAGTTTCATAGAAGCAACATTTTTTAATGTTATCCTTCCAAAATCATCATACAAGGTAAACATTTCTTTTTTTTCTCTTAAAGTATCATCAAGTGCAGTTAAAACCATATCAAAGAGTGTTTTATTTTCTTCAACTCTAGATATTTTATATTTTGTATCTTCTATAACGTTGTATTTTAAATTAAAATCTTTAGCCAACATTTTTATAAGTTCGCTTGCTGTTTTATTACTATACACATAAGTATCTTTATTCTTAAAGTATCTTAACTGGTCATATGCAACTATCTTGATGTGGTTTTCCTTATCTCTTTTCTTCTGAAATATATATCCATAGAATATACCTATTCCTTTATAATATAACCTTACAGAGTTTCCTTCACAAAACTGTAGTATATCATCCATTACTATTGTAAATTCTAATTTACTTGGTGTTCCTCGTCTTTCAATTTCCCATGTGATTCCATCAATAACGGCAGGTTCGTAAAAATCTTCCCAGTGTGCAATAACCAATCTTACATCTCTATCATTCGCCAAAACTAAATCATCAGCCAAGTTTTAACACCTGCCCTTTATAGATGGTGTATTTACTTAAGTTTTTACCTTTATTCGCTTTATCCATCATAGTTTTATTTAACTCATATACTTTCTTATATAATGAACCATTACCAAGTTGTTTTTGACAGATTGACCAAAGAGAATCACCCGATTTTACTGTATAAGTCTTACCACTTGGGGCATTAACAGAATCGACCCTCTTAGGCTCTATTTTTACATTAGGTCTACCAGTATCACTTTTAGGTGGAGCAGGAACTAATTTTTTAGTTGAGTAATCTCTATATTGTTTTAACTTTATTGCAACCTTAAAATCTGAACCATTGTCTGCATCTTCTACTATGTTATATTCCTCAAGAGATACTTTTCTATTAGTGTTAAATAGTACTTTATTGCCAAGTTGTCGAGACACAATGAACTGAAATGGCTTACAATCTGTCTTTAGTAATTCCAGTTTACTTAAAAAGAATTGGACATCTTTAAATTGACCACGATAAAATGGTAGTTTATTATGTGTAAATTCTGCTTCAAATGAAAACTCTGATAAGCCAGGAGTCTTTAATATGTTTACTTCACCATCATTTATAAGGTCTACAGTTTTATTTTTGTTTGTTATCTTTACTTCTAATTTGCCAGGTGTGATTGGTAATTGCACTCCATCTAAATAAAAATCATAAGCCATTTATATCACCTCCTAAACTATTCCCTCAGCAGATACAACCATAGCGTCATTCAGTTTCTCAGTTAAGACATTAACTATTCCATCTAAGTCAGTATCTTTACTTATGTTGTTTGTATTGTTCATGTCAATTTTAATGTTGACTCCTGTAAAACGATTGATAGTCTCTTGTTCTGCTATGTCTCTTAAGTATTTTAAGTCTTCTTGACTTTTATCCATGGTCTTAGCCATCTTTGCAGTATTTCCCGCAGTATCTTTCGCTCCTTTGGCAGCATCCCCAAGCGGAGAATTTAGACCTGCCGAACCAAATCCATCACCTAAACCATACTTTTTATCCCAAAGGTCGTCAAGTCCAAGCTTTTTCTTTGCATCTTCTGCTATTTTGCTAATGTCAAAAGTGTCTTTCAGTTTGTTTTGTAATTGATGTCCTACATCATATCCTTTTATAAACTCTGACTTTAAATTTTTGTACTCTACTAATTCTGGTTTCCATGCTTTAGGCTCAGGCGGTTTTTGAATGGGTTTAAATGTTGTTTTTGTACCAATTACAGTATTTACTTTTTGAAATTCTTTCATTTGTGGTAAATCAAGTCCTGGAATTTTATTAATCTGTTGTACTAACCAATTCAATCCTTTTACAGCTATATTAACAGCCTTTATAATACCATTTGCTAGATTGGTAGCAAATTTATCAAAAGCTTTGTCTAAATTAACACCTGCCTTGAGTCCTGCATTAGCCATATCAATAAAGAAACATTGCACTGCATATAAGCCAGTTCTAAAGATATTTGCTATTTCAACTACGCAAATATTTATCGCATTTACTATCCCTACAATTACGTTGTAAACAACTGCACATAACCAATACCAAGCTCCAACAGCAAGGCTTATTACACTTATATTTGTTCCTGCAAAATGGTTATACACAGCTACTAATATAAATACAGCAGTTATTACTGCAATTATACCTAGAACTATCCAAAAAATAGGACATGCATATATAGCAGCATTAAATCCCCATTGTTCAGCTTTTCCTATTGCTAAAGCTCTAGCTGTTCCTAAAATTCCTCTTTGTCTAATAACTTCAGATGTCCACGACATCCAATTTGCTACAGTTCCAGCTATAGTAACTGCTTGCATAATACCAAGAGTTATTATATAGGTACTAATAGCTGAAACTACACCTAAAATTATAGGTGAAATTATACTCCAATTTCGCGAAAATACATTAGCAACACTAAGTGCTTGTGTTATTATCCAACCTAGCCCTTGCACGACTAAACTAGTGCCAACAATCATCACATTAAAAAAGCTTTGAAAAGCTGGACTACTTAGTAAATTAATAAATCCACTAAATACATTAAATCCAACTGCTCCAAGTATATATAAGGAGTCCTTAACATCAGTTATAAAGGTTCGGAATCCTTCACTTGATACTGTATCCTCAATTTTCTTCTGTATGGCTCCGAAAATCATGACTGCGTTATTCTTGATTGATGTGAAAATTTGACCTAAAGTGTAAGGCATTTTTTCAAACTGAGCATTAGTTTCAGCTGATGCAGCAAGCAAGGAATTTTTTACAATATCAGCTGTCAACATTCCTTCGCTTGCCATTCCTCTAATTTTCCCAATGTCCACATCGAGATAATCGGCAATGCTTTTAATAATATTGGGTGCTGACTCAAATACAGCATTCAGTTCCTCACCTCTTAATACGCCAGAACCCAATCCTTGCGTTAACTGCAATAATGCTGAACTCATTTCTTGTGTAGTAGCTCCTGCTATTATAAATTTTTTATTCAATTGTTCAGCAAAGCTTACTATTTCTCTAGTGCTACTAAATGCACTTCCTGCATTCATACCTATCCTTGAGACTATTTTCGCTGTGTCTAAGTAAGATGCACGAGACCTTTCAGCCGATTGGAAAATCATCTTATTTAGTCCTCCATCAGATAATTGACCATCATTTATCATGTTTAAACGGGCATTTGTACTCGTCATTTGGTCGCTTAAATTTGCTAACCCTCCTAATGTTTTTAAGCCCATATAAGCCCCAACAACCTTTTTGACACTTCCAACTAATCTATCTGTAGAACTTGCCCCCTTATTTATATCTTCATTAAGTCTTCGCTGTTGCCCATCAGCTTCTCTTATCTGTTGCTCTAATCTATCGAATCCAGCTTCTGCTCTTGCCAATTCTTCTCTAGCTCTTATTATGCTATTAGCATTTACTGCATTACTAGAAGTTCTTTGTAATTGCTCAAATGAACTCAGTACTATATTCATAGCAGTTGTCATGTGTCTAAAAGCAGGTGTCATTCCATCAAAAATTCGGATTGAGGTTTGTATAGTTGCCATTTTTCAACCGCCCTTCTTTTTGATAATAATAAAAGCACTTACCTGTTTTTAAGTAAGTGCTTTTATTATTATAAATTCAATAATTCCTTTTTCTTAGCATCAAATTCTTCTTGTGTAATAGCCTCCATATCTAATAAATTCTTATATTTTAATATTTCATCAGCTGTAGAGTTACACATAGATTCTTCTTTTTTATCTTCTGTTACATTATATTTTGTAATTATTGATAGTATTGATAATATTTCTTGGGCATCAGAAAAAGCTTTCTGATAAATAGAAGAGTTTGTTTTTACTTTACTATTAATTAAATTTATATATTCAATTGGATTATTTATGTCCTTTAAAGTTATTTTTATTTTAAATACTTCTACAACCTTTCTGCTTGTTTTTTTACCTGTAATTCCTCCAACTACAGCACCTGTACCTCCGAACAAAACTCCTCCAGTTATAGCACGACCTAAACCACCTTTAACTATAGTTTCTCCATCTTCCAAAAGTTCAAATTCTAATATATCATCAAATTTTATTATTTTCTCTACTAATATTTGGTTTCTATTTTTATACGATATTTTTAAAAGATTTTGCTCTTCATCGAAAGAAACTGAAGAATTTATATTTTTGGTCTCATTAAATTTATCTAACAATTTCATGTTGTTCTTTTCAATCTCTATAAACTTTTTCATTCCCTCTGAGTCTGCCATCATTTTCATAATACTAGTTACCTTTAGAATCTTTTCAGAGAAATCTATATATTTACAATTACAAGCTGTACAAAAGTTTTCTCCTTCTATCGATGGTATAAGCCCCTTTTCACTTCCACAAATACAACAAGGCTTCTTATTCTTCTTACCAAATAATCCCATTTATTTAATCCCCCTAGCATAATAATTTTATAATATTATTATACTATACTAGTACAATTTTTACATTATACATTATCTCCTTCTGCCTCTCTTTTTCTCTCTTTCAGCTTCTTTCATTGCTTCTTCTTCATCTTCTATTTTAACAAGTATCGAGGCGGCTGCTAATGCTCTCTCATTAACTTCTAAATTCAAGTATTCACCAGGTTTCCACTTTAATTTTTGAATACAATAATGAGTTATGCTAGCATCAAAATCGCCACCTCGAATTAGTTTTTTGCTTCTTCTACTTTTTCTTCAAAAGTTGTATCAAATCCATTTACTTCATTCACTTTTACTGTGTAATTTACATATTCTCCTGCTGTAAGCATTGTTTTTAATAGCTGAGCTTCTCCCATTACTCCATAACTATTTTGTAACTCAACGTCTTTCAAATCGGGAAATACAGTAGATGCTACACATAATTCAGCTACATAACTATTGTAGTCAATTTCACTTGTATATTGTCCAGTATGCTTACCATTGTTACCAATCACTTTTACTCTTTTGGTACAATTTCTTCTTAATGCTTCATCTTCCTCGGAAGATAGTACCCTCAATTCCCATTTTATTGGTTTTCCTTCTTCATCTAAAAATCTATCACTTGCCACATACATTACATTCTCATTTTTTATTGCATTTTGACTTAAAAAAGCACTTAAATTACTCATTTCTTAATTCTCCTTTTATTTTAATTTTTACATAAAAACACACATCTATAATTTATAAATGTGTGTTTTATTCCATTCCCAATAATATTTTAAATTCTTCTGGCATTTCAAAATCATCAAATGTAAAATCTATATCTTCCTCTAAATATTCACTATCTGCATCAAATGTAGCCAATATGCCACCATCCATATTACATTCTTTTAATATAATTGTTTGTCTCCCAACACTTGATGTAGGGTCTTCATTAGTAATTTGCATATCAAAATATACATCTTCTCCAGTCTCCTTATATCTAAGCATAAGTTTTCTAAATATAGAAGTATTATAATGAATAGTTGCACTTCCTGTTCCCTTCCAACCTGTAGTCTTATTCCCTTTTCCTGTTCTACCTAAGATTGGTATTTCACTTTTAGTTTTCTCAAACTTAGCTTCTACTTTTATACATTGCATCAGATGGTATCTCTTGCCTTCTATTGTTACAAAACATTCTGCTAAGGATGCACTTATTGCATCTTTTGAATTCATAGTAATATTACTCACTTTTTTACTCTCCTCTCTAACTAACTGAAACAGTCATGTAAAGTTTAGTCATAGCATTTATAACCTTAACAGCATCACTTACTATAACAGTTTTCTTGTCATTTCCAAGTTCCACCAAAACATCCTCAGTTTTAAAATCTTCTATTGCCCTTATATTCTCTAATTCTTTGTGATGCTTAACAACATCATTCCAAAACGAGATACGACCAGCTTTATCATTTGGAACTTTACCTAAGTACTTTTCATTAAATAAAGTTGCTATATCATTAGCAATTTGGTCAAGTACTCTAACACTTTGATTACTTGAAAAATCGTCATTTTTATCATCTGTAAAGCTAACAAAAGTATTTATATCCTCTAATACATGAACTTCATCACCTACTTTATGGAATATAAACTTACCAGTTTTTAAAGCTTCTTCAAGTTGTATTTGAGTGTAATTAACATCAACATCAAACTCACCATCATATCGCTTATTTGTATTAGATTTATTTATATCACATCCAGCTATAGCACCAGTTGACCAATAAACTAAACTAGATTCTAATAATCCAGTATCTTTAATCTTATTTTCTACAGATACTACACCTTCATAATCACTATCATTTTTCTTATATAGTACAGTTTGAAATTTTGCCCCTACCTTATCTCTCATCCTTTTAGTAAACTCTACAAATAGGCTCTTAATCTCTGATGTTGTAGCCAAACATCCTAAAGCATTAAAGCTATAGCTTTCTATTTTATCTAAGAAAGCTTGATATTCTGTCCCTGTAACTGCTTCTCCATTAGTACCACCAGTAAATACAAGTCCTGCACTTGCTTCTAGTGTTGCATCCTTTTTCCAACTAACATAGTCATTGTCAATTAAATCTGTAATGACTTTAGCTATTTGTGTATCTACTTTCTTATTATCTAGCAAAGTTACAACATCAAATTTAGTATTATCATCAACATTTGTTGTAACTATTACTTTTAAGTCATTACCTCTTATACCACTGCATCTAGCTATAGCAATACTACAACTAGCTTTAACTCCTTTGTTTAGTTTATAAAAGTATCCTAGCCTTATATTTTTAAATAAATCTCTAAGACCTTTTAACTTCTCATGAGTGTAATCATATCCAAAGAACTTTGTTGAATACTTCTCGAAATCATCGCTTGTAACTTGAAATACTTCTTCATCAATACCCCAATCAAGTTCAATTGGCATTGCTACAATACCTCTATCACTAAGAGAACTGGTTGCCCTCTTAGCTGAAATAAAGTTTATATAAGAACCAGGTAGTACCTTATTTTGTGTTACAAATGTTCCTCCACCTAAAGCCATCTAACTCACTCCTTTCATGAATTTATTTATTATTTCCTCTACTTCTGAGAAAGAATATAACTCATTTTCTTTTAAAATTGCATTTAATAAGTCTTTTCTATTTACATATTTTTTAGAATTAACTATCTGCTCCTTAGTGAACTTGTAATTTTCTTCTTTACTTAATGTTTTACTCAAGCTTATCACCTCTCTTTAATCCACCAAACAATTCAACATCACTCATCTTATCTGTATTATTACTTTTTATAGTGAAATAGTTATAATCAACAAAGAAATGTAGTACATTATCTATAATTTCAAAGTTCATATTTGTACCTCTTACTAAATCTCCATCAATTTCTATATACTCTAATTCCTCCAACAACATTTCAGCTATCTCATTTATCTCAAATGATTTATCATTGCTTTTTGGAAAATAATGTACATCAAATGAGTTCTTATTTAATGTCCTGCCACTTGGATATGGTATCTTGCTTGGATTTAAAGGAACAATAAAAAAACAAGGTTCATTTATACCTTGCTCCACATCTTCACTATAAATTGTAAAATTTTCTCCAAATGTTTTATCTAACCTTACTGATATTCCATCTATAATACTATTAAGCATCAAACACTCCTTTCAACAAGATTAGTAATTTTTTCTCTATAATCTTATCAACTTGACTTTGTAACTCCATTTCTGAGATAGTCAAGAAATGTTGCCCTTTTACCCAACCCTTGCCACTCTTAGTTCTATGACCAAATTCAACATAACTTGCATATGTTGTTGGATTAACAACTTCTATAATATAATTATTACCTTGTTTGTAAACAGGAAGCGACCTAGCGTAAGCTACTCCACTCCAGCCTTCTCTTAGAAATCCTGTATCAACTGGTGTTCTTCTAATTACTTTTCCTAGTAACCTTGCTGCTAATTCTCTTGCTGCATCTTTACAAAATTTATCTAAATCAATCTTTGTAAATTTCTCCATCCTTTTACAAGCTCTTTTAAACTCTCTAAAATCAACACTACCCCATCTAGCCATTATGCTTTATCCTCAAATAGTTCTAATATTACCTCTTGATGATTTGGATATATAGCAGGTTCTCCACTTTTTACATATTCTTTATTATTTATAATAAGCTTTGAACCTGCCTTAATATTTATATTTGGAGATATAAAGAGTTTAATCGTCTGTGTAAGTTTAGCCACTTTTCCTTCTTCTGTAGAAGTAATGTTCTTATATGAAAGCTTGCAAGGTTGATTTTCTAATACAATCACTTCTTTGTTATTTGTTCTTTTACTTACAGGGTCTTTAATTGGTTTATATTCTACTATAGTGCATTTATCTCTATATAAAAGTTCTATTGCTTTCCTTGATTTGCTTACCATCTTAAACACCTAAAGGTTAATATTTTATCTTTACCATAAGCAGTAAGGTATGCTATAAGACTGTCAAATCGTTGTTCGGGTGTTTGTGAGCCACTTCCTATAGCAAAGTCTATCTTTGTATCACCTTCTGATATAGACTTTTCTACAGTTTCAAAATTAAGACTTTCTATATCTAATTGACCCATATTCTTCTTAGTAAACAAAAACTCTCCAACTATCATATCTACTTCTATATTGTATAACTCTTTTGGGATTTCATTTATATTGCAATCTAGTTTAATAATATTTTCTATTTTTTCTCTTACAAAATTTATTAACCACTTATCCCCATCTTTTAATTTATATCCAAAGTTTTCAAGTCTTTTTTCTATATCATCAATCAGATTATTTTCCATAACTTTCACCTACTTTTTAGTAAGCTTATTTTTCTCTTTAAGCTGCTTATTTTCTTCTTCTAAAGACTCAACTTTATTTCTTAAAATATTATTTTCAGCCACCAAATCTTTTATATTTAATGACTTCCCATATTTTACTGCCTTACCAGTTTCATCTATCAAATCATATCCCATCTCTAAAAAATCATCTATTCTACATTCTTCTATAGTTAGTATTCTATTTAGTTTTTTTACTTGTGGCACTATATATCACTCCTTTTCTACGCTTCAACAACAAATTGTATAGCATCAGCTTTTTTATTTAATATAAATACATCCTCAAAACTTTCTTCAAAGTACAAGTATTTTCCTTCTGTAACTGCTCTTGGTTCATCTAAAGTAGCGAACTGATAAGAGACTGGTGTAATTACTGCAGATGGATGTATTAAAGACATATTTATTTGTTTAGCTCCTGCTCCTGCTTTCCATCCAGTTGTGAAATCATATGCAGTTTTCATAAGTGCTGATGGAATTTTAATTATCTTTACTGTATCTATATCAGTTGTTTGACGATTAAGAGAAGTCCCTCCATCTTTTATATTTACTGTTCTTTGTATCTCTTTAGCATTTTTAATAATAGTGTTTATTACTGGTGTAACATACAATATTCTTCCATTTTCCGGAACCCTAGCTTCTGTCATTCTTTCCATCATCATGTCAAATATTTCTAAGACATTTGCAGTTGTAATAACTGTTGTATCTGCTACTTTGCCTAGTGCTGTCCAATCAGCATATATTTTAGATATACAATAAGCGTCCATTTCAGGGAACTTTTGTTCTTCATTATATACTTGAGTTATATTACCTATTGAAGCTACATGGTTAGTTTGGTCAATATCTGCTGGATGAACTAAAGTTGACCATTTCCTTTGGTTAGTTAATACTTTAGGTTCCCAAGCATTATCATAGTTTCTTTGAGCTACTGCAATTGTATCCCTATTTGAATCAACTCTCCCAGTTGTAGATATAGTTGGTATTTCTATTGTTTTAGAACCAGTCCATCTATATCTTCCATTATTTTCTGTTGCATACAAATCCCCGAAATTTAAAGTATAAGGATATGCTTGTGCTAAAACATTTGAATATTCTTTTGCATAATTTAGTGCTGCCATTTTATTTCCTCCTATTTATTATTATTTTCATGAGGTCTTACCCCAGTAAAATTAAAACCAAAATCATTTATCTTAGGCTCTTGACCTGGTGTTATCGTATCTATTTTAGGTTCTTCACCTTCTAGCGTTGCATTAAACAAATAATCTTTATCCTGTTTCAAAGGATTTATTTGCTCTTCAAAAGCTTTTTGTCTATCTTTACTATTTCTTAAGCTTTCTATGTCTAAATGAGCTTTTAATGCGATTTCATCTCTACATTTAACAGATTTGAAAGCATCACCTAACCAGTAATTAAAGTCTTTTTCTTCAATTTCTTTTTTGTAAGTTTCTTCTAAAGTTTTCTTATCAGTTTCATAAGTTGTTTTTAAGTTATCTACATCTTCTTTTGTCATACCTCCTTCAAACTTTTTAATAGTTTCATTAGCTGTATTAAGTTGTGTTTCAAGATTTACATAATCTTCTTGAGTAACTGTAGTCTCTTTTATTTTCTTTTCTATAGACTTTTGAAGAGAAACTACATCAATTTTGTTATCCTCGATTTTTATTCCTTCCAGTAATTCTTTTATCCAATCCATTTCTAATATCTCCTTTCATTTTTTACAAAATAAAAAAAAGCCTCTTAAAGACTTTTTTCTAATGATTTATTTAGCTCTTCTTTTACCTTCTTTAAAATTTCATCAGAAACTTCGTCTATATTAGCTTTATTTTCTTTTTTTAATTTATTGCAAAGAATACTTACACTAAGATTAGCAATACAATTAATAACAATTTGTACTACACAAACTACAACTATAACTTGAGTTAATATACACATTAAAATCACCTACCTTTTTTATCTAATAACTTATCTTAGTTTTCCCTTCTTTAGCAAAACGTGTTTTTATATCTTTAGATGCTGTCTCTCTTATATACTCCAAATCCTCATCAGAAAGTTGCTTTGTAGGACTTTTTATTTTTATTTTTGTTTCATTAATTTTTTCTTTTCCAAATATTCTATTTAAATTTTCTTCTAAATTACTCACTGCTTCGTTAAATATGCCAATTTCTTTTGTAGCACTTTTTATATTTTCCTCAAAATCTGTTGTATCTAGCTCCAACTTAGCTGAAAATTCTAAGTTATTTTTCTTAACCTTTTCTTTATCAATGTATTTATGCTTTTGTTCTAAATTTTCAGCATAGTTTGTTAAATTTTCAATAGTTGCAGTATATTCAACTTTCTCATAAGTCATTTCAAATATATCAGCTTTGCAAGGATATATTTCTCCTTTTACACCTTGTATAATGTAATCCCCTTTATTTGCTCTCATAGTACCTTCTAATGTTTCTAAGTCACAACTCGCATTACCACCAATACATTTTTCTTGTATAAAATTACAAACTCTATCATTCCCAACAAACCATTTTGGTAAATCATCATAACCTAATCTAAAAGCTTCCACTTCAACTGCTTTCTTTACAAATCTAGCCATTTATTCATCCTCCAAACTTTCTATTATATCCTTGTTTGTTGCAAACAAAGAAACTACTATAAATATTAAACCAAGAATAAAGTTTAACAATGGAAACAAAGCTATAAAAATAATTTTACTTTTTTTCCAACCCTTATACTTTTTTAAAGCTTCGATTACTTCTTTAATATTTCCAAGCCTTAACATATACAAATAAAACCCAGCACAAAACACAATTATTGATAAAATATATAATTTAAGCATTTCAAATCACCCTCTCAACTAAATTTTTACATAATAAAAGCACCTACTAATATATTATTTAGCAAGTGCTTTCTAATACCAATAAGATGTTTTCTCATCTGGATAATTATTTTCTTCTATAAATTTACGTATCATACAGTAAACATGAGACATATAAAAATGATTCCCTTCACTGTCTCTTTCTGCTATTTTTACTATATCAAAAGATTTATCTTTAGTATAAAGTATAACTTCTCCAAACTCTCCATCTTCTTCTGGTTGATAAAAATAAGATACTTTATCATCTTTTATATAATTTTTCTTTATAAGTACCATGTTTATCCCTCCCTCAAAGCTTTTTCATAATCATATTTTCTCACAACTAAACCATGAGCTTTCTTATAATCATAATTATATCTATCCATAAGAAACTTTTCTAATCTCTCATGTTTTAATAATATTATATCACATTTTCTTATATCTTTTCCCTCAATTAATCTTTGCCAAGAGATAGCCATATCATAACTAGGGTCAAAACTTTTATATCCGCCATATAAATTATATTTATTCATAAATACATGGCTTTTTATATCTTGTATTACTTTTTCACTATAGCCTGTATTTTTAGCTATAGCTTTAATATCACTGGTTCTTTTTCTTATTTCTTCATAATATAAATTAGCATGTTTTTCTTCTCTTAGATATACTTCTAGGTCGTTTAGTCTTTTCCTGCTTATTGCTCCACTTGAGGAACCATCTTTTACATACTTCGAATACCACTCATTATACTTCATACTTGATGGTACATAATAAGTCTCACCATCTTCTTCTCTTGCAGCTCTATAGCTTTCTTCACCATCAAAATACGGCACTACTACACATCTACACCTAGGATGAAATGGTGGAGCTGTAATTCCTATTTCATAATACTTCATTTCAATGACTTTGCCATCAAGAGGACTGCATCTTTTCTCACAAACCCTGCTATCTAATGCACTTACTATTTCATATTTCTCAACTCCTAGACTATTAAAACAATCCCTTTGACTTGCTGAACTAAAAAAGGCAAGCTCAGATTTTACTAATAACTTAGCTTCTTCTTTGCTTGTATTAAAGTTTTTATTAATTTTATTCGTTAAGTCTCCAGGAGATGCTCCATTAATTAAAGTTTGTTTTAATCCTTTATCAAGTTCACTTATTAATTTTGGTCTATGCTTATTCCATATTCTATTACTAAATGTTATTCCATCAGTAGTCCAAGGTTTATTAATTATTTTATTAATCATATTTGGAATAAACATGGCTAATAAAACTCCTGAGCCTTCACCTTTTTGAGTTTCAAAAGCAGTATGATAATAACTATCTTTATATGTGTCTGTTATAAGTGTATTTATATCTTCATACTCTTTTGAATATAATACTTCAATTTGATGCCTTGTTTTTAACTCTAATGCTTCTAGTCTACTTATGCGAACTCTTTTAACCGCACTTTCTAGTTCTTTCATCCACTTTTGACTAATTGCATTTTCTTCTCCATACTTGATATATTCTTCTAACGATAATTTAAGTTCAGTTAATTCACTTGAATTTAATAACTTCTCAGCTTCTTGCATGCTTATTTTATTATCCTTAGCAAATTTCATATACCAATTATTTATTTCTCTAAGGATATTGTAAAGTATTATGTCATATTGTTTTTCTAGTTCCTTGTTAAAGGTATCACCTTTGTTATGAACATCTTCTTCTAACTGATTAAATGTCTTTATCCAGTAATCCATATTATTCATTTATAGATTCACCTTCTTCAGTTTTCTTTTTAGTTGGAAAAGCATCTTCATATTCTTTTATACTTTCTTCTTTCTGTTTTTTAAGTCTTTCAAGTTCGTCATTAACATCTTCAACCCATGGATGATTACTAACAATAGTTTCATCTGATATAATTCCAGTTGATTTAGCTGCCATATCTATCTTTTCAGCTTCATTTATTATCATAGAGTGATTAAATGTTATTTGAACTGACTTATAATCATAGCTTTTACTGCTACTTATCTTTAAATACTCACATACAAACCATAGAAGCTCTCTAATTGCTTTTTTAAACTTCTTCTCAGTCTTAGAACATTTTAAATCAAGTAGTGAATATAAAAATTTAAGTGCTACACCCGATTTATCACCTGTGTTTTGAGATTCGGGATTAACTCCTTGACCAAAAATAATTATGTTCTTTTCTAATCTGTCAAGAAGCTCCTTTTTAGCTTCGATTGGTATGCTTATTTCTAGCTTGTCAACTCCACCTCCACCATCTACTTTAATTGATTTATAATATCTTATATTATCTATAAACTCTTGTAGACTTGTTCCTGGATATTCTTTTAATACGTAAATAACCTCTTGTATCTCATCCAAATTGTCTGCAAGTGTAGAAATGTTATTGTCATATATATCTATTAATGATTTATAGAAAGTTAAATCTGAGACACACTTTTCATTGTTTTTAAAAGGTATAAAAGGTACTTTGCCCCATCCTTGCTCCTTGTTGTTTACTCTAAAATGACCCTCTTGTATTTCTGTCAATTTTCCATATTCATCATATAAAAGCTCTTGAACAAAACTATTACCTCTTTCAATAAAGTAAGTTACATCATTTTCTGTATAATATTCAACTCTTTTTATCTTGTTACCATCTATATCTTCAATGTAGTAGAATCTAATAAATGCAACTAACTCCTTTTGCCTTTTGCTGTCCCAAATAGGAATAGCTTCCTCAACAGGTATTATTACATATTTAAACTCACCTTTTCTATTAATATATGGATGTAACCATTCAATCCCTTTATTACTAGCATTAAGGTATAGTTCTGTTATTGTATCGTCAAATTCTTCCCCTAGTATATCATTTAAAAGCTTAGTGAGATGGTCATCATCTGCATTAAATACAATAGGATTTCCAACACTATAACCTACTTTTTGGTCAACTAAGAGTTTATGATAATTATTAACTGCTTTATTATTAACTTTAGTAAAATCCTCTATTTTAGCACCATCTAAGAAATAATATCTTCTCTTATTATTTATGTCGGCTTTACCATAATAATAATCTTCGCCTTGTTTGTACTTCTCTGGTCTATGTTTTAAAATATAATGCTCTATAACATTAATAAGATTAAAAGTACTCTCTTTTTTTAGTTGAGCTTTTATTAAATCTGTTTCACTTATATAAATATTTAACACCTCCTTTACTTTAAGAAGCTTATTCCATTATTTTTAAGCTTACTATCTATAGAATATCTAAGAGCAGCCATTGCATCATCCATAAACTCAACTGGTTCATCAAGATATAACCCTGTTCTTTCATCTTGTTTCCATTTCCATTGTTGAATTTCTTTTATTGTATTGATGCAACTAGGATGTACATGTATTCTTAACTGTTTTAAATAATCTATTTGAGCCTTAACACTTCCAGGTCCTTTTTTAACTCCTTTGGCTTTATATCCTGCACTTTTCCACATCTTAATTCTGTCTGGTTCAGCACTATCACAGTACATAAATAGATTCTTTTCTAAACCTTTACTATTTGCAATCTTTATTATCTCTGAGGTATCCATTTCATGCACATATATTTCATTGCATATATATAACTCTCCATCCTTAAATCCGATTCTAAGTACTACATTTGCATGGTTAAATCCAAAGTCTTGTGATAACCTCATATTATCAAAATACTCAAATTCTGTAGGAAATTCATGTATGACATAGTTTTTAAGTATTGCTCCACCAGTTTCTCCCCATTCTCCAAGCCCATAGACTTTGTATCCTTCGGGGTCTTGCTCTTTTCTCATTTGCATTCTTCTGTAATATGCTTCATCTATAAATCTATTTTGTAGATAAGTACTATGATGAGTAAATATATCATCATTTTTATAATCAAAATACTTTCTTTTTATCCAATGAGTAGCGGATACTGGATTAAATGTAAATGTCATTTGATAGTACAAGTTAGGATTAGTTAAAATCCCTCTTAAACGGTCGTCTAGTATGTCTATGTCACTTTCCATAAGTTCTGTAGCTTCTTCACACCAAACCCATGTTAATTTTCCTTTCGAGAAGTTAATTGATTTTAATTTTTCTCTCTGTTTTGCATCATTAACTCCTCTAAATATTATAGAATTACCAGTAACCTTACTTTTGATTTCTAAAGGATTTAAAGTTGTTTTCCAATACTTATCAGCTTGCTTACCATAGATACGATTTATAGCTCCTGTAAGTTCTGCATATGTTGAATATTTGTGTGTAGCTTCTGATTTTCTAACTACTAATAAGTTAGCTCCTTGGTACTTTTTATCTCCTAACTTTAGTATATAATCCTGTGCTACATTAACAGATTTTCCACTACCTGCTGAACCTTTCATAGCTCTGTATCTTTTTTTAGTAAAGTTAGCTTCTCTAAAAGATGGATTAAATTGTACTCTAGTTATCATTAGAATCACCATAATCTACTACTATTTTTAATTCATCATCTTCATCATCAGTTCTATTAAGTTCTCTTACTTCACATTTTAACTTCTCAACTCTATTTTTCTGCTCCTCTGTAGCTAAATTCCAATCCTTATGAATCATTTCATCATACTGCTTAATTAAACTCCTTAACTCACTCATTGCCCTACTCTGTGCATTAAGAAAAGATGCTTGCCTATCCCATGCAAATTGAAATTCATACTCTTTCTTCTCACCATTTTCTGTACTTTCATGTTTCTTTAATTCCTTAATCATTTCTTCTTTATCTTTAACATACATTATCTTTTGTGCTCTTATTATTGCTGCATATTGAATTGTTATCTGTTCCCAAAGAATATCAAATTTATCTTTTATGGATATTTCTTGTATCAATTCCCTAGTTTCTTCGGGTAGATATTTTGAGAAGAAACCAAACTTTTCAGCGTTCTTATTTCCAGGTGGACCAGTAGCATTTTTATTACCTATGGGTGCACCCTTTTTACTTTTAGGTGCACCCTTCTTTTTCTCACTAGCCCAATTGTATCTCTTAATCCATGACTTTAAGGTGTTTAAACTAATGTCATACTTTGCTGATATTTCCTTTTGTTTCATACCTTTTAGGTAATCTTGTTTTACATTTTCTTTGACATCTTGCACATCACCACCTCATTTGTTTGTCGTTTTGGGAATAAAAAAAGACCTAGAATTTTATATCTTCTAATTTAAGGCCTCCTATTCTAAATACCACTAGTTCCTTCAATATTTCTCATTTGTCTATCTAAAGTTCTTTTTCTAAGCCACATCAAGCATTCTTCTAACTTCTCTATAGCCTTCTCATTCTCTTTACAAGCATATTTGCTTTCTTGAAATGCTTCTAATCTTGTTATAACTGCTAATATTACATCTTCATTGTTAATTCCATTGATACCATATTCTTTTATAGCTCCTTCTTGAAAACTAAGATATTGAATTGGTTCTATACAATCATCCTCACAATCTGCTCTTCCTAATATAAAGTAACATGGGGCATTATACTTCCATTCTTCTTTATCCTCGCAATAAAGCTTAGTATAATTTTGTGTGCATAAACTGTTTTTAACTTCCATAATTCATTCTCCTTTTATAATTTTCCTAGTTCACATTGAAGTCTATAACCTTCTAATTTCCAAAGTTCATTTTTAATTTGTTCTTCACAAATATCTAGTCCTATTTGTTCATCATAGTTTGCAGGGTCAACACAAGCACTATGTCCTACTAAAGTAAATCCATTTTGAAGTTGTATTGTCATTACTGTACACTTACCCCAATACACTTCCACTATCTTTTCAGCTTGATTAAACAAATCATCTATTTGTTGCTGAGTTATTGAATTTTTATTCATAATCTTATTCTCCTTCTTAATTTATTGTATAAAAAAAGACCATCCCTCAAGACAGTCATTTATATCATTTCTATTAATTCCTTAATCTTTTTATATACTTCTTTATAATTCATATCTTTGTCTATCAACTTGGGCAATTTCATAGAGATAATTCTTTCAAGTGCTTGTATATCAAACAATTCACTTTGATTTAACTCATCTCTTTTTACACCCTTTGGTATACCTAATTTTTTTCTTACAAGTTCGGTAAAATGTTTATAATACATCTTAGGTTTATTACTTCCTTGACTAGTAGCATAATAAACAAACTCTTGTATTTCATCTGTAAAATCTTTTCTTACCTTTTTACCTTCTGTTCTTATATCTAGCCATTCTTGGTCTTTTTCTGTAGCAATATAATAACCATGTATTCTAATTTGTTTAAGCGTTTTTGTAACCCATTTTGTAAATAATTTTGCTTCTGCTTTATTACTTCTAAATGACATATTATACACAGCTTCTTCTGTAACAAATACTTCTCCACGATTATTCAACTTAACTTTAAAATTTCGGTTATAGGAAACTCCGACATCTGAATCCTTAAATTTCTTTTTATATTCCCTATCTATATTTCTTAATGTGTCATGAATATTTACTATGCCTAATTCCTCTCCTACATCTCCAGCATGAAACCAAACTTCACTACCATCTTTTGACCATATCATCCTTACATTTTTCTCTTGTAAAATTTTCAACATACTACTACCTCCTAAATGATTTATTAATAAAGGGTGCTCAAATTAAACACCCTTATTTTCTGTTATCAGAATTACTGATATCTAAAACTTATTAAATTTTTGCATAAAAAAGACCTAGAAATTAATCTAAGTCTTTATTCTCCATATTAACTACATAACTTGCTCCAAGCACAACTCCTCTTATTAGCAAATTTTCATCATCTATACCTTCATCTATAAACTTTTTAATGTGTTCAACTGCATATTCCAAAAATTCATCATCTGCTTTTATATTAAATTTATCTAATTCTTTTATTATCTTTCTTCTTAAATCATTCATATTATCATGCTCCTGTAAAAAAATAAAAGACTAAGCTTACCCAAACTTAGTCTTTTTATAGGGGAGGTATATACTTTGTGGTAACAGTAATAGGAATCGAACCTATGACCTTTCGAGTATAAATCGACTGCTCTAACCATCTGAGCTATACTGCTATGTTGAGTGAGGTTACCAAGCCCCACCCGATTTTTAGACCTCTGAATTAAGATACAAAACTGTATGAGATTTTAATCTCAATTCAAATACTAACATAGTGTATTAATAAAACCTTTTGAACATAGTTAGAATTGAACTAACAGCATCCTCATGCCCTGCCTAGTCTGTTCATAGTAATAAAAAAAGACCATATACTGGTCTTAATTAAATTCATATTTTTCCTTGTACTCTTTAATAGCATCATTCCATGCCTCTTGCTCTGTTATTTTCTTTTCTATAGCAATTCTTTTTGCTATATCTCTTATCTTTGTTGCACCTTCTAATATTCCCATTTCATATTTCCCCCTATTCTATATAATTTAAGCGAGGTCATAAGTCCTCGCTCTATTTAAAATATAAGTTAAACATCTTTTTTAAGTTGTAAATCAGGAAATGGTATAACTTTAGCAGAAGTTAGAGTATTTTTAGGTAAATTTAATAGATATTCTACCTCTTCTGGTTCTAAACTAAAGTTATAAGAGAATGAAAGTTCATCCATAAACTCTTTTGGAGTAAATACCTTCTCATTTAATAACATTAAAATTGCTGTTTTTAACAATGCTGGTAGAGAAGTTAATAATTCATCATCTAATGGTTCTGATTTTCTTAGTCCCCTACGTTGTAAAGTACGAATCATAGACTGATATTCATCCATACTGATAATTCCTAAAGAATATGAACGACGAATCATTGCTTGTATAGAAACTTTCCATTTACGTTTCAATTCTGTATAGTTTGGAATACGTAAAGGAGTTCTCTTAGCATCAATTTTAAAAGTCTCTTCTGGTAATAAGAATGCAGATGCAAATCTATTAGCTTCTGATTCTCTGTCTTTAAATTCTTGTTTTTCTAAAGCTTCTACATCCTCGCTCCACTCATGCAAGCATATATGCCCTAATTCATGAGCTATATCAAAATGAATTCTAGAGGCAGAAGTCTTATTACTAGAATATCCAATCAGATAAACTGTCTCTCCCGAAATATCTACCATCTGACTGAATGCATCTATATCATCTGTAGAAGTCGAGAAACTTGTTACAAGTATTCCATGCTGTTCTACTTCATATATGATATTATCAATAGGTTTTAATCCTAATCCCCAAGCTTCTCTTAAAAGTAAAGCAGCTTCTTCTGGTGTTTTCCCAGAACAATCTGGTAAATTTAATGTTGGGAATTCAATATAATCTTGTAAGAAGAAATATATTTCTGCTAGAAATTCCATTTTTTGAATTTGCTCTGCTCTATATTTTTTATTTGTAGTCAATAATGCTCTGAAATATGTTGAACCTATTGCAATATTATTTCCTGTTTCTAAAAAGAACTTAACTGGAAAACCTAACTCTTTTGCTATTCGTTTCACTACATTATTATCATTTGGTTTCGATTTATTATTCTCATACATCGAAACGGTCTGTCTTTGACAGTCAATTCTCTCAGCTAATTCAGCTACTGTCATTCCTCTATATATACGAGCTTTCTTTAAACGCTCTCCATTAAAATTAATTTCCATAATTATTTCCTCCATCTATTCACTAAAAAGTGACTACTTGGCATCTTCCTCCTTTTTCGCCTTTTTTAAAGGATGTGTTTTCTTTCTTGCAACTGCTTTTGAAGTTAAGTTTAATCCAAGAGTAGGATTATTTGCAATAGGGTTAGTATTATCAACTTTTTCTGCAACTGTACTTTCTTCTATAGATATATAAGAACTCCAATCTTTTTCTGTAACAATGTCTAAGTTTGTATCAATCATTACAGCACGAATAGATGTAAGTTGATATTCAGATGCATCAAACAATATTAATGCATGATGGTTAACAACAACATTATCTTTTATTAGATTCGCAAGTAATTTTTGTACATGTTCCTTAACTTTATCTTCATCATCAAATTTTTTAGGGAAAAAGGATATTTGCCCAATTGGTGCTTTTAAATCTTCATTAAAGTTTTTAGTCAACTCATTCAAGTAGTGCATGTTTCTTCTTTCAGGTTGTTTTTCATATATTTCCTTAAATCGTTGCTCTCTCATTATGGTAAAAATATTTTCACTACTTTTTTCATGTATAATGACCATTCCCCAACATCCACGTTTAGCTTCATATGCCATACAATCAGGAGTATTAAGTACTTCACAAAGGTCTCTATTTAATAAATCCCAAATACGGGTAGGTATACTGTTTTTAGTCACAAGATTCTGCTTTTTAATATCTTCTTTTATTTTATCTCCAACAGCTCCATTAACACATTGAACAATTGTAGAAATTATTTCAACAGGTACTTCTAGTCTTACGTCTTCTGGCATAAAATTATGCACCTCCTACATGTTTATATATTTATTGTAGGCGTTTTGTGCAAAAGTGTCAATATTAAAAGCCAAATATGTGCATTTTTTATATTTAAAGCGTCATTTAAAATTTTTTAATTGTCTATATAATATCCTTAATTATAAAAATTATTCACTTTGGCTAGAGCAAAAACAACCCCTTAACTCTAGCCAAATATTAAGTTTTGAGAGGGAAATATTTCATTTCCACAATATTATTATCTCATGCTTTTTTAATCAAAAAGGGGAGAAAGTAGGGAATAAAGTGGGAATTTCTGGGGAAAAACTGGGGAATTTTCTAATTTTTAAATAATGGTAGCTCATTTTCCTTAATTCTTGGATAAAGCATATCCATAACTTTATATACTAACCTTTCCCTTACACATCTACACGTTTTCCTATCTGAGTTCATTTCTAAAGATATATAAACCATGCTATTTTTCATTCTGCTATCATAAAACAGTTTAAAAAAATGTTCTTCTCTTATATCTAAACATGTAAGTGCATTTTCTATCTTCTTCTTTTCTATTTCTTTATCTTTTTTTAATTTCTTTAATCTAGCAATATCTCTTTCTTTTTTAATAACTTCATCTTCCACACTTGAATTAAAAGCATATGTCGGACTTACTTTCTCACCATAACCAATAGCTTTACACCCAAATATTTCATTTTCTCTACTTTCTATATCCAATTCAAGATTTTTAATCTCTGCATTTAAAAATTTATAATGATGTAATCTACCTTCTACTTTTTTAAATAGTTCTTTTTTATTGATATTATTATCCATACTTTCACACTCCTGTTTATGTTATAATAATCTTGGATAAAAGTTTTATATTTTTGACAAGTGGAGTGTGAAAGCACTCCTTTTTTCTTTTAATTAACCTATTGAAGGTTTTCCCCTTTAAAGAGGGAAAGTCTATCCCTGTCTTAACTTACTATTGATAATTGACTATTTAACAATCTTATTTCTTCTTCAAGGACTGTAGGTAACTTATAATTATCTACTATTTCCAGTACCTTATATAACTGACAACGTTTTATAGCCTTATAACTTTCTACTCCAAATTCTCGCTTAATTTGATGGTATATATCACTATAAACTTTGCCTCTTAGAGATTTATTTTTATAAGCCCTACTACCATGTCCACCAAGTGATTTTGTTGCTACTCTCTTAACTTCTTTAACAATACTCTCACACTCAATATTGAATAGTGGTGCATCATCCATGAAGTTCTCTAACTTCTCATTAACACTCTCTATTTTAGTCTCTAAGACTTCTTGTTTCTTATCTAGCATAAATATAGCTTGTAACTCTTTTGATGCACTTAAAAGAGGATTATTTAATTCTTTTCTCATAGAGAAGTATCCATCAACTATTTTTTCATATTGCTCCCAAGCCTTATCATCTTCTAATATCTTTAGTAGTTTTGAATAACCTCTCTCAGACAACAAGTAAATGTTATTTGCATTTGCATAAGATTGATTAGAGTAACCCATTTCTAAACTCAGTGATTTTAAATCACTCACTTTTAAATCTAATATATCTATCATATCTTTAAATCTTTTTCTATTATTATTTATATTTTTATTTATCTCCTTCAGTTCTCTATTATGTATCTCAGCTATATCCTTTACTAGTATTGCTTTCTTACCTTCTCCAAATCCACCCTCTATGTCATGAAATTTCATTCCCTCAACTTCTAAAGTTCCAAGCACTGTTATTTCTTTACAAATTGTAGTGTTTTCTTTCATAGTCTATCGCTCCTTTTCTCTTTTGAATAATTCATTTCAATTTATTTACAGTTCTAAAAAACATATTGTTACTATTAACATCACATAGTATGCTTAACTTACATTACTTAACGTGTAAGGGGGCAATCTATGTTATCTACAATAATCTTGCTTCTGATGTATTTAATATGTTTACTTCTAATATTTTTAATATGCTTTTCGATTGGGATTATCATATGGAAGCTAAACAAAATATACCCTTTTAGAAACTATTTTTTTATATGGATTATTTTATTACTATTTGCAACATTTATTATTTTTCATATTATTAATTTTCTTAAAACTTTTATTTGATATTGTGTATAATTAGGATAAAATAAGTTTATTTTGTCCTAATTAATATCTTCTAACATAACTTCAACTCTGGGCTTATCACTATAATATTTCTTACTCATTACTTCTACAATTTGAGAATCATCTTTGTATGCGATGCCATTCAAACTATCAGCTACAGACTTAATTATATTATCTAAATCGGGTTTTTTACTTGGTCTTATTAACCCTTCTATCTTGCCTATGGCATCCTTATACGCTTTAGTATTTACCTTATTTTTCTTTAGTGATTCTCTATCTTTTTTAGTAATGTCAAAGTAACAAATAACTGTCATTTTAACATTGCCTTCAAAGAAGTGTTTTACTGTAGAATTATACATAAGTCTAATCCAGTTTTCATAAAGTACAGTTTGTTCGGTTGTGTATGCTTTGCCAGTTTCTGTACTCATTCTAGGTCTTGCCTTTGCCTTTGGTTCTCCATCTATTGTAAAATTAACCTTCATTTGCGACCTCATTTAGTTCTATTTCTTCTACATCTACAACCATGTACCAGTCTGGCTTATATCCAAATTCATTTATCCAATTTTCGAATACTTCATTTAATCTATCATCAAGTATTTTTTCGTCTTCATCTTTTATATAACTTGACCAGCTCTCTCCAAATTCTCCAAACTCATCATTAATTCTATCTTGAACATAATCTAGTATGTTTTCTGCATCTACACAAGGAATATAAGCTTCTTCTTTTTTTCCAATATAAACCCAACGTTTAAACTCTCCAAGCTTTCTAAGTTCTTCCTTAGCTGCTTCAATAGCTTTCTCTTTACTTTCATATTCATCACTGCTAAAACATTCATCATCCCAGCTATATAACCAAACATCTTTCATATAAATTCCTCCTCTATTTATTTTTCTTCTTAGCCTTATTCCTACATCCCTTACAACAATAAATCTCCTTAGATTTTTCATCAATATAAAATAATTTCCCACACCAACTGCATCTTATCCTTTTCAAAGAATCACTTCCTTTTAACTCACATATTTAATCTATTTCAATTTCGACTATAGCTCTGCTTAAAAGCTTCACATTATAATTTTCTTTTATATTTTCCTCATCTTTTTTAAAAGCTCTTGCTTCTTCTAAATCATTAAATATAGAGCTGTATATGTTCCCTTTTTCCCATTCTCTTGTTGTCTGCCAAGTTACTTTAAATTCTGTAATAACCATATCGACGACTCCTTTTATAAGTCAAAGTAAGTCTATAACATTCTAGTTTCATTCATAAACTTATCTTGACTATTTATTTTTACAAATTACTTAGTTGGAACTGCATTATCCTCTATTTCCCAAAGATGAAAGCAATTTTCATGTAAATTTATATATTCTTCTTTTGGTGGTAATATCTGTACTATAGTCTTATTTGGTTTCATTAATTTATATCTAACATACTTAATTTCATTCCAATTAGGAAATCTTTTTTCATTTGATATAGTTAGATGCTCTTTTCCATTTTCAACTGAATATATAACATTGCTCCCAGTATCCATATTATATATTTTCACATTTTTAGCCCCTAATCTTTCAAGCGATTCTTTTGCAAGAATGGACCTATCATTTTTATTCTCAACTAATAACATTTTATTCCCTCCAAATTTTATAAATAATTTTCTGCTTCCTTCTTCAACCATATTTTATGTGCTATATCACAATCTTCACTTTCACAATCTCTCTTAGTATTTTTGCAACTACCACAAATCTCTTTCCTAAATTTCTTATACACTTCTCTTTCATCAAGATTCTTTGACTCGCACATTTCTTTATTAGTCATATACTCACCTACTTAAATTCCTCAAATCTATACTCTTGTGAGACATTAGGATATTTTTCTTTATCAACTTTAGATAAAAATATTTCTATAGGTCTTGAATAAACTCCAGTAGCATCATATAAAGTTTTGTATATTACTAAATCTGTGCTATTATCATCACTTCCATGATGATAGAAATTACCTTTATTGTCTTTATATATAACTACAGTATCATTCGTTTCTGTATGTCTAGAAAGAAATCTATAATCGCCTATATATCTTTCATCAAAACCTGCTGTATCTAATATTTCTCCAAGTTCATTTCCACCAACTCTTTTACTAACTCCCATAACTGCATAAAATCCACCTTTGAAATGTTTATATATACATGGATACTTTAATAATCTATTCATTGCAACCTCCTTATTTTTCATTATAAAAACTTAAATTTTTAATAATTATATCTACAGTTCCATTCACATTATGTCTAATGCCATACTTCATAAAATCCTCAAAATCATCCATTTTGCCTTTTATCTCAAAGCCTGTATCTGTTTTTATATGTCTATTTTTTAAATTTTTCTCAACCCATTTTTTATCAATATTAAAACTTCCATCAAGACCTTTTTCTTCTACATGTTCCTTAAAACTATCTTTTAAATCATCCTTTATTGCCTTATCAGTAAACTCATTTATATCAAGTTTTTGTTTTTCTCTTAGCATGTAAAGCAAGATACTTCTTACGTCTTCGCCCTGCCTCATATCACTATATAAATTCGCTATAAAAGCATCTACCAAGCCTTTAAACGCCTTAGTCTTATACTTATCATCTTTAATTTTAGTAGCATTTAAAAACTCTGTAACAAACTTAGAATTAGTTTCTTCCTTTTCTGCATCCTTGTCTAAAATCCTAAGATGATATTCGTCATTCATTCCACTCAAACCAATAATTGCCCCTATTTTAATTGCTTTAGTTTCTTGAATATTAACTTCATTAGTTGACATCTGTATATTAAATTTATCATCCTCAAAGCTAATAGAATGAGTATACGACTTGTTGTAATCAAGTTTTAATATAGCAATTCCCTTTTCATCTTTTTCAGTATATAAACATATTGCTAAATCACAAGATTCTAATGTAGCATTCACTTTCATAATCTCAAATAAATAAGCTGCTATTTCTTTAGAATTACTTAAAAATAAATTTTCATCATATATTATCTGTTCACAACACTTCTTAATTAGATTATTACTATAGTCATTAAATACAGCTTTTCTGATGTCATTATCTCTTGATACTTTGTTTATTTTCTTTTGAAAGAAAGCTTCAATATCTTGACTGACTCTACCCTCAAAATCATTTAATATTGGTGTATCGCTATTCTTATCCAAAACATGTATTATAAATTTGTGTATTATCATAATTCCACCCTTTCATTCTCTAAATATTCAATCATTTTCTAATATATCTATTAATTCTTGTAAGCAGCTAAGACATACATTAATCGTTACCTCTATCCCCATAATTTTTTTTATATAAATTACGTAACCAGCTTCTTTGTCTATTGCCTTTTCGCAATTATCGCATGTTATAATTTTATCCATTTTGGATACCTGCCTTATTCCATTTTTTTAGCTATTTCATATATTATATTTACGGTAACACTGTTCCCTGCTTGCTTATAAAGTTGGCTCTCTGAACATACACTTGCAGCTCTTTCGTAATAGTTGTCGTTAAAACCTTGTAATCTAAAACATTCTTTTGGTGTCAGCCTTCTTATATTTCCATCCCTTAAAATACCATGCTTATCTTGGGATGTTAGTGTAAACATTGGTTCTCCATTTGCTTTGATTCTACGACCATTTTGTCTTTTATTTATCCTATCAGGTGTTAAAACTGCATTAACCAGGACTCCACTATTATCACAACTTCGATTTGTCACACCTGCATTATATTTTGCTTTAAGACATCTAGCATTCATTGTTATTTTAGAGTTTTTATTTAAGTCTACAAAGTATAACCCCGTTTTAGCACCACCACCTCCTGCTTGACTTCTAATACATCTCGCAATCCCATCTGCATTATAAATTCTATTTGTACTATGAATTGGTTTATTTAGCTGTTTAAGATTTTTTCTACTTTTTCTTTCGATAGGAAATATTTTTCGTGTACTTCGTCCTCTAAAATGTCCAACAATGAATATTCGTTCTCTATTTTGGGGTACTCCAAAGTTTTTAGAGTTAAGAACTTGCCATTCTGCATCATAGCCGATTTCATCCAGTTCAATGAGAACTTTGAGGAAGTCAAATCCTTGACTAACACTAAGTAGATTTTTAACGTTTTCAATAAGTAAATACTTGGGTCTATCTTCTTCTTTGAGTTCTCTAATAATTTTTGTAACTGTGAAAAATAAACTTGAACGTTCTCCTCTGAATCCAAATTGTTTTCCTGCAACAGAAATGTCTTGACATGGGAATCCAAAACACCAGGTATCTGTTCTTGGGATATTTTCTGTTCTAATTTCTCTAATATCTCTTTCAAACCATTCATCCTCCTTTGGTTTGTGCATGGCATTATAACTTAAATTTGCAAATTTATCATATTCGCAATGACCTAAACATTTATGTCCTGCTCTTTCCATTCCTAACCTAAATCCACCTATTCCCGCAAATAAATCCAAAAATGTAAGCATAAATCTCCTCTCTATTTTCATTTCCAAGAGTAGCAAAACACCTCAACGATATTTATATTAAAAGACACTTTGCAACTCTCCAAATTGTTTTAATTAGATATTTTCATTGCTCTTTTACTTCACTTTCAAGCCACTCTTCACATCCATCAATACATTTTTCATCTACACTGCAAATTTCATGTCGATATTGATAACTACAGCAAATACAAGTACATTCATCACCAATTTCGTCTATAAATTCAGCTAACTCTTTTCTACTCATATTTTTTATCATTTCAAAGTTAGTCATTCTTAGCACCTTCTTTATTTTTACAATAATTTTTTATTCCAAGATTCCAACAATCCTCACAAATACGTATGTCTATATACCTAAGCAGACTTGTATTGCCCTTTTCTTTATTAATAAAATATTTTTGTTTCTCAACATTAATTGTCTTCTTACAAAAATCGCACTGTATGAGTTCGTTCATTACTCTTCCACCTCATTTTCAACCCATTCTCTAATTCCTGCCCTGCATTTTTTTTCATCATCAGAAACAAACATACAATCACAAGCACAACAGTCACAAATCTCATGTTCAAACAAAAAGTCTATCAATTTATCCTTAAATCTTTTAGCATTTTCTACTTTCTCTATTTCCCCTTCAACCAATTTTTCATAACAAGTTGGGCATATGTGTTTATCCATCCCAAGTACTCCTTTACTACAATCCTTTTTATATAGCTCAATACATTCTCCATTATATTTTTCAAATATTCTCTTACAAAAATCACATTGTATAACTTTACTCATTTTTAAATCCTCCCATATTATCGCAATTTTCACACTCTTTCAGATTCAATCTATACTCATAAATTCTACCAGCTATAAAACTTCCTATTACAAACATCACAACAGCTAATATATTCATTTTTCTAACATCCCCTCATATTCATACTTACTTAATATTTTTATAGCTGTATCAATCGCCTTATTAACTGAGCACTTTCTCCTACTCAATATAATTTCTGATAATTTAATTACCTGCTCTACATTTGCTAATACCATCTGTCACTCCTTGAATATATTCTGCTTTCCAACCTTCTCTAGTTACTCTATTATCTCTAGCTAAACAGCTAGCATAATCTCCACTAATCTTTAAGTATTTACTTGCATCCTTTGCACTTTTGAATATCCTAACTTCTCCAGTTTCAATATTAAAAACTTTTATAGGTTTACTTTTTGTATCATTAGTTGGTTTTTTCCTTATTTTCTTGAATTTCGATTCATTAAGTTTCAGCTTTATTTTCTTACTTTCATTTGCTTTTCTTACTTTTCTTAAATTAAGCTCAAACATATCTTCTATATCAATAGTTTTTTCTAAAAACGTTCCTGCATCTACCCAAATTTTAGCCATATTCTACCACTCCAAATCTTTAAATATTATTTCATAGCTACACTCACCAGCTTCAATAAATATACCTCTTTCATCTTGATAAATATTTTCTACTCCAATAATTCTTAATTCTGAATTTTCAAAGAATAACTTACACATATTGCCTTCTCTTAAATCTCCAAAATCTATAAGACATTCTTTACCTGTTAAAAATGAAAATTCTTTTTCTCCTGTTTCAAAGTTAAAAACAATCACCAATTCCATAACTCTTAACCCTATTCCACAAATCTTACAATATCTAGCATCTTCGCTTATATCTTCATTTCTACATTGATAACAAACACTAATATTACTTTTTCCTGTCTTTCCCAACATTTCAGCTCTCCTTATTTTGAAATACCTAACATTTTATATTGCATTATTTTTGCTATAACTGCTGATAAATACAATATTTTAAGCCACAACATATCTTTTTTTAAACACTCATTTACAGATATAATCTCAAAAGTTCCTTTCCATTTTTCTGTTAATGGTTCATATTTATCAGTTTTTCTATTACTTAACTTGATTTCTTCTGTTGAATTATTCTGTATAAATTCAAATCTTTCACCATCACACTCTAAAAAGATTTTTCCATACTCTTCTTCCATTTTCCCTCCAATATTTTTAACTTCTAGGAAGTAATATTGTATAACTACTCCCTAGATTATTTAATTTATCCAAATTTACTTTTTTCAAGTTGACCTCTCTTAGACATCTCACATAATTCTTTATCTGTGTATTTGTCAAAAGTCTGATTAAAGTTATGAAACTTATTTTTATTATGCTTACTTGGTATAAGCTCAAAATCCCTCTCTAAAGCTGTTATAAGATAACCTGTGATACTTTTTACATTATCTGTATTCTTAGTAAGCTCTAGCTTCTCTATTAGATAATTTATATCTCTCTTTGTATGTATGAATACATCAACAATCTTTTCAATGTCTTTAGATTCTAAATCAAAATATCTTTTTATGTTATCCACAACCACCGTAACATCTTTATTGTTGTTGTTATTATTATTGTTATTGTTATTGTTATTGTTATTCCCCTCGTCACGAGCTTCGTTACATACACCGTTACGGAGTTCATTAAAATAATCCTCAAATATCTGTTTAAATTTCTTATTTTCTATATGTTCATAAATAAGTGATAGCAATGATTTGTCTTTAACATCTCTCAATTCTTTCCTTACACAATTTTCCATGGGAGTACCTGCTCTATTGAGATTATACTTAGCCCAATTCTTAATTGCTATTTCCCTAGTTTCAGAATTATAGTTTATAAGTTGGTGATGATTAATAAATCTATCCATAACTGCACTTGTAGATTCTAATGTCCAACCTATTTCAAAAGCTATTTGTTTTTTAGTTATCGTATATATTCCAATTTGAGTAGTATGAGGATTAGTCAATAAATACATATAAAATAACTTATCTTCTACTGAAAATTCTTCTTGTATCTTGGGGTCAGTCCAAAAATTTGTATATATCTGTCTGAAAATTGGCACTCTATCACCTACTTATTCAAAATTCATAGTATCTTCCATACTCATTTGACTATCTTTGTTTTCAATTTCTTCTTTTATTTCTACTTCATCCTCTTTTACTTCCTCGAACTCAGCATCTATAAAATCATCTTTTGGTTCATATTCACTTAGTAATTCAATTAATTCATCTACTTCCTCAAATTTTAGTTCTTTTAAGTTGAGTCCATTACTTTCACAAAATTCTTCTAACTTTGATGTATCTTTTTTATTCTCGTAATCATATAAGTCTTTCATTGATGCTAACTTAAGTATTCCTTGTTTTTGAGATGGACTTGCCTTGCCTATTTCAATAGGCTTTTGAGGTAATTTATCGGGTACAGTCTTTATTTCTGCACTATCATATAATCCTTGTAAATCCTCTGGGAACGCTTCTCTTAAAGCTGTAACAATTGCACATTTTCTTATCATAACACAAGGCATTTGCTTCCAAGTAGCTTGGCTCTTTGAATACTCTTCTAAAGACACTACAGACTTTATAGGGAACTTCATACCTCTTACTGATACTTCACACCATCCACCGATTAATTCCTCTTGAGGTAGTTTTAAACTGCCCTCCCTTTCAAATACTTCTCCATTTTTATTTACAGTTACTATCCCAGCTTTCATACCTTCAAATTTAGGATTTTTATTTGCTCTTTTTACAAATACATCTTTACCAACTACTATATTTGCTGGTGAATTACCAAACTTTATTAAATATGCTTCTTTTATAAAAGGATTTAGTTTCTGAGCCTTGCATAATTCTATAAACATTAGAACTTCTTGGTCTGTTACATTTCCACTACCACTTACTAGATAATTCTTTACTGTTGTATAATCAAGTATTTGACCTGACTCTAAAGTACATGTCGCTAGTTCTAAAGCCTTGTTATTCATTTTCTAACCCCTCCATATCCTTTATATTTCTTCTTAAAACTGACATAAAGCCATCTATATAATCTCCGTATTCATTTTCTTTTTCATTATCTTTTAAATGCTTTTTAAACTGTTCTAAAGTCCAATCTTTTTTATGTTTTTCTATGCAAGATTCTACGGCTGATATTTGTCCAAACCTTTCATCTGCATCTATTTCATCCACTGCCATGAATTTTAATAAAAATAATCTATCTTCTAAATCTTTTATTATTTCATTTCTAGTTTTCATTTCTTCCCCCTTGTGCTATAATATACATTAATATTTTTATTTTTTGTTTTTGATTAGAGCCATTACCAGTGGCTCTTTTCTTATATCTGCACATCTATAGGTCTATCTCTTTCGATTTCTTCTAAAAACAATTCGAATCTCTTGTAATCTTCACTTTCCTTATGTTCTATTGTTTTAATCTCTATATTTATACTTTCTAAAATATTTTCAACAGCATACTTTGCTCTTTGCCATGCAACTATTTCTCTTAGATAATCTCTCATGTGTGCATTGTCTATTAAATCCCTGTCTTTGTTTCTAAGTTTCTCATAAAGCACACCATTTTTACTTATCTCTAATTCAGCTAAATCTAATTGTTTTTGCACCATTTGTTTTACTTTGTTTAAACTTTCCATAATTAAACCCCCTAGTTTAAATTTTTAACTTCATAATCATTATCTTTAATATCTTCTACTGTTAATGCTTGATACTCCATACATCCTCTTTCTTTATCGTAGTATGCTAAATTCAACTCTTTTTCTGTTGCTACTACTACAATGCAATCAATTTCAAAACCAAGTCTTTTACAATTTACTTTTACTGCATTCCCTACTTCAATTTTCTTTAAATCAAATTCTTTTGATAATTTAATCATTATTCAACCTCCTTATTTTTCTATTTCTTTTATGTAATCCCAAAGTATGTGTAATATAAATGAATTCATAGAACTGCCTTCTGTTGATGCTATATCTTTTATTTTTTCAAGTAATGTTGTTGGTAATCTAAAAGTAAACCTTACTCTCTCGTCTTTGTCATACATTTGACGTCAACTCCTTTCTTGTTTTAATAATACCATGTCATATATTTGACGTCAAGCATTTTTATTGACTTTCTTCATTAATTATTTTATTATTAAAGTGTCATAAAGACGTCAAATTTTGTATTAAGGAATGATAAAATATGTCCAATAAAGATATTTATACTCGTGAAGAAGATAAGAGATTTACACTAAGAATTAATAAACTTCTTTTTGAAAAAATCGAACAACTTGCTCAAAAAGATAAACGTTCTGTAGGTAGAGAAATTGAATTTATTCTTGAGAGGTATTTTGAAGATAATCCTTTAGAATAAAAACTACCATATCTTTTAATGTATATCCTTTAACTTTTGCCTGTTTTAGAAGCTTGTCTTTAAGTTCTCTAGACAGGCGTATTGTTGTTTGCTCTATTTGCATCTAATCACCTTTTTCTTTAATTATTTATAGATTAAACTCATTTTATTTTTAAATTAGCTGGTAAATATGTGTTCACTACATTTATATCTCTTGTTAATACACTTCTTTTAACTTTTTTATCTTTATTAAATTTCTTATTACTTCTCTGCTCATCATAGTATGTAATCTTATATAACTCTTTGCCCTGCTCTACCTTATATATTTTGTTTTTATAAATTGTTTTCAACTTATCTCTCCTATCTTATTTTTAATTTAAGTCTGTTACTAAAAAATCTCTTTTTTAACTCTATAGTTGCAATCTTTTCTCTATTTTTAAGTAATAAAAGTTTGTTTGTGCATACTAGCAGTTCCAACTAAATCACCCCCTTTCTCTTTTTCATTACATTCCTATCTTTTAGTGCATTTTTCATTACGTACTCTTCAAAAGAAATTAAATCTATCCTATAGGAACTACCCAAAGGAATTACAGTATAATGATTTTGTGCCATTGCTTCTCTTATCATGTTTCTTGCAGTTGAATCAGAAACTTTCAAGTACTCACAGAACTCTTTTACTGTGACTAAATTCATTCTTCTAATTCCTTCTCTATCTAAAAACATCTTAATTATGTCTGTTGTATCGTCTCTTTGCATTAATTCCTGCACTAAGTCTTTTGTATCTATGAATTGTAATGCTGTACTCATTTTTATACCTCCTTTATATATTTTGAATATTCTGTATTCAGTTTTCAAAGTGCTGGTTTTACTTAACCTAACATTGATATTTGATTTACTGATTTCAATTTGTTGATAAAGTATATTTGACCTTTGCCGGTTACTTTTGGTGTTTTAGTAATCTTTGTGCTTCCATCAGGATTATATATTGCTCTTTTTTTAGTTTCCATTATTTTTAAGTCAACACTCTTTTGAGTTGGTGTATTATAATCCTCACCTTTGCGTTTTATTAAGTAACCATTATCTCTTAGCCATGCAAATAATCTTTTCTCGCCTGTGTTAACTCCATTTTGATTTAGTAGCTTTGCTAACTCTCCAATTAATATAGAGTCATCAGAAGAGGCTACTGCATCAGCAAAAAGTACTTTTGGTTGTTGTAACTGAATTACCTTATCTTTTTCCTCTATTTCTCTACTTTTCTTTTCTATTGTCTTTTGAGCTACTTGTAATGCTCTTGCCATTATTTCATCATCTGACATATCTTCTGTTGTATGTATATATCCTCCGGTTTTACGAATACTTGGTAGTATCTCATTAGTTACCCAACGTTTAAATGTTTTTGCACTTGGCAACTTAGAACTTAATATTAAAGAATAAAGTCCACTTTCATTAATTAACCTCATATTTTGATTTCCTCCAGGTGTCGGTATTTCACCCGCCCCCTTATCTTCATCATCAACATGTCTTTTTAAAGCATCAGATGTATCTTTATACCCTAGCTTTTCTGCTATATCTTTTCCAACAAACCAAGGCTCTTCTTTTATCTCAATTACTCTTATTTCACCAAAAGTATTATTTTTAAATATTTGTAGATTGTTCATATTTAAAACTCCTTCCTTGATATTTAAGTTTTTTATGTTTTTATACTCATATTGAGTATCAAGTGTTCAAAAAAATTTCTTTTAAATCTTTCCCAAAATACTCAGCTATTGCAAGTGCTTCTTTTATTGTAAACCTTCTAGCTCCATTCTCTTTACTTGCATATGTTGTTATCTTCATTCCAATGTTGTCTGCTACATCTCTCTGTCTTAAATTTTTTTCTTTTCTAAGTTCTTTTAAAGTATAATTTTTCACTTCTTATCACCTCTCAATTCCGCGTTTTGAGTATTGGTATATTTATATATTAATACGCAATTTGCGTATTGTCAATACTCTTTTACAAAAAAAATTCATTTTGCGTAATTAATACACAAAACGCGTATTTTGTAGTAAAATAACGATTAAGATTAATATGACGGGGGAATATAAAATGTATTATGAAGAAAATGTCTTTGCTAAAAGATTAAGAGATGCTAGAGAAGAACTTGGTTTAATGCAAAAAGAAATGGCTAACAAGTTAAATATGCCAGTTACAACTTATAATGGTTATGAAACTGGAAAAAGAAGCCCTTCTTTAGATATTGTTAAGCATATAGCTGATATGTTAGATATATCAACTGATTATTTGCTAGGAAGAACTAATATAAAAATTAATATTTCTAATTTGAAGGAAGAAGAACTAATAGAAAAATTAAATCCAACTGATGAAATGAGAGAATTATTAGAACATTTTAATAAACTTGATGAAGATTCTAAAGATAAAGCTTTAAAAATAGTTAAACTTTTTTCTGAAGAAAACAATTCTAAAATAAGCAAAAAATAATATTTTTATAAATAATTGAAAAAGAGGAACTAGTCCTCTTTTTTTATGTTGAGCAATATTTCTAACTCTTCTCTACATTCATTATATTTCACTTCATCCTTCTTTTTTAAATTTTCTAACCCTTCATAAAAAATTAATAGTTTACAGTAAATTTCTTCTTCCATACTATTATCCCCCATTATTCAGAACTTACGTTCTTATTTTTAGTTAAAAACTCCCAACAATTTTTAATAAAAACTATGTAATTATACCCTTTGATTTCTAGAAATGTTTTCCGACTATTCAGAATTGTCTTTGATAATTATCTTACTTACATAATAATACTTTTGTTAAATATATGCAATAAAAAAAGGGGAATTGTAACAAAAAAATCGAAATTTGTAGACAGTTGGTTATTTTTTCCATTCCTGTATATTATTAATCGTCTTTTTAATTATAATTTTTTGTATTTTCTTGTTTTTATAATATTTTTTATTATTTAATTTTAAAATCTTCGTTTTACTTTTTATACCATATAAATATAGTATTCTTTTCAAAACTATTTAATTCTATGTTTTTCCCAATATACATAGTATTTGTATGGAAGATTTTATATACTTAAATTATTATTATAAAGTAAAACAAAAATAAAAAAGGATAAACATGTTGAACATGTTTATCCTTTTTCCTTAAACATTAATAATTAAACTAGCTTGCATCTGACTTAGAACAATCTTTATCAAATATAATTTGTTTTGACATCTTATATATTATAAATAAAACAATGCCTAAAAATATAGAACCTGATATAGCTATAAAAGCTACTTTATTATCTAAATTCAAAATATCAGCTATAGCACTAAGGATATTGTAATTATCAATATTATATAATAAAAATACTATAAAAATTGAAACACTTGAAAAATAATTATAATAAAATAACAAAGGATGCCTATTTATTAAACAGTTTGATATTTTTCTATCTTCACAACCCTTGCATTCTTTTTTCTCCATATATATCTTACCATGAACTAACTTTGATACTATATAGAGCAACATATAAATAACATTAAACATTATAAAACCAATCGTAAGTAGCACAAAGATTAATCTATATTTACTTACATTATCCATATTGTTTAACGCACTTCCTATTAAGCTCATGCCTCCAAGAAATGCGATTATGACAGCTGCAAATATACTTAGAATACTTATAAATTCACTCTGTGATTTTGAAACCCGTTCCTCACACTCTTTTACTGCCATCACATAATTTTGTATCTCAGACCTCATATTATTATTTGTTTCTTTTGTATTTTTACTTTCATTTCTTAGAGATTCCATTTCTTTAGCTCTAGGAATCTCTAACAAAATATGATTTAATATATGAACTAAAATATCATCAATATCCCCTTCATTGGTTTCCATATAAAGTAAAGTGTTTATTTGTAAATTATCTCTACTATCAACGCCTAAAACTTTTATATATTCTAATATAAAACTGTACCTAATACTATTTCCATCCAGTTCAATCTTCTTTAGCTGTTCTAATTTTCCTTTTTCTAACTTTTTTAATACTAGCTCCACTTGCTCATCAGATACAAACTTCATTGTTCCTCCTAATGCTTTTCGAACCAATCCTTTAAATCCCAAATTGATATTTCCTCATTTCGACCTCTCATATAACTATATTTCCATGGGTCTTCTGAGTGAGTTTGCTCTACAATATCCCATACATCTTTATATACTAACGATTCCACAATTTTATTTATAAATATTTCATCGTTTTCATTAAACAAATTAAAATCTATAGGTTTTATATTTTTTATTGCCTTACTATTGTATTCTCCAAACTCAAAATATACATCTGGAACTACTGGACCATAATCCCAGGCCTCTATCCTATTATAAAAAAGAGGTTTTCTAAAATTGGCTACATATTTTCCTTGTACATAATATAGTATCTTTTGTAATTTCAAATTACTTATAGGATGATTGCATGCATTTTCGCAATACCATAAGATATATTTAGCAACCTCTATAGCACTACAATTTACGTTAAACATATAAAACACCTCCGCTCGTATTCATTATTAAATAATATTTGTAAAATTATATTATTTATACTAAGTTTATATTATTTGAATAAAATGTCATAATAGCGGTTCTATGTCTATAGAATTATTATAGCATAAAATTTCCACTTTTACTTATTCTAATCAAATATATGTCAAAAAATACCATATACTTTGTGCTTTTTAAAATATAGATATAAATTAGTATATACTTCTTTATATTCAAAATCGTCGTAACATTATACAAGAACTGTTTCGATAATGACCAAGTATTTCTATTTAATAATCATAAAATTGTTTATCACGTACATACGTTCGATAACATTGTACAATATATCTTGTTTTATCAATTTAAAAACAAATACATCAATCTAACACAGTTAAGTATCCTTTTTGTAACATAAGTATAACACACTAAAAGCTCAAAAACTACTATATTTGTAAAATTTTATATAATACAATACAATATGCACGTATAGTTTTAATTCTCTTAATTGTTAAAATACACCTTAATAATTTTACACTAAGCTTTCTTTTCATTCTTTAAAATATTTATCTTCTCATCAATTGACACGTATATAAATACGTGTTATAATATAATTGTAAGGAGGGAATATGAAATCTTATTCTTCAAGAGAAATTTTAAAAATACTTAATGCAGATGGATGGTATGAAGTAAATTGTGTTGGTGACCACCACCAATTTAAACATCCTACCAAAAAAGGTAAAGTTACAGTACCACATCCAAACAAGGATTTGGCTATCAGAACTGTAAAAAGTATTTTTAAACAAGCTGGGATTAATGTTAGTTAATCCCTTCTCTCCTTGCAAAACCTTTAAAGGAGTTGATAAAATGAAAAAAGATATATATGTGTACCCTGCTATACTAAGCTATGATAGCGATGGTATCTCTGTAGAATTTCCTGATTTGCCAGGTTGCCTTACATGTGCAGATACAACAGAAGAAGCCTTAAAAATGGCAAAAGAAGCTCTAGGGCTACATCTGTATGGCATGGAAGAAGACAATGACATAATTCCAAGTGCAACTACTATAGATAACTTAATTTTAGAGAAAAATCAAATACCAACTTTAATAGAGATATATATGCCTATTCACAGAAAAGCTATAGAAAATTACTCTGTTAAAAAAACTCTTACTATCCCACAATGGCTTAATAGAGAAGCTGAAAAAAATAAGGTTAATTTTTCTCAGATACTTCAAGAAGCTTTAAAAAATCATCTTAATATTCATTAGATATAATTAGAGCAGTCTAACTGCTCTTTTATATAAAACTTATAAAGGGAGTGTACATATGAATATAAAATCAGCTTTTATAAGAAAAAGAAGTGAAAAATTTCATGTATATGTGGAATATGTGGAAGAAGAAACTGGCAAAAAGAAACAGAAAAGTTATGGAAGTTATGAAAAGAAAAAGGATGCTGAAAAATATTTAATTGAAATAAAGTCTACTATAAACAATAATAAGTTTGTTGTTCCAAGCAAAACAACTCTTGTAGAAAGGTGTTATAAATACATAATGTCAAATGAAAAAAAATGGTCTCCTTATACAACTGTAAATAGAAAATCGTGGGTTAAAAATTATATAGAGACTTTTTTTAAAGATACAAGATTGATAGATGTGAATCCTAGCCTTCTTCAAATCTTTATAAATAAAAATTTTGACGGTTCTGCCTCATCAACTGCAAAAGTTAGATATAATTTTCTATCTTCTGTTTTAAAAGAGGCTTATCGACTAAAAGAAATATCTGAAAATCCTTGCGATTTTGTAAAATTGCCAACTCAAAATGTTCCATCTGAAATTGAAATATATAATAGAGAAGAAACACTATTGTTAATAGAGAAGTTAAAAAATAGTTTAATAGAAATGCCCATCCTCTTAATGTTGCTGTTAGGTTTAAGAATTGGAGAGGTCGCTGGTCTTAGATGGTCTGATGTTGATTTAGATAATAGTATAATAAATATTAATCAAATTCTCATATATGCAAATAGTAAAATAACTTTTAAAGAACCAAAAACTACAAAATCAAAAAGAACTTTATCAGCTCCAAACGAATTAATTGAAAAATTAAAAATAGAAAAATTAAAACAGAACAAAATGAAATTGCAAGGTACACTTGAAAATGAAAATAATTTAGTGTGTTTAAATACAAATTTAAATCCTTGGATACCAACAACATTAAGTAAAGCTTTTCATAACTTTATTAAAAGAAATAATTTAAGAAATATTAGAGTACATGATTTGAGACATACAAATGCAAGTTTGCTTTTGTTGGGGGGTACTAACATGAAAGTGGTTTCTGAAAGATTAGGTCATACAGATATAAAAATAACTATGAATAGATATTCTCATGTGCTTGAAGAAATGGACAAAGAAGCTTCTGACAATCTAAGCAAACTTCTATTTAAATAATGAAAACTGACTGTCAGTTAAATGTCAGTTAAACCTAAAAAATAGGTTTTGTCAGTTAAATGTCAGTCAGTTATTTTATAATAACTTATTTTAAATATCGCTAAAACTGCACGTTTTAACACTTATTTATGTTTGTTTATACGTATTTATTATTCCTTATTAAAGTAATACCCTGCTCCTCTTATTGTTATGATTTTTTGAGGATTTTTGTAATCTTTCTCTATTTTCTTTCTCAGTCCGTTCACTGCAACTACTACACTATAATTATCCTCTAGATAATCATTTAACCATACATGTTCATATATCTCTTTGGTAGTTAAGGTCTTTTCTGGATTCTCTATAAAATAGTTCAACAACTTATTTTCTGTTGGAGTTAATTTTATTATTTTATCTTCTAATTTTATTACTCCACTTGTTCTATTGTATTCTTCTAATCTTGTATTACTTTCATTGTTATTTATATATGAATTTACTCTTCTTAAAATTGCTTTTACCTTTGCATATAGTATTTCCAAATTTAAAGGTTTGATTAAATAATCATCACCACCAGAATTTAAAGCATTTAAAATACTTTGGTCTTCATTTATATAAGTCATATAAACAATCGGACACGTAGTTACATTTCTAATCTTTTTACATAAAGTCCATCCATCACCATCAGTTAAGATTATTTCTAAAAATATCAAATCGTATTTATTGCTAAATATTTTTCCAATAGCTTCTTCACAGTTATACGCCAAATCTACATTTATTCCTTTTTGCTCCAAGAAATTTTTTAATTCCTGGCAATTATTCTTGTCTCCATCTATTATTAATATCTTAGTTTGCATTATAATCACTCCTAAATATCATTATTCTTTTATATTAAATAACTATTTATTATAAAAAACATAAACTTAATTTTATTGTAAAAACAGTTCCTTTTCCCAACTCTGAATCTACAAAAATCTCTCCATCATGCTCTCTTATAATGGATTTAACAATATATAATCCTAACCCTTGACCTTTTGAAGTACTATTGTCCCTTTCTGTAAAGAATCGGTCAAATATCTTTGGTATATTTTCTGCTGGTATACCTTTACCATTATCAGAAATTTTAATAATTGCAAATCCATCTTCTTTATTCACTGACAAAATTATTTTCCCATCAAATGAAGTAAAGCTCAAAGCATTATAAATTAAATTTTCAAATGCTCTAGCCAATCTTTCTTTATTTACTTTTGCATATATTTTTTTATCTAATATATAAACTTCAAAATTTACACCACATGCTTGTGTATCTGGTAAATTATTTTCATATACCTCTTTAATAAAATCATTCAGACATATTTTTTCACTAAGACCAATTTTTTTATCTTGTAATGTAAATTCTTGTAAACTACGTACTCTATTTTGAACTTCATTTGATTTTTGGTTTATTGCATAAAGATAGGTTCTTGTCTCCTCATCTACATGAATATTCCCCACCTTTATTAAATCTATAAATGCCTGTATAGCTGAAACAGGTGCCTTTAAATCATGTGCTACATCTGCCAAGAATTTTTTACGTTCATTTAATAGTGTTGTAAGTTCATTAGTTCTTACTTCAACTTCATGCTCAAGATTTTGTGTGAGTTTTTCATTTTCTTTTATTATTATTCTATTTCTATTTATCATCATAATAGAAAATAAAATAACTATTAAAAAACCACAGTATTCTGTTTGCCATCCTGTAAATATAGGTTCAAACCTATTACTAGTCACTACATCAAATAATATACTGACACCAAACACTATGTTTGCTGAAACTAAAATATAGGAGCTTAATTGCTCAAAGTATGTTTTTTTATAAATTGAAACTATTGAAGACATCAATATATAAATAAATACAACATATTTATATATGTCTATTAATTTTCCATAGATATTAACAAAGTATATATCATATGGAAGAAGAATAACTGGTATCACAATGGATATGATACACATAGTAATTCCTAATGGTAAAATTAAAAATCTATATACTTTATTTCTTTCAATTTTGGATATATTTCCATTTATACAAATAATACATAAAACTGCTATAAAGTATGATGAATCTTCAACTGCATATGTAAAGTTCACTAAAGGAAGCCCCATTAAATGTATAAAAGGATATGACACGTGTATAGCAAAAAAAATACACATACATCCAAAGTATAAATATAGCTTGCTTTGTTTTGAAAGTACCCAAACAGCTAGAGAAAATATAGCTATTGCAATAGTTGTAAAACAAATAACACTATAAAAAACTAATCTATAAAATATCATATTACTTACATCTTTTGTTTTTCCTAATGCAGGTGGATAATACAAACCGCTATAATAATGTGAGAAATTGGACACATTGATTATAATTTCTGTATCTTTCTTTGCAACAAAACTTACTACTGTGTTTTTAATTTTAGGTCTATATCTTTCTGTACCTATATCTCCTAACTTAGAGACTATTTCACCATTTATCCAAACTTCACTTGAACAAAAGATTTCTGGAAGTTCTAGGCTTAGTACTTTGTCTTTACCTTCATTTTTTATCCTCATGCGATAAGTTGCATTTCCATATGGCGATTGTTTTTCTTTTCTCATGGAAAAATCTGGATATTGTCCTATAAAAATGTATTCTGGTTTTATATCTTTCTCTCTAAAATCTTTTGGCTTAAATATCTTATGGTTATAAAATTCCCAATCATCTATTAGAAAAACAAGTTTATTTTTAGAAAAAGTATCCTCATCTATAGTTAAAATTCCATCACTTGCTCTAATAGACTTATATGTATATTTATTATCATACTTATAAAGAAAATTTAATCCTATTATTGCCAACAGAGAGACTATCAATACAATGAGAGTTCCTTTTAGTACATTAGACTTTTTCATTGCATTAACCACATCTCTTTCTTTTGTAGTAATATTAAATGATAAGATAAGAACTATTTATTGCTTACATTATCTTGCTTATGGTACAAACTTATATCCTTTACCCCACACGGTTTGAATATATTGATGCTCTCTGCTTAAAGAATTAATTTTTTTCCTCATCTGTGCAATATGAACTTGTACAGTATGTTGATCTCCAACATCAGGCATTTTCCAAACTTGATTATATATCTCTATTTTTGAAAATACTTGTTCTTTATTTTCAGCTAAAAATAATAGTATTTCAAACTCCATGGTGGTTAAGTCAATACCCTTTTCATCAAAGGTTACTTTTCTTGAATTTACATTTATTACTAAGGATGAAAACTTTAACACATTAGGAACTGATGTAATGTTTTTATATTGCCTCATCCGAGCATAGATTCTAAGTTCAAGTTCTTTTAAGCTATATGGCTTTGTTATATAATCATCTCCTCCAGATAAAAAACCTTGAACTCTTTCCTCTTCATGTTCGTAATTAGATAAAAATATTATAGGTATGTTAACCTTTTCTTTTATAGCATTACATATTTTATATCCATCTGAATCTGGTAGTGCAATATCTAGTATTATACAGTCTAAAACTATACTTTCTACTATCTTCATTGCACGTTTAGCAGTCTCTGCTGTGTATACGTTAAAACCTATGTTAGAAAAATAAATTTGATTTATGTTTAAAATATCAACATCATCATCTACAACTAATAAGTTATACATTACACCACTCCATTCAAAAATATTTTAATCATAATCTAAAGTTATAAGTATTACAAATTATAATGTTTTACCTCTTAATCTAACTAATATTATTATTTTATAATATCTTTACAAACTAGACTATAAAACTTAAGTATTTTTGAATAATTCTTGAACATTGTCTTAAATATTAAGCATTCATTATTAAATACTAATCAAAGTCTCCGATTGTTGGAAAATGGAACTTAAAATCATTATATCTCATATATATACGATATTTATAGAAACTTGTCCATTAGCCAGTTTGAGTATTGATTTATACGATTTATATGGTTATAATATAAAATAAATTGTATTATTTTGGTAAGTACATTGTTATAAAAAAATTATATTATGTATTTTAATTGATTATAAAATTATTATATCTTCGTTATAATTGCATTATATTTTTTAAAAAATTTCCCTTTTCCAACAAAGGGCTACTTTGGCTAAATATAGCCATTTATATATATAAGTAAAGTTATTAAAGCTTATAATTTTCAAATTTCATATCAACTATGTTAAATTTAAAACAAAAAAAAGGCTATGTAATATAAAATTATATTCATAGCCGGTTGCACCACTAACTCCATATACCTCTAGATGCCCAATAATAAGATATACTTCTCAGTTTCTAAAATATTTTCATTAAACTTGTTTAAATTGTTCTGATAAATTTCATTTCTATTCTAACATTGTAATATTATCTTGTCAATATTTACATATTTTTTAAATATAATGTACTAACTATATATATTTTTTATTTAAAAATGTTTATAGTTCTATCATCAATAATAGACAATACCCTGCAAGTTATAGTAGCATTTTTATAAGCTGACTTTGCAGGGTATCATATATTTTTTTATGTTAAGTTTTTATCTTAATAATTAGCTTTATCTTATTGATTAACTTTAATGAATCCTTTTTCTGAAACAAGTGCTTGTCCTTCATCACTCAATATATAGTCTATCAAAGCCTTACCTTTTTCTGATAATTTATCTTCTTTATTAACTAATATAAATGGTCTTGATATTGGATATTTATTAGCTATTACATTGGCATCAGTTGCATCAACATCATTTACTTTTAAACTATTTACTTTCTCATCAACATATCCAAATGATATATATCCTATAGCATTTTTATTTCCTTCAACTGTAGTTTTTATATTTCCTGAACCATCACTTATTTGTGCATCTTTAGTCAATTCTTCTGACTTGAATCCTACAATTTCTTGGAATCCATCTCTAGTTCCTGAACCTTCTTCTCTTGATACTATTACTATTGGTTCATCATTTCCATTAACTTCTTTCCAGTTAGTTATCTTTCCTGTGTATATACCTTTTATTTGGTCCATTGTAAGATTTTTTACTGGGTTGTCTTTATTAGTTATTAATGCTATACCGTCTATTGCTATCTTAGTTTCCTTCAATCCAGCACTTTTTTCTTCATCTTTTAAATCTCTTGAACTCATACCTATTTCAGACGTTCCTTCTATTGCATTTTTTATACCTCCAGAAGAACCAATTTGTTGTACTTCTACACTAACACCTTGATTTTTTTCCTGAAACTTCTCTCCAATAGTTTCCATAAGAGGCCCTATTGAAGTTGAACCTGAAACAGAAACTTTATTTGAATCTCCTGAACCTCCAGAGTCAGAACCACATCCTACTGCTAAGACTCCAACCAACATTGTACTAGCTAAAAGAACTCCTATTTTCTTTTTGAACATTTTACTTACCCCCGCTTATATTTTAATTTTTTTGTTTTCATATTTGCTATATTTTAATAATACATATTTTTTGTTAAGTGAATATTAGAGCGAGGTTAAGTAAATGTAAATATTGTTAAATGCATGTAAAAATTTAATTTTATATAGTATATTTAAAATTAGATTAATTTTTTTAAGTGTTTTCCAATCAACACTAGTATAATACATCATATAATATTCTTATAATTTTTTATCTAAGCTATTAATTTATCATATTTTATAATTCTTTTTCTAATTTATTAACCAAACTAGCAAACACATTTAAAGCTTCTTCTATAGATTGTTTTTTCGTCATATCTACACCAGCAGATTTCAATTGTTCTAAAGGATACTCTGACCCTCCACTTTTTAAGAAGTTTATATATCTATCTACAGCTTTACTACCTTCTGAAAGTATCTGTTGACTTAATGCACTTGCAGCAGAAAATCCTGTAGCATACTTATACACATAAAAATTTGAATAAAAATGTGGAATTCTTGCCCACTCTATCCCTATTTGCTCATCTACTATTGCAGATTTTCCATAATACTTCTCATTTAATTTATAGTATATATCAGTAAATTCATCAGCAGTAAGTGGCTCTCCACTTTCTACTCTTTCATGTACAATTTTTTCAAATTCAGCAAACATAGTTTGTCTATAAACAGTAGTCCTAAATTGCTCTAAATAATAATTTAATAGATATATAGTTTCATCTTTAGACTTAGAATTTTCTAATAAATAATTTATAAGAAGTAATTCATTTAATGTAGATGCAACTTCTGCAACAAATATTTTATAATCTGAATATAAAAATGGCTGACTTGTTCTCGAATAATGGCTATGGACAGAATGACCTAATTCATGAATTAATGTAAATAGAGAGTTAAGGTCATTTTTATAACTCATTAATATATAAGGATGTGAATCATAGCTTCCCCAAGAGTAAGCTCCTCCTTTTTTACCTTCATTATCATATACATCAATCCAACCTTCTTCAAATGCATTTTTTATAACTTTTAAGTATTCTTCTCCTAAAGGCTTAAGTGCCTCTAATATAATGCTCTGTGCTTTTTCATAAGGTATATCCATATCAAATTTATCAGTTAGAGGAACATATAAGTCATACATGTGTATTTCATTTAATCCCAAGAACTTCTTTTTAAGTTCAACATACTTATTCAAAGTAGGAATACTTTCATCTATTGCTGATATAAGATTATTATAAACCTCTAGGCTTACATCATCTGAAAATAGCGATGCTTCTATTGCTGAATTATATTTTCTAGTTTTTGCATAAAATATCTCTGACTTTATTCCACCATAAAGTGTTGAAGCAAATGTGTTTTTATATTTTCCATAAGTAGAAAATTCTCCTTCAAAAGCTTCTTTTCTAACTCTTCCATTTTTACTTTTTATAAATAGAGAATAGTTTGAATGAGAAAGTTTAACCTTATTACCTTTTTCATCCTCTATCTCAGGAAATTCCATATCTGCATATGCTAACATATCATATACATTTTCTGGAACTGTTGATAATTCAGATGTAGCTGCAAGTATCTCTTCTTCTTTTTCACTCAAAGTATGAGGCTTATCTCTCAATATATCTTTTATATATTTTGTATAAAATGATAACTTCTCATCCTTCAAATATTCATTTAATCTGTCTTCTTCTATGGACAGTATTTCTGGAACTATATAAGAAGTAGCCACTCCTAAATCAGTTGATAACATTTCTGTCTTAGTGGCTCTTCCTTGATTATCATTGATTCTAGTATCTTCATGTTGCTTCATATGAGTATATACATATAGATTCTGGATGATTCTAGATGCATTTTCAGAGATACTTAATACTTTGTATAAATTTTCCTTACTCTCAGAAAATTTACCTTTGTATTCTTTTACTTCTTGAATAAGATTTTTTACTTTACTTATGTCTTTTTCAATATCTTCTTTAGTAGAGTACATCTTATCTATTTTCCATTTGTATTTTTCTTCTATCGTACTTCTATCAGTTCCCATATTATACACCTCTATTTTAATTCATTTTTATATTTTATTTACTTTACAAAATATATTGTATATATTTTAGTCCAAATAATCTACATTTATTACTCCTTCTATCATATTTATTTCTTTCATAACATCATGTAAGTGTATTCTCTTATCATAAGATATAAAAAAGTTTACTTTCCAATATTCTTCACTACGACATTCTATTTCCATATTCCTTACAATAAGTTGATTTTTTTCAAATTTATCATATAAAAAAGGTATTGAATCTAAATTATTTATTTTTAATATCAATACATTTTTTTCTTGACTAAATAGAAATGTATTTAGTATCCTAAGCACAAATAATGCTATCATTACGAACAACCATCCTAAAATTGCTAGCTCATAATAACCATAACCAACTGCTATACCAATACATGCAGTCGCCCACATACCAGCAGCTGTAGTAAGCCCCTTCACTCCACCTTTGTTCTTTAGAATTGCTCCTGCACCTAAAAAACCAATTCCAGACAACACTTGAGCAGGCATTCTTGCTGGGTCAGCATTTGTATATAAACTATAGTCAGACAATAACTGGATTGAAGTTATTGAGGTAATACAAGAACCTATTGCTATTAATATATGTGTTCTAAATCCTGCAAATTGCCTTATCTTTTCTCTCTCTAGTCCTATTATTCCTCCTATAACTAATGCTAATAATAATCTTATTGCTATCTCCTTAGTTCCTATATCGCCCATAATATAAAACCTCCTGACCCAATTATAATTTATATCATATAAATAACTTCTACATCATATCATACAGATAATTTCTATATCAGAAATAACATCTTATACATTAATATTATTATTAGTATATGATAAATAGTAATATCTGTTAATTTTTAATACAAAAAAACCCACAACTGTGGGCTATTTGCTTAAGTACATGTATTTATTTATTAATATATCTATTTTCTTACTTGATTCTACGAGCTCTTCTTGAAATATTTCTGGATATTCTATGTATGTATTTATCTCTTCCCTAACTGCTTCAATTTCATTTTTTAACGCTTCTAATTCATTGTTCGCCATAATAATCACCACTATTACAAATTTGTATATTTTTATATACATTTTATCAAACAATATTATATTTTGTCAATATTATGTCAATAAAACTTACTATAAAAATGCTTTAATTTGGGCACCGTATACCTAGATACTAATCCTACAAACATACCCGTTACTAATGATGCCATTAACATAAATGGCAAGTATCCTATAGCAAGTATATTTTCTATTATTAAACTTGCAACTATTAATTGACCTATATTATGCCCTATTGCCCCTAAAATACTTATTCCTATCATTGATAATCCCTTTATTTTACTTGCTAAATACATAAATAAAAGGCTCAAATAAGCTCCTCCTATGCTAAATAAAAGATAAGATAGAGGACCTGCAAATATTGATGACAAAATTACCCTGATAGTAACAATTATAACAGTATCTCTGACACCTAACAACATTAATGAAATTAAAGTTATAATATTACTCAAACCCAATTTTGCTCCTGGAAATATAATTATAAGAGGGTTTGGTATATATGTCTCTAGTACATATAAGGCTAAACTGTATCCTATCATAAGACCTAAAAATGTCATTTTTCTAGTTTTCATTAAGTTAATTCCTCCAAATTTTATATATCATATTACATTATAATACAAAATATATAAAAACACCTAATTTAGACTAAAATATTCTATAATATATTTAAAGTAAATATCATCAATTTGAACTTGTAATTCCCCCTATAATCCTTGACTTTTTGTATCATACTTGTTACAATTTTAATGATAATGAATTTCATTAGGAGGTGTTAATAATGACTGTTTACGATTTGAAAATAGGAGAAAAAGGACTTATTAATAATATAGATGGAGATATTAAATTATCTAAAAGATTACTTGCACTTGGATGTATAAATAGTACTGAAATAGAAGTTAAAAAAGTTGCTCCATTTGGAGACCCAATTATAATTAGATTTAGAGGATTTGACTTAGCTATTAGAAAATCTGATGCTAAAAATATTTCTTTACAATAATAGAGGAGGAGCTACCTGTGATTAATGTAGCATTATTAGGAAACCCGAATGTTGGTAAGACTACTGTTTTTAACCTGCTTACAGGCTCAAATCAGTATGTTGGTAACTGGCCTGGTGTTACTATTGAGAAAAAAGAAGGATTTATTGGGAAAGAAATAAAGGTTGTAGATTTACCTGGTATATATGCAATGGATACTTTCTCAAATGAAGAAAAGGTTTCTAAGTCATATTTAGAAAATGAAGATGTTGATGTAATAGTGAATGTAGTAGATGCTTCTAACTTATCAAGAAATCTCTACTTAACAACTCAACTTATGCAATTTAATAAACCTATAGTTATACTGCTTAACATGTTAGATATTGCAGAATCTAAGGGTGTTAATATAGATGATAAAAAATTAAGTGAAGAACTTGGAGTAATTGTTGTTCCAATCATTGCAAAAAAGAAAGATGGCGTAGAAAAAATAGAATCAGAAATTAAAGATGCTACTAAAAAATCATTTAAATATCGAACAGACTTTGGAAGCGAAACAGAAACGTATAAGAAGTTAGAATCTATCTTATCAAGATGTACAAAGACTACATATACACACAAAAAATCTATCAGTGATAAAATAGACAATATAGTTTTAAATCCTATATTAGCCTATCCAATATTCATTGGTGTATTGTTTCTTTTATTTAAGTTCACCTTTGATTGGGTTGGAGGACCACTTCAAGAGGGCTTTGCAGGCCTTATAGAAGCTTATATCTCTACACCCGTTAGTGATATGTTAGCTAACTCTAGCCCGTGGTTTAAATCACTTATTGTTGATGGAATAATTGGAGGTGTTGGTGGTACTTTACCATTCTTCCCTTTAATATTTACATTATTCTTTGGTATATCTCTATTTGAAGATAGTGGATATATGTCAAGAACAGCATTTTTGATGGATAAGGTTATGAGAAAGGTTGGTCTATCTGGTAAAGCTTTTATACCCATAGTTATGGGTATGGGATGTTCTTCTCCTGCTATAATGGCAACTAGAACACTAGAAAGTGAAAAAGACAGAAGAGTTACAGCTCTTATTGCACCACTTATGACTTGTGGAGCAAAGCTACCTATATATGCATTATTTGTAGCTATATTTTTCCCACACAATGCTGCTTTAGTAACTACATCATTATACTTGGTCGGTATCATTATGGCAATTGTGGTTGCACTAGTTTTAAATAAAACAGCTTTTAAGACAGAGGCTGAACCATTTATATTAGAGTTACCAGAATATAGAATACCTACTATAGACGCACTTATTAAAAATACTTGGAATAAATCAAAAGGGTTTTTAATAAGAGTAGTTACTGTAATGTTTGCAATGTCAGTTGTTATTTGGGGACTTTCTTCATTTAATGTATTTGGATTTACAGAAGATATAAATGTAAGCTTTTTAGCTACTATAGGTCATATTATATCTCCTATATTTAAACCTCTTGGTTTTGATGACTGGAGAACTTCAGTTGCTATCTTAAGTGGTCTTGGAGCAAAAGAAATCGTGGTAAACTCTTTGAATATACTATATGGTAATTTGACTGTTGTATTACCAACAATATTTAATGGTGTTACTGCATATACATTCTTAATATTTACAGCTCTATATACTCCATGTATAGCTGCTCTTGCAACTATGAAAAAAGAATATGGAAATAAAATGATGTTTACATCATTTGCATATCAGTTTATATTAGCATGGATAATGGCTTTTATAGTTAAAAGTATTGGTGGAGTATTATTTATGGGAAATTCAATAGTGGAAGCTTTAATCGGCGGAATAATCATAGTTCTTGCATTTTTAATTTTATTTAATAAATTTAAATCTACCAAAAATGGAAATAGCTGTAGTGGATGTTCTGGTTGTTCTGGATGTCCAAGTACTAATTCTTGCTCAGGTGAGGAAAACAGTAATAAAAAAAGTAGTACACACTAATATGTAAATATTTTAATTTAAAAATAAATTTAAAGAGCTATCTTTCAAAAATAGTTCTTACAAAAATCTTGTTATAACAATATAGAAGCTATCACACAAACAAATGTAAATTGTTGTGTAATAGCTTCTTTTTTACTTATTTAGTCTCTTATTTACTTATTTAGCCTCTTATTACCTAACTTCATGTTCAACTCCCTATGTTTCTACAAATCAATCTTCTTTTGTTTTTACCTCATATGTTTCTTCACCATCATATAATTCTTTGAATAATTTTGCAGTTTTTTTACCTGCTTTTGCATAAGCTTTTCCAACTTCAACACCAGTTTCATGGTATGCTTTCCCAATTTTTTTAGAAGAAGATACTATATTTTCTATTTCTTTTTTTATACTATTCATATAAAATTCCACCTTTCCAAAAACTTGATTTTTATTTTAGATAGAGTATACTATTATATAATATTATACACAATGTATAAATTATAAATATTTTGTATAGTTCTATACAAATTAAATAAATTTTGTATGAATTTATACATATATCAAAAAATTATTGGAGATAATTAGAAGATGAAAAAAGAAAGAAGAGATATAAGAAAATCAAAAGAAGCAATAAAGCAAGCATTTATTAAACTAAGTATAAATAGTGATATTAGTAAAATTACTGTGAAAGAAGTTTTAGAATTAGCTGATGTAAGTAGAGGAACATTTTATGCACACTTTAAAGATATTTATGATGTTCAAGAACAAATAGAAGAAGAGCTATTCAATAAATGTATAAGTCTAATGAAGGAAAGTAATATTTATGATATTGTTGAAAATCCATATCCTCAAATTTTAGAAATTGTTACCTTTTTCCAAGAACATGCAAACACAATTAAAAATTTATCTTGTAATGGTAAAAGTACATCCTTTTTTTATAAATATAAAGAAATACTGAAAAAAGGCATTCAAGAAAGTAGTCATACAATAGAAGATAAAGAAACAGTTGATATTTTGGATGCTTGTATTATAGGAGGAATTATAGATGGCTGTTTAGAAATGATTTCTAAAGAATATAGTGGAAATAATTCAGAAACAGCAGAAAAAACTGCAAAAATTATTAGTATATTTATTACAAAAGGTATGCATGGGCTGAAAAATAAAATATAAAATAAAAATTCCTATGGTATCATTAAAAAACCATAGGAATTTTTATTAATTATGGTTATAATTATTAATTAATTAGAACCATAAACTTCTTCTTTTGTATAACATTTGCTATCAATTAGTATCTTATCTAAATTTTCTTTTATAACCAAGCGTCCAATAATAAGACTCGCTGATATTGGTTTTTCACTACCATTATCCAAAGTGTCAGTATAGTTAATTCTTTCTCCTCTAGCCACGTAATAGGCTTCATTTATAGCGGTTTATGCTAATACCTTTCCGTCCATATATAGTACTTGATTGTGTTCCTGCAATGATTTGTTTCACTGCTTCTAACTGGGCATCCATATCTGTAGTATCTTTAGGTCTTATAATTAAGACATATATACTACTGTCAATTAGCTCTATGTACACTTCATTTTGTGTTTTTCTATCTTTAATAGAACTAAGACATATATCAATTTCAACACCAAGTTCTTTTGCTAGTTTTTCCATATATCAAAAACCGTTAAAATAATAGATTCTATTGGCTATTTATATAAATATTTTATTTTAAAATAAAATTCATATTATCAAACTAATATTTAAAAAGATTAATACATATCTATATAATCTGTAAAAAATCAATATGAAGATTACTTCTTTTTTATTTAGTAGAATTATAGTTGTTAATACATATAAATAATGTCTCAAAATAAACTACAAAATTCATTTTGAGACATATATTTTTATCTTATTCTTAATTTACTATTTACTCATATCTTTAGATTTATCTATGCAAGCGACAATAGATTTTATAACTGCTGATCTAAATCCTTCTTCTTCTAACACTTTAACTGCTTCTATAGTAGTTCCTGCTGGAGAACAAACCATATCTTTTAATTCTCCTGGATGTTTTCCAGTTTCAAGAACCATCTTAGCTGAGCCCATAACAGCTTGAGATGCAAATTTATAAGCTTGCTGTCTTGGCATACCAGCTAGTACTGCTGCGTCTGCAATAGCTTCTATAAACATAAATACATATGCAGGAGAAGAGCCACTAATACCTGTAACTGTATCCATTAAATATTCTGCTACTATTTCTGCTTCTCCGAATGATTCAAATAGAGCTTTAATCATATTCAATTCTTCATCAGTAACATTTGAATTTTTACAAAGAGCTGACATACCTTCTCCAACAAGTGCTGGAGTATTTGGCATTACTCTTACTATCTTTTTATCTGAACCTATAATACTTTCAAGAGTTTCTATAGTTTTTCCTGCTGCTATTGATACTATTATTTTACTTGCATCTATTAATTCTTTAAGTGGAGCTAAAGCTTTTTCACATATATTAGGCTTAAGTGCTACTATCACTACATCTGAATTTGCAACAGCCACCTTTGAATCAGTTGTAGTATTTATTCCAAATTGTTCTTTTACTTTATCTAAAGCAACTTGACTTAAGTCTGATACAGTTATATCTTCTGCTTTTACTAATCCTGATTTTACTATACCACCTATCATTGCACTTCCCATATTTCCTGAACCAATAAATCCTAAAGTTTTCATATCAAATCTCCTCTTTTTCTATTAGTTTTTATTTTAAAGTAGCTAAATTTATAATATTTTAACTGCTTAAAATTATCTTAGTTATTATAAAATATAATTTTATTATGATTATTATAAATTACTTCTTTATATAGTTTATTAAATATAAATTTAACGATTTTTTCATTAAACTCAACGAGCTAACTTCCTATCCAGAAAGTTAGCTCAGAATTAATCTAAAATTTTTTAAAATGGTATCTGGTAATATATACTATTATACCAGTTACATTTTTATATAGTAAGAAGTTTTATTTACAAACAATCCTAGAATGTTTGCTCAGTTCTACCTATTATTTCATCTTGTAATGTTCTACTTAAATTGTTGAAATGGTCACTATATCCTGCAACTCTAACTATTAAGTCTTTGTAATCTTGAGGATTCTTTTGAGCCTCTAATAATACATTTTTATCAAATACATTGAATTGTATATGATGTCCATCCATATTAAAGTATGCTCTTACTAGATTAGCCATGTTGTCTAATCCTTTTTCACCTTGTACTACTGATGGTGCAAATCTTTGATTTAACAATGTTCCACCAGTTTTTATATGGTCCATCTTAGCACAAGATTTTATAACTGCTGTAGGTCCATTAGTATCTCCACCTTTTTCTGGAGAGATTCCTTCTGAAACTGGTTTTGCACAAAGTCTACCATTTGCACTTGCTCCCATAATTTCTCCAAAGTATACATGGCAAGTAGTTGGCAACATATCTACTCTATATTCTCCACCACAAACAGTTGGTCTACCAGTTACTTCATTGTAATATGCATTAAATATTTCTTCCATTATTCCATCAGCATAATCATCATCATTTCCATACTTAGGAGTTTTATTTGAAACTATATTAAGTATAGCTTCATATCCTTCAAAGTTAGAATCAAGTGCCTTAAGTAATGTATCCATATCAAATTTTTTCTTGTCAAATACATTATATTTTATTGCTGTTAAACTATCTGTTATAGTTCCTATACCAACACCTTGTATATATCTAGTGTTATATCTTGCTCCACCTCTTTGATAGTCTTTACCTTTTGCTATACAATCATCAACTATTGTAGACATAAGTGGGCAAGGCATATGTTTTGCACATATATTTTCTATTACAGCATTTCCTTGTATTTTTATATCAATCATATAATGTAACTGCTTTTTAAATGCGTCAAATAATTCTTCATAAGATTTAAAATCTCTAGGGTCTCCAGTTTCAATACCTATTTGCTTTTTCGCAATTGGGTCATAACCGTTATTTAGTGTTAATTCAAGTATTTTTGGAATATTCATATATCCAGTTAAAACATATGCTTCTTTACCAAAACATCCAGTTTCAACACAACCACTAGTTCCTCCAAGTCTTGCATCTTCTATAGTTTTACCAGCTTCCATAAGCTCTTGAACTATTGCTTCAGTATTATAAAATGCTGGTTGACCCCATCCTTTTCTTGATATTTCACAAGCTCTCTTTAAGAATTTTTGAGGAGTCTTTTTACTTATTTGAACATTTGAACTAGGTTGTATTAATTTCATTTCATCCATAACATCAAGTATTATATAACTAACTTCATTAACACCATCTTGACCATCTGGATTTATTCCACCAGTATTTATATTTGCAAAGTCTGTATATGTGCTACTCTCTTTCAGTGTTATACCAACTTTTGGTGGTGCTGGTTGATTGTTAAATTTAACCCATAAACATTCAAGTAATTCTTGTGCTCTATCTCTATCTAATATTCCATTTTCTACATCTCTTTCATAAAAAGGATTTAGATGTTGGTCTAGTCTTCCTGGAGTAAATGCATCCCATATATTAAGCTCAGTAGTAACCCCTATATGAACAAACCAGTACATTTGTATAGCTTGATGATAAGTTTCTGGTTTATGAGCTGGTACAACATCACAAGTTTCAGCAATTAACAATAAGTCTTTTTTCTTAGCTTCATCAGTTTCTTCTTCTGCCATTTTTCTTGCCTTTTCAGCATATCTCTTTCCTAATATAACCATTGCATCACAAGCTATTGCCATAGCTTCTAAATCAGCTTTTTTATTATATGCATCTAAGTCATTAAGGAAATCTAATTCTTTTAGTCTTGCTTCTATATCTTTCTTTAAATCTAAAAATCCTTTTTTATATATTGTATCTCCACAAACTGTGTGTCCTGGAGCTCTTTGTTCCATAAACTCTGTAAACATACCTGCTTCATATGCTGCTAACCATTCAGGTGTCATAGCATTTATTATCTTATCTCTGGTTTGTCTCTTCTTCCAGAAAGGTATTATTTCCTCTTGATGTATTTTTCTAGATTCTTCAGACACACTAAAATTTATTATGTCTCTATTATGCATTACTTCTAAATCTTCCATTGTATGACAACAAATTTCTGGATATGTTGGTGCTCCATTAGGTGAATCTCCTTTTTCGCCTACTATTAATTCTCCATCATTTATACTAAGAGTTCTGTTTTCAATGTAATGTTTAAATGATAAAGCACGAAGTACAGGAATTTCTACACTTCCTTCATATTTTTTATAAGCTTCTGTCATAAGTACTGCTCTTTCAATAGATATGTGTGGTTCTGCATTAATACTTTCTTCTCTTAATTTTTTAGTTCTTTCAAAAGTTCCTCTTAACATTTTATTACCCCCCAATCTTAGTATTGAAATTACTTGCTTCAAACAGCCTTTTTATTTCTTCTAATTTTTCTTCAGTAGGTCTTTGTAACTCTTCTCCTTCATACTTTTTATAAATTTTATCATACTTATGTTTACCAATATTATGATATGGAAGAAGACTTACATCTTTTATATTCAAAGGCTTTAAAAACTCTATCATTTTTTTAACCTCTAAATTTTCATCATCTACATTTACGCCTACAATTAATGGTATTCTTATATTTATATTAGCTCCTGATTCACTCAAAAGTTTAACATTTTTAAGTATTAAATCATTTGATTTTCCTGTAAATTTTATATGTTTTTCCTCATCAATAAGTTTAATATCGTATAAGAACAAATCTGCACATTCAGCAACTCTTTCGTAATTTTCTGACTTTGCATATCCACAAGTATCAATTGCCACATGAATTCCCTTTGATTTACACATGTTTATTACTCCACAAATAAAATCCATATCTTGAGCCATTACTTCTCCACCTGATAAAGTTACTCCTCCACCTGATTCTTCATAGAAAATTCTATCTTTTTCTATCTCTTTAACCAGTTCTTTAACAGAATACTCTTGACCTACTATTTCTCTAGCATTGTTTATACAATAATCTAAACAAGTTTCACAAAACTCACATTTTTCTTGGTCTAGACATATTTTTGTTTCACCTTTGTAAATTGCTTTGTGAGGACATATATTTATACATGCTTCACATCTTGAACATCTCTCTTCATTATACAAAACTTGTTTTGTATATGTTTGACTTTCTGGATTATGACACCAAACACATTCAAGTGGGCATCCTTTAAAAAAAACTGTACTTCTTATCCCTGGACCATCATGTATACTACATTTTTGTAAATTTATAACTAATGGATTCATAATTTTTTCACCCCTAAAGAATATCCATTCCTTTTTTTTCATCTTTATGTAATTCATCTTCATAGGTTATTTCTATGAAAAGCATTTCTACAATTACATAATACTATATTCGTTATTATTTTGTCTATATTTTTTTAGTAATATTAAAAATTTTTATTTTATTATGATATTTATATTGATTTTATAAATTAAATTTAAATATTTATTAATTTTATTTTTATAAGTAAATATAGATAATCTCTATAAACAATATGTTATTTTAATTAATTTAGATATATATACTATAAAAATTAAATAAAAACAGAGACTACACTTTACCATGTAGTCTCTGTTTCTCTAGTAACATTTAGAATTTTACATTTATTGTTACTGCTTTTCCGCCTCTATTTAATGTAATTTTTGTGCTAGCACCTTTTGAGAAAGTATATAACTTTTTATTAAGGTCATTCATACCAGTTATATCTGCATCTCCTACTTTAGTTATAATATCCCCTACTTTTACTCCTGCTTTTTCTGCTGATGAACCAGATATTACTTCTGCAACATATACTCCTTTGTCAGTACTTAATTTTGTACCTGTAGCTGCTTCATAATTTGATACATCTGTTCCTTTTATACCTAAAGTTACTTTTTCATATTTTCCAGTTTTTATTACTTCTTCAACTATACTTTTAGCTGTATTGATTGGTATCGCAAATCCTAACCCTTCTGCTTGAGAAGCTTTTGCTGTATTTATACCAATTACTTGACCTTTTTGATTTAACAATGGCCCTCCACTATTTCCTGCATTTATACTTGCATCAGTTTGTAATAACCCTGTCATATTAGTTTTTTCTGTTTGTATAGTTCTATCTAATCCACTTATTATACCTTGAGTAACTGTCTTTTGGAAGTCTAGTCCAAGTGGGTTACCTATTGCTATTGATATATCTCCAACTTTTACTTTATCACTATCTGCAAATTCAGCTGGTGTTAATCCAGTTTTATCAACTTTAACTATGGCCAAATCAAGTTGTTGGTCAAACCATACCACTTTACCTGATGTTGTTGAACCATCATTAAATAAAACATTAACACTAGTTGCTTGGCCATCTGATATAACATGAGAATTAGTAAGTATATATCCATTTGAATCTACTATAATCCCAGTTCCTACTCCTTGTGTTTCAGTTGGTATTGCAAACATATTACTAGTATCGACGCTAGTTGTCGTAATACCTACAACAGATGGTGTTGCCTTTTCTGCAACTGCTTGGTAAATGTTTTGGCTCTTTCCATCATCACTTACAACTATGGGCGTAGAACTTCCTGTAGATTTACTTCCTAAATTATCTTTAACTAAAATTATTGTTAGCAAACTACTAAGTATTGAACTTATTATAGCGACTAATATTACTAAACTTATACCTTTCTTTCTTCTTGACATCTCATACCACTCCCTATCTAAATATAATATAAATTATCAAAATATATTTTTCCCAATTTTCCATAAAAAAATGAAATCATCTATTTTGAGTAAACTCTCTTTCGATGATTTCATTATATTATTCTAATCTTAATTAAACCTTAACTATCTAAAATTATTTAAGTCTTTTTTCTAATTCTTCTTTTTCTTTTTCATAACCTGGTTTTCCTAGTAAAGCAAACATATTTTTCTTGTATGCTTCTACTCCTGGTTGGTCAAATGGATTAACTCCTAGTAAATATCCACTTATTCCACAAGCTTTTTCAAAGAAATACACTAAATATCCAAAATTATACTCATCTAACTTAGGTATATTTATTACCAAGTTAGGCACTTTTCCATCAGTATGTGCTAATAGAGTACCTTCAAAAGCTTTATGATTTACAAAATCTACAGTTTTGCCTGCTAAATAATTTAAACCATCTAAATCTACTTCTTCTGAATTTATAGTTATATTTCTCTTAGAACTTTCAACATTAAGTACTGTTTCAAATAAAAGTCTTTTTCCATCTTGAATATATTGTCCCATAGAATGTAAGTCTGTTGAAAAATCTACAGAAGCAGGAAATAATCCTTTATTTTCTTTTCCTTCACTTTCTCCATAAAGTTGTTTCCACCACTCACTCATATAATGTAGTTGAGGTTCATAGTTAACCAATAACTCTACATCTTTTCCTTTTCTATGTAAAATTGTTCTAGCTACAGCATATTTATAACTGTCATTATTTTTTAAGTCAGAATTTTGAAATGCTTCACGAGCATCATTTGCACCATTCATTATGGCATCAATATCAAGTCCTGCAGCTGCAATAGGAAGTAATCCAACAGCTGTCAATACAGAAAAACGACCACCTACATCATCTGGTATTACAAAAGTCTCATATCCTTCTTCTGTAGCTAATTCTCTAAGCGCCCCTTTACTTGAATCTGTTGTTGCATATATTCTCTTTCTAGCTTCTTCTTTTCCATATTTTTTTTCTAAATAATTTTTAAATATTCTAAAAGCAAGAGCTGGCTCTGTAGTAGTACCTGATTTAGATATTACATTTACAGAAACATCTTTACCTTCAATTACATCTAGTAAATCCATAATATATGTTGAGCTTATGTTATGACCTACAAAATATACTTCAGGAGCATTTCTTTGCTCTTTTTTAAGCCCATTTCTAAAAGAATGACTTACCATGTCTATCGCAGCTCTTGAACCCAAATAAGAGCCTCCTATACCGATTACTAAAAGAACCTCAGAATCAGATTTTATCTTCTCAGCAGATTTTTTTATTCTAGCAAACTCTTCCTTATCATAATTTTTAGGAAGGTCTATCCATCCTAAAAAAGTATTTCCTAAACCAGTTTTATTATGTAACATATCATGTGCCACATCTACATACGGCTGCATGACATCTATTTCTTTTTGGCAAAAAAATTCCGTAGCTTTACTATAATCAAAATTTATTTTTCCCATTTAAATCCCTCTTTTCAGCATATGCGTTTTACAGAGATTATAACATAAAATCTAGGTGTTTTTTTAAAAAGTTTGCCACAAAATAATGCATATATCCTCAAGCATTATTAGGAAATCGATTCTTCTAAATATTACAACTCTTTGTCAATTATAAAATTTTAATTAAATAAATGAATAGTCTAATAGCAAAATGTTATCTTTTTATTTCTCTCATATATATAAAATGTAACTTATTATAAATGTATTTTTCTTAACAATAATCTGTTGATTAAAATAATTAAGAATGTTATGCTAATTGTAATTATTAAAAGGGAAAAGAGGTAATTTAATATGTTTAAGCAAAGATTATTTAAGTTATTATCTAGCACATTGGTACTTAGTATGTTATTTACAGCTACTCCAAATATTACTTTTGCTGATAATGACACAAACAATATCTCCGATAAGTATCAAAGCTCTGATATAGAGTTAAATGATTATAGTAAAGGTTCGGAGTCTTACACAAAAACTAGAGCTCTTGCTAAAGAGAAAATTCAAACTTTACTATCTAAATACGGAGCTGTAAGCGCTCAATATGCTCTAATTGATAATGGTAAAATTGAGATTTCTGGAAATGGTGGAGTATACAGCAAACAAGATAATAAAAATTTAACTAAGGATAATATGTACAATATTGCATCTATCAGTAAAGTATTTACTACTACAGCTGTTATGAAGTTGGTTGAACAGGGAAAAGTAAATTTAGATACTCCTGTTGTAAAATATATACCTGAATTTAAAATGGCTGATGATAGATATAAAGAAATCACTCCAAGAATGTTATTAAATCACTCATCAGGGCTAATGGGAAGTAGTTTTAAAAATGCCCTTTTATTGGGAGACAATGATTCTTATAATCATGATAATTTCTTAGAAGAATTAAAGAAACAAAGATTAAAAGCTAAGCCAGGGGCTTTTTCTGTTTATTGTAATGATGGATTTACTTTAGCTGAAATTTTAGTAGAAAGAGTATCTGGTATGTCATTTACTAATTTTCTTGATAAATACATAAACAATCCACTTAACTTACAAAACACAAAAACTCCAGAAAATAGCTTTGATAGTTCAAAACTTGCAAAAGCCTATGTACCTTATTGGGAAGATGCAGTTCCACAAGATAACCTTAATACTATAGGTGCAGGTGGTTTATATTCAAGTGCAGAAAATCTATGTACATTTGCACAAACATTTATGAAAAAATCAAATGGAATTCTTTCTCCTGCTTCAGTAAAAGCTATGGAAAATAAAGAATATTTAAATGGTCTATGGCCTGAGGGAGAAGACTCTATCCTTGGATATGGTTTAGGATGGGATTGTGTCAACACTTATCCATTTAATCAATATAATCTAAAAGCACTTACAAAAGGTGGGGATTCTTTATTATTCCATAGTAATCTTACAGTGCTTCCAGATGAAAATATGGCAGTTGCAGTTGTTTCTTCTGGTGGAAGTAGTCAACTTAACGAAGTAATCGGACAAGAAATTTTACTATCTGCATTAAAAGAAAAAGGTAAAATTAAAGAAATAAAACCTGATAAAACATTTAGTAAGCCACAACAAGTCAAAATGCCAAGTTATTTAAAAGAAAATAGTGGACTTTATGCTTCTTCAAATATGCTAAAAGTTGATGTTAATGATAATGGTACTCTAACAGTATCTTCTCCATACATAGAAAATGGACCTGAAGATAAATATGTATACATAGGTCAAGATAGATTCGTATCTGAAAAAGGTAATAGTTGCCTAAAATTTGTAAAAGAAAAAAATAATATCACATATTTAAATATGAGCTCTTATGATGATGTTCCTGGATTAGGTCAGACAGCAAGTTTATACTACGTAGCTCAAAAGGTAGATGACAATAATATATCAAATAGTGTCAAAGAAGCATGGGAAAAAAGAGGTGAAAAAGGCTACTATATAGTGGATGAAAAATATACTTCTCAATACTATATGTTTGGTTCTGTTAAAGCAATTCTTGGTGTTTCTGATAAAACTCCAGGTTTTTTAGCTAATACTAAAATAATAGATGAGAATAATTCAAATGCTTTTATAGAAATACCTGGTGTAATGGGTCGTGATTTGAGTGATATCAAACTGTATAAAGAAAATGGTACAGAATACCTAAAATTCGCAACACAAACATATGTAAGTGAAGATTCCCTAACTAATTTATCATCAGAAAAATCTTTTACATATCAAATAGATTCAAAGGGGTATGCAAAATGGTACAAAATTGGCGATGATATAGCAAATAAAAAAATAGAAGTTAATCTTCCTCAAAATTCATCTTTTGCAGTTTATGATGATAAAGGAACTCCTGTAAATTACTCTTTAGTGACAAAGAATAATAGAGTTAGATTGCCAAAAGGAGGCGTAATAGCTTTCTTAGGAAGTCCAAATGCCAAATTTGAAGTTACATACCAAGATGAAGTAAATGCAAATGCATTAACAGGAACTGATAGATATGAAACTTCTATTAAGATAAGCCAAGCAGGTTGGGAAAACGCTGAAAATGCCGTTTTAATAAATGATTCTGCAATTGCAGATGCTTTGGCTGCAACACCATTTGCATATAAAAAAGATGCTCCTATATTGCTAACTGGAAGTTCTCAAATAAATGAGAAGACTTTAGCTGAATTAAAGAGATTAAAAGTTAAAAATGTATATGTAATCGGTGGTGAAGCTTCTGTAAACGAAAAATCTTTAGATACTATAAAGTCAGATAATATGTCTGTATCTAGAATTTCAGGAAATGATAGATATGAGACTTCTCTAAATCTTGCTAAAGAATTAAAAGGAATTAGTAATATATCAAAAATATCAGTAGTTAATGGTGAAAAAGGATTAGCAGATGCAGTAAGTATTGGTGCAGCATCAGCTCAAAATGATATGCCTATAATACTTACTAATGAAAATAGTAATATAACTGAAATAAATAATTTATTCAAAGATAAAAAAATAGATAAATCTTATATAATAGGTGGAGAATACACAGTTTCTAAAAATATAGAAAACAAACTTAAAAATCCACAAAGAATATCAGGTAGTACTAGAAATGAAACAAATGCAAAAGTAATAAAAGAGTTCTACAAGGATTCTACTATAAGCAACCTATATGTAGCTAAAAATGGAATCAATAAACAAGATGATTTAATAGATGGTTTATCTGTTGGGGTTTTAGCTGGAAAAACTAAATCTCCTGTAATACTAGTAGGAAATTTACTAGACTATAGTCAAAAAGAACTATTTAAAACTATGAGATTTAAATCAGTAACACAAATTGGTGGAAATGGAAATGAAAATTCATTTAAACAAATTAAAGAAATAGCTTAATATTTTGATTATAAAATATACAGTGTTATAAACAAATTGTATCGCCATTAGACATTGAAACAATTATTCTTTATGATGATTTATTAAGAATAATTAGCCTAAATTTTAAAGGAGTTGAACTTAAAATTTGATTAGAAAAAATCAATTTTAAGACAACTCCTTCTTTTTTGTTCATTATCTATTTTAATTCTTACTTTATTTTAAATTACTATTTTTAATCAGTTCCCAATCTCTTAGCTATAACTTGTTGTGCTATATTAACAGCGTGGTCAGATATTCTTTCTAGATTACTTATTACATCTAAATAAATAACTCCATTTTCTATACTACATAAATTATTATTCAATCTATACATATGATTAGCTCTACAAGATTTCTCCATTATATCAACTTGCTCTTCAATTTTTATAACCTTACAAGCTAAATCCACATCATCAGTTCTCATTGACTCTAAAGCATAAGTATAAGCTGAAACAACTTTATTGTACATAATATCAAGTTCAGCTTGTCCTTCTTCAGAGAAAGAAATATTTGAATCTATTGCAACTTGAGATAATTCAGCTATATTTTTAGCATGGTCACCAATTCTTTCTATATCATTAACTGTATTAAATAAGGTGTCTACAACTTCTCTAGAATTATCATCTAAAGGTGCCTTTGAAAGTTTAAGCAAGTAATTTAAGATAGCTTTTTGTAAATCATTTATTAGTTTTTCACGTCTGTATGTCTTATCTATTTTTTCAGTTGAATGTTCTACTAACGCTTCCATAGATGCATTTAAGCTTTCCTTAGCTTTTTCTCCCATACGAAGTGCTTCTTTTATCGTATTGGCAAGAGCTATGGAAGGAGTTTCTATCATTCTATCATCTATATATTTAATAGTCTTAGCTTCATCTTCATCTGCATCACCAGCTTTATCAGGAACAAGCTTAATGGCTAGTTTTATGATAACCTTTGTAAATGGTAGAAGTATTAAGACGGATATAATATTAAACAATGTGTGTGTATTAGCTATTTGTCTTGCAACATTACTTGGGTCCCAACTTGTAACTAAATTTACAATTGGTTTATTCAACAACAATAAGAATATTACTGTTCCTAAAACATTGAAGATTAAATGCATCATAGCTGCTCTTCGTGCATTTTTATTAGCACCAATACTTGATAGCAATGAAGTTACACATGTACCAATATTTTGACCATAAAGAATTGGTAATGCTGCTGCTAGTGGTATTAAACCTTCTGCTGCTAATGCAACCAACATACCCATAGATGCACTTGAACTCTGTATTATTGCTGTAATACCAAATCCTAATAATAGTCCAAGTAGCGGATAATTACCAAATGTAACAAGTAAATCAGTGAACCCTTGATAGTCCTTTAATGGTTCAACTGCCATTTTCATAAAATCCATACCTGTAAATAATATCCCAAAACCTATAAGTATCTCGGCTATATTTTTTATTCTAGGTTTATTTCCAAATAAATAAAGTATAATACCTATACCTAATGCTACTGGAGCCATTCCAGCTAAATCAAAAGATACTAATTGGGCTGTAACAGTAGTACCTATATTAGCACCCATTATAACCCCTATTGCTTGTTTTAAAGTCATTATGCCTGCATTTACGAAACCAACAACCATTACAGTAGTAGCACTTGAACTTTGTATTACTGCTGTAACTCCTGTACCTACTAAAACTCCCATAAATAGATTACTAGTAAGTAATTTTATTATCTTTTTTAATTTTGTCCCAGCAGATTTTTGCAGACCTTCTCCCATAAGGTTCATACCATATAAGAACAGCCCTAATCCACCCATTAGACTTATTATAATATTCAAATTATTTCCTCCTTGTAAAGAGATTACTGTATTTAAAAAATTTTATAACCTATTGTATTTTATCAAATTATAGGAGTAGTAATGTTAAATTCATGTTAAATATTAAAAAAACATTAAGTTTATGTTAAATTTTTGTATTATTAGCATATTTTTGTATTATTTTTTCTGAACATTTTATACCATCTACTGCTGCTGTGACTATTCCACCTGCATATCCAGCACCTTCACCACAGGGATATAAATTTTTAATACTTATTGACTCCAAACTGTTTTCATCTCTTACTATTCTTATTGGTGATGATGACCTAGTTTCTACACCAGTTAAGACTGCATCATGCATTGCAAATCCATTTAATTTTTTATCAAGAGAGATAAATGCTTCTCTCATAGTTTCTACCACAAAACTAGGCAAACATTCATTCAAATTTGTAAGCTTGTATCCAGGTTTATATGATGGTTCAACACTTCCTAAATTTTCAGAAGTCTTATTATTAATAAAATCTCCAACAAGTTGAACTGGCGCATTGTAATTTTTACCACCTAATTCAAAAGCTAATTTCTCATATTTTTGCTGAAAATGAACCCCTGCTAGTGGATTATCACTATCAAAATCTTCTGGAAGTACATTTACTAGAAATGCACTATTAGCATTTATTTTATCTCTTGCATGTTCACTCATTCCATTTGTAACTATTTCAAAATCATTTGATGCAGATGCTATGACACTTCCTCCTGGACACATACAAAAAGTATATGCTGTTCTTCCATTTGAGACATGTTCTATAAGTCTATAATCAGCAGCTCCTAGTCGAGGATGATTATAAAATTCCTTATACTGTGCTTTATTTATCAAGTCTTGAGGATGTTCAATTCTAGCTCCTATTGCAAATGGTTTCTGAATTATTTTTACACCTCTTGAATGCAACATCTCATAAGTATCTCTTGCACTATGCCCAACAGCTAATATAACTGCATCTGTATCTATTTTTTCACTATCATTTACAATTACAGATTGTATAGAATTATTTAATACAACTATATCTGTAACTTTTGAATCAAATTTAACTTGTCCACCTAGATTTATTATTTCATTTCTTATATTTTTAACTACACTTTTTAATATATCTGTACCAACATGTGGCTTATGTGAATATAATATTTCATCTGGTGCTCCAAACTGAACTAATTCTTCTAGCACTTTTCTACATCGTATATCTTTTATTCTAGTTGTGAGTTTCCCATCTGAAAAAGTTCCTGCTCCACCTTCTCCAAATTGAACATTTGAATTATTTTTAAACTTTCTAGTCGTCCAAAAATTACTTATGTCCTTAGTTCTACTATCAACATCAAGACCTCTTTCAAGTATAATTGGTTCATAACCCATTTGAGCCAAAATAAGCCCTGCAAATAGACCAGCTGGTCCACTTCCAATTACTAAAGGTCTATTATTCAATTTTTTATGACCCATAGCTACATTCACATATTTTACATCTTTTATTTTTGTTACATCTTTTATTTTTGAGTTTAGTATTTTACTTTCATCTCTAACTTCTACATCTACAGAATAAACAAATTCCATCTTCCCTTTTTTTCTAGCATCTATAGATTCTTTATATATACTATATTTTATTAAGTTTTTTTCTTTTATTCTTAATTTCTTAAGTACAATATCTTTTAATAAAGATATATCTTTATCGATTCCAAGTTTTATATTAGATACCCTTAACATATTGTTTTCCTCTCTTAGATTATAATATAAAAAAGCTAGGGTTACTCCTAGCTTTCTACAAATATAACTTCTATATTCTCTTTTACTAGATTTTCTACCCAAATTTCGTCTAGCACAAATTTCTTTATTTTGTCTACAATAAGTTCTTTACCCAAATCTTTTTTTAGATTTTTTACTAAAACCATTGCTTCAACTGATTTATTCAATCTTTCAACGTATAAAGAATTAACTTTAATTAATATAACCCTTAATTCACATATATATAAATCTTCACTACCTAAAGTGATTTCATCATCGTATTTATATACACTAAATTCATATATGTTTTCATATGGTGTTATATTTTCTATACCAATAAACTCCATTAACTTATCCTCTTTTAGTTATAAGGCCTCTTATAACTTTCATGTTATTAAATACCTTTTCTAAGAAGTTTTCTGCTTCTTCATTATCCAAAAGATTTATTTCAAGATTTTCATTTTCTACAATATTTTTAGATTTGCAGTACTCCTTAGCAACTTCTACTAGTTCATTTTTTCTATCCATAGATAAATCGAACTCTTTATAGTCTATTATTATATATTGTTTAGTATCAGGTGATACACCATTATTATATCCTATTTCTATATGATAAATAACTGCATATATTTCTTCTCCGTCGTATACAGGTACTGCTGGGTTAGATTTTATAAAGTTTGTTGATACAGCAATTGCATTTCCTAAACTAAGACTCATTATTAATACCTCTTTCTACACATTATACATATATTATACTATAGATTCTTTATCTATGACTTAAAGCTTTTTATAATTAATTAAGATATTTTTAAATCTTTGTATCTTTTTCCTAATGTACTAGAGCTTATATCATATTTTTTTGATATTTGCACTTGAGTTATAGGTTGTCCTGCTTCTTTCTTAACATAGTACTCAACAGCAGCTGCCCAACCACTTTCAGCTCCTTTTATATTTTCATGACTTTTCTTATATTCATTCCAGAACTCTATACATGCATCTATATTTTCTTTTTCCACATTTTCTTTAAGAGTATCTAAAACTTTACATTCTACTTCAGCTAATTCACCTTCTAAATTAACTTTTTTATTATCATTTTTATCTCTTTCTCTTTTTAAATATTCGGCTATACTTGGGTCTAAAAGCTGTTGTATATATTTATATAATACATGTGTATGATAAATTAAGAACGTCTTCATATCTTTATATAGGTCTTTATATTGATTAAATAAATTCATAACATCATTTAAAATTATATCTTTAACTTCATTTGATATACTTATAGTTACATCTATTAATATATTAGTTCCTTCAACATCAATTATTCTAGCTATCATACAGCTTCCGATTTTAAAGCTTCTTAGAAGTTTTACATCTTCTGTGTAAAGTTCTTTCCCACTTAAACAATCTCTTAAAACTATTTTTCCTGTAGAAATTTCTTTTACTTCGTAAATGCTTACATAGGATTCAAACAAACTTTTTAATATTGAAATTTCTGATTGACTTAGGTTTGCACCATTCTCTTCAAGAAATCCAACCGTCATGACCTTTTTATTTTCCATTATGTGGTCTTGTATTAAATACGTATTAAAAAATCTTTCGAACTTTTCATTTACAGTATCATTTTGCATTATATAAAACATTTCTTTAGCTTTTTCACATTCATCTTTGAATCTATCCTGTCTTGAATAATCATATAATTTTGAATATAAATCTGTATATTGCTTTTGTGAAAGTTCAGTTTTTCTGCTTGCTCTTTCTGAAACAATATCTTTATTTAAACAACATTTCTTGTATTTTTTGCCACTTCCACAAGGGCATAGCTCATTTCTCCCTAACAATATGACTTCCACTCCCTTATTATTAAATTAAAGTACAATTTGTTATTATACCATTTTTTTATCAATCAATCTATAGTATAAGCAAATATTATCTCAAATTTACTTATATTTTGGTATAATATATTCACTTTAATTAGGATTTCGATAAAATCACTAACAATCCCTCTTACAGAAATGGATTATCGTAAAACTAATTCTTCTATAAAGTTTTATGAACTGATAATAGTTTTTTACTTTATCTATTCTTTTTTGTTATGTGACTCTAATTGTCATTTTACATTCTACAAGATTGTTTTTTTCTTGTTTATATTCGTTTGAAATGTTTTTGGCCTCAAGATTACTTGTTTTTAATTTATTAATTTCTATTTTTTCAATTTTATTATGTAACCTTAAGTTCTTCATTACACCTTCAAGTTTCAACACATTTTCAAGTTCTCCATTAACTTTTACTTCTAAATTAGTTTGTTTTTTACTGTAGTTGTCTAAGCTACTTTCTTGATTGATGTATTCCACATTTACAATATCTCTCAATTCATTTTCTACTAATAATACTATATCTTTATTTGTTTTTTTATCTAAAAATGAGTTATTAAAATTATTTTTTAATTTTGTATTACTATCTAATTCAACATTTTTTATATATCTATCATCTTTGTACCCATTACCTTTAATTTTGTAATTATCTTGTCGTTTTATTTCATTCACTATATTTTGTTTTTCTTTCTTCAAATTAGTTAGGTTCTCTTCTAGAGGTCTGGACATTACATTAACTACTAATACAATAATTAATATTAGCAATATTTTCATCAGATTTTTTTCTCTCTTATTTAATTTCAAAATTAATCACCTGTCTAACTTTTTATTCTAAATTTATAACATTCTCCATCTCTTATAATGCTGTCTATATAGTAATATTTTATGTAATTTATTTTTCTTAAATTATCTAAAATATCTAGATTATCACATACTCCTTCCATCTCCATTTTGTTTTTATCTATAGATATTTTAGTAATGTTATCTGTTCCAACTATTTCATATATTTTTTTAATTTCATCAAGCTTTATTCTAGAAAACTTTTCTTTTGTTTTTTCCAGATTTGGTACAGTATATTTAGATTCATTTATGGGTTTATTGTGACTTATATAATTTTCTAATTCATTTATAGATTTCATATACATAAACATTTTTAATGAAACACATATTAAAATTGATATTATCGTTATTTTATAGATTTTATTATATCGCTTAGTTTCTTTAAATCCATTTAAAAAATTTATTGTTTTATAAGCTTTCATTTAAATAATCATCCCTATACTGCTTATATAAGTTATACTAGTATCTCTTAAACCCTTATCAAAATTATTTTCCACCCTTACTTTATTTTTTAATCTCAATGGATTTACTTCAGCAATTTTTTCTGTATCTTTAAAATACTCCTCTATAAAACAATTTTCTATACCATAATAATAAACATATTTAAATCTACTTATTAATTTTTTTACTGAGTCATAGGATTTTATTTCTTTTGATAATAGATATGTTTCTTCTATTTTTTTATTTTTTGTTATGTTTATAATAAATTGATTTTTTTTGCATTCTATAAACACTCCATCTTCTATAAAATTATCTATTAAATTTAAACTTATAAGTTTTTGTAGTATATCAAAATTTATGTTTATCGCTTTTGGGTTCATATTTAGACTTTCTGAAATGATTTTAATTACTTTGATAATATTTTTAGGAAAAAGAATTACTTGTATATTTAACTTATCCTTACTAGAGTTTATAATTTTATATTTTATTGAATAGTTATTTATGTTTATTGGAATATATTGTGTTATCTCAAATTCTATCATGTTTAATATGTCTCTTTTTTTCTTAGTATTCAATATCTCAATATTTCTAATAACTATGTCTTGAGTTTGAATATTAAAGTACAAATTTTTGTATGATTTTTTTATATTATTTATTTCATCTTTTACTACTTTTACTACATTTTCTACATATCCAGTTTTTTCAATCTCATCAATATCACTTTTAATATTAAAGCTAACTTCTTTTATAATAGATTTATCTATAAATATTTTTTTATAGTTTTTTCTTAAAAGTACAACCCTTATATAATCGTCATTTATTTCTAAAGTTAAAAATTTTTTAATTATAACCATCTCCTCCTTAGGTGATAATAGCTTTTAAATTTTACACAGTATATTTGATTTTTACAAAGCCTATACAGTATTTATATAGCCATATTTTAATTATATAAATACTTAATCTTTTATTTATGCATATATTAACTTTAAATAATCAATACCTATTTAAATCATTTAATTATGTTTTGAATTAAACTTAATATATCTACAATTCATTATAATTTAATACTAAAAATATCTTTATAATTTGACACTAAAAACGTATAAAAATAAATATTATCTTGGATAAAATTGTTTTGAGTTTACATTTACACTTATATCTGTACCAGCATCACTTATAACAAGTTCAAACTTACCTGATGTACTTTGAGGAACTGGAACTGTACTTAGATAACCTTTTTCTTTAAGTGATTCTACACTTAGAGATTCCGCTATATTTTTATCATCATTAATAGCCATACTCGCTGCGGTTACTATATTAGCTGCGTTTGTATAATCCGCATTTATCTTAGCACTTTCTTGGACTTTACCATATTTAACTAATGCTATACTAGATATAACGCCTAAAATTGTTACTACTACAATCATCTCAACAAGTGTAAATCCTTTTCGTTTTTTATTTATCAATTAAATTTTCGCTCCTTTTTAAAAGTTTTATTTAGTAAAATTTATTTTTATATTAGAAACTAGTAATTGCATCAAACATTGGAATAACCATTGATAAAACAAAAACTCCAACAATCAATCCCATGAATACAATTATTACAGGCTCTACAAATTTCATTATCTGCTCTATTTTATTATTTAATTCATTTTCATAAAATCTGTTTATTACATCTAGACTCTTATCGAGTTTTCCACTTTCTTCACCTGTATTTGCCATTGAAACAAATAACTTAGGAAATATATTTGCTAGATTCAAAGACTTACCTATACTATTTCCTTTTTTTATATAATTATTAGAAATCTTTAGTCTTTCATAAATGAATTCATTATCTATGACACTTGCTGACATCTCTATTGCATCCACTATTTGTATCCCACTACTAAGTAAAATAGATAATGCCCTTGAAAATCTAGTTGTAGCTATTAATTGATTAACTCCTTTTAAAAAAGGTATTTTGAACTTAAATGAATTAATTAATTTCTTTAGGTTATTATTCATTATAAAAAAATAAATAGTTACTATTGAAATCAATATAAGACTAAATATTAAATAACCTAGATGATTTGTAACTATTATAGAAATTCCTATTAAAACCTTAGTTATGAAAGGTGGTTCAATTCCATTACTGGCAAAAACCACCTGAAAATTTGGTATCACAAATATAAAGATAAATACTATTGATATTACAGATAATATGATAAGTATTATTGGATAGATTAAAATAGTTATTATTTTTGTTTTTAATTTATATTCTTTATCGTAATAATTAGATAAATCGCTCATTATTATATCTAAGTTTCCGCTGGTTTCACCCGCTTTTATCATACTTATAAAAAATTTAGAAAATGTTCCTGTGATTTGAAATGATTCTGCTATGGAATTCCCATTTTGAATATGATTTGATACTGTATTAAACAAACTTTTTACTTTTTTACTAGATTGTCCTTCAATAACTTGAAATATCTTTGTAATTTCACATCCAGATTCTAGTAAAATACCTATTTCTTTGCAAATTATTCTAAGCTCTTTATCACGAATCTTGTTTAAGAGTAAATGAATCTTGTCTAAATTATAAAATATATTTTTAGATAATTTCATGTATTATAATTCCTTCCAAATTATATTAATTACAATTAAATAATCTCGATATTTTCTAATTTAATATGTTAATTTTATTTTATCTAGATATGATTTACAATCGAGAATTTTTATTAAAATCGATTGTATGAAGTTTGATTACACTGTTTAATTAAATTATTTCGTTTACTACTAAACATTCTTCTAATGTTGTTATTTTTTCATTTATTAGCCTTTGGCAGCTATCTTCAAATGTTATCATTCCATTTTTTTGTGCTACTTCTTTAACAATACTAGAATCCTTCATATCCCTTATACATGTTTTTATATCATCATTGATTTCTAGAATTTCATAAATTGCTGTTCTACCAAAATAACCTTTGTCATTGCATTTTTCACAGCCTACAGCTACTTTAGTATTTACATCTCCACTAAAATCATCTTTTATCATAATCTCATGACTACAATGATTACAAACCTTTCTAACTAGTTTTTGAGATATTACACCTATAAGAGATGCATTTAAAAGATATGGTGGGATTTGCATTTCCAATAGTCTAGCTATAGAAGATACTGCATCATTAGTATGCAAAGTGCTTATAACTAAATGGCCTGTTATAGCGGCTCTTACTGCTATCTTAGCTGTTTCTGCATCTCTGATTTCTCCAACCATTATTATATCTGGGTCTTGTCTTAATATAGCTTTAAGACCTACATCAAAACTCAATCCTACTTTTGAATTTACTTGTATTTGACTTATTCCATCCATCTTGTATTCTACTGGATTTTCTATAGTCATTATATTTTTGTTTATCCCTCTTAAATCATTTAATAAGGAATATACTGTAGTAGTCTTTCCACTCCCTGTAGGCCCTGTTACTAATAATATTCCAGCTCTTTTACTTATTATATGATTTATAGAATTTATCGCTTCTTCTGAAAATCCAAGTTCTGATTTATCTTTTAAAAAAGTATCTCTATTAAGGATTCTCAAAACAATTTTTTCACCATATACAGTTGGGATTGATGAAACTCTAATGTCAATTAAACTATCATCTAGCTTTATGTCTACTCTTCCATCTTGAGGAAGTCTTTTTTCTGTTATGTCCATTGAAGCTTTTAATTTAACAACTGTAGCTAATGCTGGATAAACATCTATTAAAAATTTTGATATTTCTTTTAACTCTCCATCAACTCTCATTCTAACTATCAAATGCTCTTTAAATGGTTCTATATGTATATCACTTGCGTTCTCTTTTATAGCTTTCTCTATAAGATTTTCAAATAATTTTTTTGCATAATTTTCATCAAGTTCAAAGCTATTGTAATATTTTTCTATCTTCTCACTTATAAGTTCTCTTCTTTCTTTTTTTAATATAATTTCTTTCCCTGTTGCTAGTCTCAAGTCTTGTAGTGCATATATGTCTTCATCTTCTATTTCTACTACTAGATTGTCATCTTGAAATTCCACTGGAAATACATTATATTTTTTTGCAAGTTTTTCTGGTATTAACATTGGTAAACTGCTTTCCTCTAATATAATCTTACTCACCCTTTATATACTTTAATTTATTAGGTATTTTTAGTTTTTTCATAGAGATATTTTCTTCAGCTTTTATACTAACTTTCATTGGATAAGTACTTTGTATACTATCTAAATATTTACTACCTTTATCTACGTAACTAGATAGTTTATCTTTATCACCAATACATTTTATTTCATAGGGTTGTGCCACTGGAACTCCATTTATATTTATATGGCTACCTGCAAGTACAACTTCTGAGTACTGATTAATTCTTTGACCATTTATTTCTATGTATTTTCCTCCATTTGCTTTTAATTCATTTATGACTTTCACAAGGATTTTATTGTAGTCTATGCTATTGGCAATGTTTCCTGTTTTTTCATCTATGGCATCTATACTTAATACTATTCCGCTACCATTTACATCTGAATATGAAAGACTCTCCCTAAGACTTTCTATTTTAGAGATTTCATCAGAATTCTTTTGATTTTTCTTCATTGAATTAATTTCTTTATCTAATTTATCTTTCTCTTTTGCCAGTTCTTTTATAGATTTTCTTGTTATTCTTATTTCTTTTCTTATTGACTTATCCTTACTTGTATAAACTGTTTCTTCATTGCTATAATCTCTAAATATGGTTCCAACAAGCATACCTAAAATAGTACTTGCTAGTATTATAAACACATATTGTTTTTTCATACTGTATTACTCCTTACAAATTTATTTTTATATGATAATTTTCTTTAATTAAATATTAAACATTTACATATGCTTATTATCTGAACCTCCCATGACTAAAGTCACAGGGTTCCTGCTTCATAGAATTTTGCATACTAACATATGTCTTACCAATTCTCCACAGGCTATCCCCGTAGTTCCTACGGTTCTTACATAAGTTATCTATTTTAAACTGTTATTAGTCTTAATCCTTCTTTTAGTATATTTATACTTGCATTTATATCTCTATCGTGAGTTACATTACAACAAGGACAAATCCATTCTCTTATATTTAAATTCTTTATTGCCTCGTTTTTGTACCCACATTTATTGCATATTTGTGAACTTGCAAAGAACTTACCTACCTTTACAATTTGTCTATCATACCAATTAGCCTTGTATTCTAATTGACGAACAAATTCTGACCATGACACATCAGAAATTAAGCGAGATAGTTTGCGATTTCTAGTCATATTCTTTACCTGTAAATCTTCTATGCAAATAATATCATTCTCTTGTATTAATTTGGTAGATAGTTTTTGTAGAAAATCCTTTCTCTGATTAGCTATATGTTCTTGAAGTCTTGCAACTTTTAATCTTGCTTTATTTCTATTTAAACTACCAATTGTTTTTCTCGATAATTCTCTTTGTAATTTAGCAAGTTTATTTAATGACTTTAGAAGATACTTAGGATTTTCTACAAATTGTCCACAACTTGAGATACAAAATTCTTTAATTCCTAAATCTAAACCTACCTGATTATTAGTATTTTCAAATGCTTCAATATCTATATCAGTACAACATAATGATACATAATATTTACCACTTGGCTCTCTAGATACAGTAGCATTAAGTATTCTCCCTTGAGGTACTTGTTTATCCCTTACTTTGACCATACCAAGTTTAGGTAATTTTATATATTGACTAAAGTACATAATATTTTCATTTGTAAGGTTCGTTCTATATGAAAATCTATTAGTTTTCTTTGATTTAAATTTAGGAAATCCTGTATTTTCTTTAAAGAATTTTTTATATGCGTTTTCTAAATCTTTTAAGGTGTTCTGTAGTGAAAATTTGTCAGGTTCTTTAAGCCAATCTAATTCTTTTTTTAAATTGGTTAAATCAGAACTGCACTGCTTATAAGTAAAAGTTTCTTTATCATTTTCATAAACTTCTATTTTTTTAGAAAGATATTTATTATATACAAATCTACAACATCCAAAAGTTTTGTTAATTAACTCTTGCTGTTTTTTATTTGGATACATTCTAAACTTATAAGATTTTTCCACTACTATCACCTCACTTTACTTGTTTTTTCTGATTATAACTTTAACAAATATAATTATTTAAAACAAGCATTTTGAAGGTTTTTATATTTATTTCTAAATAACATATGTAAGAACCGTAAGTCTTAACTTTTATCATTTTTGAGGTTGTCGTTCACACAAGTTCGTTACTACCTATGCAGTTCTCTTATGAACTTCTTACACTTTCATGCAAGTACAGACTATATCCTATCCTTCGGCATTATCCGTTAATGTCTACCCACCTCCACTACCAATAGCTTGTAGTGTACTTCCCTCAAGAGGAATAGTCGTTGAAGTCTCTCCTATTCGGAGCTTACCTGCTGATTGCCCATTTTAAAGTATTTAGGGTTTAACCTTATACCATCTAACCAATTTTTTCTACTTTTGTAACTTTCACACTTAGTTTTATCCTTATGTTTTAGCTTGGTTAGCTTTAGGGGTTTCCAGCAATTCAATTAGTATTGAATAGGTTCTATCCTATCTCTACATATAAGTTTTTCTATATGCTGACTATTTTAGCTACTAACTCATGACTAAAGTCACGAGTGTGCGTAACTATTTTTTAATCAAAGTTATACGTTAAAATTCATCTTTTAGTATATAATATCATACATTATACTTGTGTCCCCACCCTACTAACATTGAATGTATAGGTATATGAGATTTTGCTATAAGTAGTAAAAGTATCAAATTTAATTATATAACTTATACCTTTAATATATATTAAAGCATAATGCCTAGATATAAAGTATAACGCCTAGATAAATAGATATAAACTAATCTTAAAAGTGTATATTGACAATATTTTTACTTAAACACTATCTTTCTGATTAAATACTTCAATTTAAAAACGTTTCAGAATAAATACATATAGATTATTATTGCAAATGTATATTGTAATTTTTTATATTGACAAAAAACATCCAAATGTTTATACTGTACTTGTATATAACAATACAGTTAAAGAGGTGTTTTTTTGAATATAATTATTTCAAATGGTTCTAGCTTACCTATTTATGAACAAATTAAAGAACAGATTAAAGAACAAATTCTTTCAGGAGAATTAAAAGAAAATGAAATGCTACCTTCACTTAGACAGTTAGCAAGAGATTTAAAGATTAGCGTTTTGACTACTACTAGAGCATATAATGAACTTGAGCAAGAAGGTTTTATTATGAGCCGTCAAGGTAAGGGATTTTTCGTTATGTCAAGTAGCTCTGAACTTATTCGTGAACAGTTAATACGAGAAGTAGAATCAAATCTCAATAATGCAATACAAGCGGCACAAAGAGCGTCTATGACAGATAAAGAAATTATAAGTCTTTTGAGATTATTATTGGAGGTGGAAAAAAGTGAATAATTATTTGGAACTAAAGGATGTTAGTAAAAACTTTAATGATTTTAATCTAAAAAATATAAGTTTTACTTTACCAATGGGATATATAATGGGATTAATCGGCCCAAACGGTGCAGGTAAGACAACAACTATACAATTAATTCTAAATATGTTAGAAAAAGATGAAGGAGAGATTTTAGTTTTTGATATGGACAATGCTAAAAATGAAAATCTTATTAAGCAGAATATTGGTGTTGTATTTGATAATATATTTTATGCAGATAATTGGTCAATAAAAGATACTGAAAAAGCTATATCTATTTTTTATAAGGATTGGAATCACGATATTTTTAAAAGTATGATAACCAGATTTAATCTACCTCTAAATAAAAAAATAAGTGAATTGTCTAGAGGTATGCAAATGAAACTTATGTTATCATGTGCATTTTCTCATAATGCTAAGTTGCTTATACTTGATGAACCCACAAGTGGGCTTGATGTAGTAACTCGTGATGAACTTTTGGAAATTCTACAAGACTACATAAAAGATGGAGATAGAAGTGTATTATTCTCTACTCATATTACTACTGATTTAGAAAAAATTGCTGATTATATCACTTTTATAAATAATGGAGAATTATTTTATACTGGAAGTTTGCAAGATTTATTAGAAAAGTTTAGATTAATTAAAGGAATACCAAGAGATTTAACAGATACACTTAAAAGAGATATTATTGGTCTGCGTGAAACAGATATTGGATTTGATGGATTAATTCATACAAATGATACTGTTAAATACAATAGCTGTATCATAGATACTGCTACTATTGATGATATAGTTATAAAAGTTAGCAAGAGAGGTGTAATAAGATGACCGATTCAATTAAATTTACTAAACTAGATATTTTTACAATGAAATCCTATTTTAATATGAATTTAGTTTTGTTAGCTGTTATAATGCTTTTTTCATATATGGGCTCATCAACATTAACACTTTATATTACTTGTTCTTGGTTTGTTGCCCTTATGATTTCTAACATTTTTGCTATAGAAGAAAAAAATAACTTAAGTCGCTTATATGCTACTCTTTCGATTAAATTAAAAGATATAGTTTTTGGTCGCTATATTTTCATTTTACTTAACTTTGTATTGACAGTATTTCTAATTACTGTACTTTCAATAATAGTATTATTTTTAAAAAGTGAACCTATTGATATTCAAGAAATTATACTAGGAATAAGTACCTCTTTTTTAATTTTTTCTGCTATAGTGGGAGTTCAAATACCTATCTTTTTTAAGATGGGATATCTAAAAGCAAGATTTTGGTCATTAATTCCATATATCATTGTATTAACATTAGTCTTAATGACTTCATTGATTGATAAAATATCATTCGTAATAGATTTTATAATAGGCAACCAAGGCATATTTTCTATTTTGGGGCTTATTTCTAGTTTTATTATTTTAGTAGTATCTTATAAAATATCTTTCTTATTATATAAAAGTAGACGATAATGTAATGATTAAACTTCAAAAATACATATTTTATACTTTGTTTATTTTTATAAGATACATTAAATATTTATCCAATATAATTATATAAAAAACCAAAGATTTATATACATATATGTAAAAGTAAATCTTCTGTACATTGTAAGAATTCAATCATAATAAAATTTCTAATTGGATTCTTACAATGTACAGAAGATTACATATTTTATGTAAACATAGTATTTCTATTAGTTATTTATATATTCTTTTTTATATGCTCAAGATTCACTTTGAAAGTTTTTTCATCTTTTTGAACTTTAAAATTATCATTATCATTAGGTAAAACCGTTATAATACTATCTTTATATTCAGACTTATCAATCTTTAAACTTAATCCTGTCTTATTAGAATCACCATATATATAACAAATAGGTTTTTTATTACTCATAAATACCATTTGCACCATATCCTCACTATCTGTTGGTATGATATTTCTCCATTTATATCCTACAGTTTTATATATTGTTTCAACAGGTGTATATGGTTTAAATACATATAGCTTATCCCATTTAAAAGGAAGTACTTTCCCTAAACTGATTTCTTTAGTTTTACTATCTAGGCTTAAAAGACTTCCATAAAATTCACTGACTTTATCCATTTCTTGATTTTTTTCAAGTGTGGCTAACTGACTAGATTTATCAACAACATTCCATTTATCATTATTTTTTTCTAGTTTAAAGTTAATTTTAGAAACACATTCTCCATGCTTTCCTGGTTGTGTAACTATAACTTGTTCTCCTAAATTATTTTTATAGTCATGTTGTTTAATTTGAACATGTGTATGTCCAGCTACTATTGCATCAATACCATCAACGTTTTGAGCCAAATCTTGTATTCTATTTCCTGGATTTTTAGGTTTTTTAGGTTTCTCACCTGAATGTACTACAGAAACTATAATATCTACTTTATCTTTTTTCATTACATCAACCCATTTTTTTGCATCATCTACTAAGTCATTCATATATAGTTCACCATTATAACCTCCTTGGTCTTTTAACTCTAAAGAATTAGAATCCACATTTTCTCCAACTTCTTTTATTGTAAGACCTAGAATACCTAATTTAACATTACCTTTAGGAGTATTAATATTTTTTATTATATATGGCTTTGTGTAACTACTCCCATCTTTCTTATACGTATTGGCTGATAATACATTAATATCCTGTTTATTAAAATCAGATATCATATTATCTAAATAAAATTTAGAGTTAGATACAAATTCATGATTTCCAAGAACTACAGAATCATAACCTATTTCTTTCATTTCTTTTGCAATAGGAGCTTCTACATACTTTTCTGTTTTATTATCAATGTCAGTTCGTCTATCATCAAAATATTTTTCCATAGTTGAACCAATTGGTCCACTATCAAAGAAATCTCCTGCATCTACTAGAGTTATATTTTTATCTTTTTCTCGTTCTTCTTTTATATAAGAAGTTAACTCATAAGGTAGGTTTCCATGTAAATCGGTAGTTGCTAATACATTTATTTCTGTTGTTTGTTTTAAAGTGCATCCATACATTAGTAGTATAGATAAAAAAGTAATACCTATAATTATTTTATTCTTCATAAATCCTCCAATTTTATTTTTTTAAGTATAAATCTTAATTTAATCCTCTATTATATTTAATTTATAATAAAAATCTAGTATCAATAATACTACACTAATATATAAAAGTCATCTATATATTACATAAAAGCTTACTTATATACCAGAATATGCTCTTGTTTACATAAAAAAAAGTCACTCATAATAGTAACTTTTTTTAATACACCTTTAGACATTATCATCAAAGTCAATTATATAATTCCCTCAATTTTCACAATAAAATAACTCTATAAGATTATAATAAATCTATCTATAGATAAGATATTAATCTTTTACATTTCATTTAATTTTCTTTTTAAGTCTTCAACATATTGTATTTGTATTTTTTTTAAATTCATAAAGAGATAAGATAAAACTTTTATAATAGGATTTTTAACATATATATTTTCTATAAACACTATTTTAGTTTTTTCATTCTCTTCAAAAAATTCACCTTGCCAATTACCATAGAAAAATTTATTTTCCATGTTAAATTTATAAAGCTTATTTTTAGTTTTTTCTGTAACAGTAAATTTTGTACTGTTTCCATCCTTATTGTACTCAATAAAAGTACTTCCATCATCAAATACTTCAATTTTACTTATATCACTTCTCCATTTATAATCACGATTGTCTGTAACTATATTCCAAACTGTTTCCACATCTGCACTAAAATAAGCTGTTATCTCAGATACTCTACATTTTTTCATAAACTCCTCCTATTTTTTATTGGAACCCAAATTTCACTAACATAATTATCTTTATTACTATCTCCTTCAAGGTAAAGTTCAAAATTGAAATCAGCAACTGGTTCATAGCTAGAGCATTGGAAAAACTCACTATATATTTTTACCCATAAGTTTTGAATAGAATTTGGCATGGCACCTGTACACTTAAAAATAGCCCACTTATGAGAAGGTATTTTAAATAAGGTAAATTTATCATTTTTAGGTTTTTCATCCGTCTCAACAGCTGCATAATAATTAAATAATTGTTTGTTTTGTGAAACTGCCATTTCATCTATTCCTAAAATCCCACCTTTTGTAATAGTGTTTTCTTTTACATAAGAAATTAGTTCTCTATACAAACTACTCTTAAACAAGTCTTGCCAAAACCTTGGTATTTGTTTTCTAAATACATCTTCATCTTTCGAAAATTGTTTTTTTAAAGCAATTACTGAAAATTCTCCCTCATCGACAATTTTGTAATCTAAAGTATTTCCTCCATCTAAAGATATTTTTAATGTTATCTTGCTAAATGATTTTAGGCTTGAATTTCCTTTTCTAGCAATAGATGGCGTTATTCCATGAAATCTAACAAAGGCTTTAGTAAAGCTTTCTGCTGTTTCGTAACCATATTTAAAAGCTATGTCTATAATTTTACTATTTGAAGTAGTTAATTCAAGCCCAGCTAGTGTTAATCTTCTATTCCTAATATATTCACCAACAGATATACCTACTAATACACTAAACATTCGTTGATAATAAAACACCGACATATTTGTATACCTTGCTAAATATTCATAATCTAACTTTTCTAAAATATTTTCTTCAATATAATCAATAGATTGTTGTAATCCATCTAGCCATTTCATTTCATATGTACCCCCATATTTTATAATAAATTCTCTAAATTTTCTTGTCTTTTTGTGCAAAGATTTATCTGTTTAAATTATAGCAAAAAACAGCAGACTGCCATAGCTTTAAAGCCATAGCAGTCTGCTGTTGATTATATATACTAGTTAATATTAATTTTAAACAGACATACTTTATATATTTTCCTCATATTTTGAGATTCTCTTAACTAATTCATCTCTCAATTTTCCTACTTCATCAAATCTCATATTCGGACTATAGTAACTTTCTATAATATCATGTTTTGATTTAGCTCTCTTAAGATTTAAAATTGACCAACAAATTAAGTCATCTAAAACTTTCTCATCAAATTTAATATCTTCTTCGTATTTAAGTAATTTTTCTCTATTTAAAAATTGATTCAAATCAATTGTATCTTCATCTTTAAAAGTACTGCTTATAGTTATTCCTATATCTAAATCAGTTAATAATATAGTTTCAATTTTTTCAGGAATAAGCGGATAGTGATAAACTTCTACATTCAAACCTTTCTCAATTGCTTTTTTGTACACTTTACTCAAAAGTGTAGTTTTCCCAGAGCCTATTTCCCCTGACAAATAATAAACCTTCCCTACATCCTTTAAAATATGTTCTGTATAATCTAAGCATCCTACAGGAGTTATCCCTGAGCCAAATAAATGCTTTTCTTTCTTTAACTTTCCTGTACTATCTACTCCATCAAATAATCTTTTTATGAATTCTTCTGTAACTAAATTTACTTTTCCATAGTCCATACAGTCAGAATATTTTTCCTCGATATCTCTAAAAATTGGCTCTGCTGATTTTAAAAATTTAAATGCTCTTTTAAAAGCATTACTAATATCTTTATCATAGTTTGAAATTTCTTGTCTATTTTTTTCTAACTCCTCTGTATTCCAGTAATCTCCTAAATTAATTATCTCGTCCAAAGCACCTGGGAGTTTAGGGTCTACAGTATGTGGAGCAGTTGCATCCATAAGTACCACGCCTAGTTTCTTTATAACTACACCATCCAACGAACTTGGGTCAGAAGGGCAATGATATAATTCAATATCATATCCTCTATGCAAAAACTCTTTATAAATTTTTTTCATTAGTGAGGATTTTCCTACTCCAGGTCCACCCTTTAAACAAAAAACTCTTTTTACATTTTCCGGAATTATATAGTCAAAAAAAGAATATGAGCCTTGTGATGTGTTTCCACCTGGAAATGCCTTTTTTATCTTTCCTTCCATATTAGCGCCTCCTCATAATTTACCATACCTCTTAATTAAGATATTAATATTATACGAGTTTTGTTACAGCTTTATGCTTTTACTAAATATAAAACTTATCATTCAGCAATGACAATAACTTATTTTACTTAATTTCAATCTATTATTTTACTCTAATTTAGATTTTGTCCAAAAGTATAATAAAACCTTCTATATTGTGGTGTAACTGTCTGTGTTGCTTAAATCTAATTGTCTCGATTGTTATTTTATGTTAAAATAAAATTAAAAAATACATCTGTTTTTCTTCAGAAATGGGTGAAATTCCCTATCGGCGGTAAAAGCCCGCGAGCCTTATGGCAGAATTTGGTCAAATTCCAAAGCCGACAGTAAAATCTGGATGGTAGAAGAAAATAGTATACGAGTACCTTTATGTAATTTTACATGAGTAATCTATACAAATCCTTCAACTACCGCATTTATTCATGAAAATAAACATATTCTAAGGTACCTAAGACATAGGTGCTTTTTTGTTGTTTATTTTGTAACTATACTGTACTTATAAAACAAAATCTACTATGTAAAAGATTGGGGTGTTATCAGTGAAACAAAAATGGATAGTATTAATTATCATCTGTATTGGTGTATTTATGTCTACTCTTGATGGAAGTATACTAAATATCGCAAATCCTACAATTGCTGCCGACTTTAAAATTAATATGTCGCAAATCCAATGGGTAGTTACAGCTTATATGTTGGTTGTAACAGCTACTATGTTGTTTTTTGCGAAACTTGGCGATAAGGTGGGTTCAAATTATCTATATACGTTAGGATTTTTTGTATTTACAATAGGTTCCTTTCTATGTAGTATATCTAATAACCTAACAACATTGATTTTATCAAGAATATTTCAAGCAATTGGAGCAAGTATTTTAATGGCAACTGGACTTGGTATAGTTTCTAATGCATTTCCAGCAAATGAGAAGGGAAAGGCTATAGGAATTACTGGAGCAGTAGTTGGGATAGGGAATATGAGTGGTCCTGTAATTGGTGGAATACTTTTAGAGCACTTTGGATGGCCTTCTATCTTCATAATCAATATACCTATTGGTATTATAGCAGTCTTTCTTGGAATAAAATTTCTACCAAAACCTATTTTAGATGAACAAAACAAAAGTTTCGATATTCCAGGACTTCTATTATTTGCATCTTGTACCACACTTATCTTACTTGCAATGAATGGAGAAGGAAATACAAAATGGTATCTAGGAATAATAGCAATTATAGCATTTGTAATGTTGGTATTAAGAGAAGTAAAATTTGAACAAAGTTTTATTGATTTACCTTTGTTTAAAAATAGAAATTTCACTATAGGCAATATTATTGGAATAGCTTGTTATTTTCCTCAAATGGCAGTATTTTTTCTACTTCCTTTTTATCTAGAGCAACTAAAAAATTTATCTCCTATGATGGCTGGTTCTGTCATGACTGTTCATCCACTTATTATGGTACTTATAGCACCTATTTCCGGTTCTCTTTCTGACAAACATGGTGCAAAAAATATTCTGACTGTATCTTTTTCATTTATGACTATTGCTCTGGTTGGAATGGCACTTTTAAAAGCTGATTCTCCATTATATCTTTTGATTCTATGCTTAATTATTTTTGGCTTTGGATTAGGTTCTTTTAGTTCACCAAACAATAGTAGTATCTTGGCAGACGTTCCTCCTCAAAAACAAGGATATGGGGGAAGTTTTCTTGCAACTGTTCGTAATTTGTCATTTGCTCTTGGAACAGCCTTTTTCAGTAGTTTCTTTGCACAAAGACTTACATATCATCAAAAGTCTACAAGTCATACACTAGCTTATGTTGCGGCTAGTAATCAATCTTACTGGATTGCAGCATCAGTATGCTTTATAGGACTCATACTTACCGTTTGCTTTATGAGAAAGACAGAAAAATCTACTTCTTAGTCAAAATTCATTACTAATTATATAAGTCAGTAAATCTTTAAACAAACTAATTTACACTAATTTTATTAATTTTATTAATTTCTAACAATAATTACCGATATTTATTGCTTATAAACAACAAGGATGCCACAAAATTTCCCTTAAAAACATTTTGAGGCATCCTTTATTTGATTTTAATATATATAAACACTTAAAATTAATCTACTGTTATTTCATATCCATGTTGATTGTATTGACTTACAATTTCTTCCCAAAGTTCTTCAACACCAGTCTTTTTTAGCGAAGAAACAGGAATTACTTTTTCACTACTCTCCATTTGCAATTTCTTTCTTATAATACTTATATGCTTTTGATATTGTCCTCTAGATATTTTGTCTGCCTTAGTTGCAATAACTACACAGTTATATCCAAAATGTTTTATCCATTCGTACATAAGTTTATCGTCTGCTGTAGGTTCATGTCTAATATCTACAAGTAGGAATATAGAACATAATTCTTGTCTACTTTCTAGATATAGTTCCATTATACCTCCCCATTTTTCTTTTTCAGATTTGGCTATTTTAGCATACCCATATCCTGGAAGGTCTACAAAATAAAATTCGTTATTTATAAGATAAAAATTTATAGTTCTAGTTTTTCCTGGTGTTTGACTAGTTCTAGCAAAGTTTCTTCTATTAAGTAATGTATTTATTATTGATGATTTTCCAACATTTGACCTACCAGCCAGAGCTATCTCTGGGATACCTTCTGCTGGATACTGTGATTTATTCACAGCACTCATAGTTATCTCTGAACTTCTAATTTTCATTTTTTTCACCACTCTTTAATAAAGCTTGTTCTAATACTTCATCCATATGCTCTACAAGTACAAACTCCATCTTTTCTTTTACATTTTTTGGTATCTCATCTAAATCAGCTTCACACTCTTTAGGAATTAGAACTTTTGTTATGCCAGCTCTATGAGCTGCTAATAGTTTTTCCTTAACTCCTCCTACAGCTAACACTCTACCTCTTAAAGTTATTTCTCCTGTCATAGCTATATTACCTGGTACAGGTCTCTTAGTAAGTGCTGAAATCACTGCAAGTGCCATAGTTATACCAGCTGATGGTCCATCTTTTGGAACAGCACCTTCTGGGATGTGTATATGAATATCATTAGTTTTATAAAAATCAGGGTCTATATCAAACTTGTCCACTATTGATCTTATATAAGAAATACCTGTCTTAGCAGATTCTTTCATAACATCTCCTAGTTTTCCAGTTAATACAATTTCACCCTTTCCTTTAAGCACATTTACCTCTACTTCAAGGGTAACTCCACCAACTGCTGTCCATGCAAGTCCATTTACAAGCCCTATTTGAGGATTAAGCTCTGCAAGTTGGTATTTAAACATATCTTTTCCAAGATATTTTTCTAAGTCAGACTTATTTACAACAATTTCTTCAAGTGTTGGGTCCTCAACATATTTTTTGGCAATTTTTCTACAAACTTTACCAATAGTTCTTTCTAATGTTCTTACTCCAGCTTCTCTTGTATAATGATTTATTATGCTTCTTAAAGTTTCATCATCCATTTTTACAAAATTCTCTTTTAAAGCATGCTCTTTAATTTGTTTTGGAAGTAAGTATTGTTTTGCTATATTTAACTTTTCTTCTTCTATATATCCAGATACTTCTATTACTTCCATTCTATCCAATAATGGTCTTGGAATATTGCTTAAACTGTTTGCTGTTGTAACAAATAGTATCTTTGATAAATCAAAAGGTATTTCTAAATAGTGGTCCACAAAATCCTTATTTTGCTCTGGGTCCAATACTTCCAGCATAGCTGAAGCTGGGTCACCTTTATAATCTGCTGCCATTTTATCTATCTCATCAAATAAAAACACAGGATTTTTAGTCTGAGCTTCTTTGACTCCATTAATTATTCTTCCTGGAATAGAACCTACATAAGTCCTTCTGTGTCCTCTTATTTCGGCTTCATCTCTAACGCCACCTAAAGATATTCTTACAAATTTTCTATTTAATGCTCTTGCTATTGATTTGACTATAGATGTTTTCCCTGTCCCTGGAGGTCCAACTAGACATATTATAGGACCTTTAAGTGATTTAGCAAGAGTTCTTATGGCTAAATACTCTAATATTCTTTCTTTAACCTTCTCCAGCCCGTAATGGTCCTCATCTAGTATAGCTTGTGCTTTAACTATATCTAGTTTATCCTTTGTTTCTTTATTCCATGGTAATGAGAATATAGTATCCAAATAATTTCTACTTACAGATACATCTGGAGACATTGAAGATATCTTTGAAAATTTATCAATTTCTTTTTCTATTTTCTCTTTAGTAGTTTTAGGTGCTTTTATTTTTTTAAGCTTTTCTCTATACTCATCTGCTTCAGAATTTATGTCTTCTTCCTCACCTAATTCCTTTTGTATAGCTTTTAATTGCTCTCTAAGATAGTATTCTTTTTGAACTTTATTCATTTGTTTTTTAACTCTTAAAGTTATCTTTTTTTCTATTTTTAATATATCTATCTCTTCTAGTAATATAGAATATATAAGTTCAAGTCTTTTCTTAATATCAAATTCTTCTAATATTTCTTGTTTCTGACTTGATTTTAGATAAATATTTGCAGCTATTGTATCTATAAATCTATCTACATCTTCTATATCAGCTAAAGATATCAATATTTCTGGTGATACTCTATTTCCAATATTTATATACTCTTCAAAAGCATCAAATACATTTCTTACAAATGCTTCAATTTCAACTTCTGTTTCACTATCTAAATTATCACTATCAAAAACAATTTCTTCTATTACTGCTCTAAAGTATCCTTCTTCTTGCTCTATTTTTTTAACTCTACCTCTTGATACACCCTCAACCAAAACACGAACTGTATCTCCTGGTAATTTTATCATTTGTTTAACTTTACAAATTGTTCCTACATGATAAAAATCCTCTTCACCTGGTTCATCAACATCTGCTTCTTTTTGAGATGTTAAAAATATAAGTTCTTCATCCATCATAGCTTGGTCTAAAGCTTTAAGAGATATTTCTCTTCCTATATCAAAATTTAATATCATATATGGAAATATTGCTAATCCCCTCAAAGGGATTAATGGTAATTCATGATCTATTTTAGTATAATTTTGTTCCATCAACATTACTCCTTTTCTAGTTTAATTATTTTGCATTTTATATTATATATTTGCACATGTTAATTTTCAACATTAACAATAACTTCTTGGCATATTATATTATTATTTTATTATGATATAATATTAATGTTAGTATACTTAGATGTTATTTATCATTTGGAGGTTTCTATTATGTTGAAATTGTTTTTAACCTTTTTAAAAATTGGTGCGTTTACATTTGGTGGTGGATACGCTATGGTTCCTCTTATACAAGATGAACTTGTAAACAAACAAAAACTTTTAGAGCAGGAAGAATTTATCGATTATCTATCCATAGCTCAAAGTTATCCTGGAGTACTAGCAATTAATATATCTGTATTATTAGGATATAAGCTTTATGGTATACCAGGAGTTCTTATATGTACCCTAGGCTCTGCTCTACCGTCATTTTGTATAGTTTTAGTATTGTCATATTTATACTTTAAAAATTCCTCATCTAAAATTCTAGATGGATTTTTTAAAGGAGTTGCGCCTGTAGTAATAGCTCTTATATTGTATTCTTTTACAAGCATGTTTAAGAAACTGCCAAAGTCTAAAACTAACATACTACTATTAATTATAGCAGTTTTATCTGTTGGTGTATTCAATATAAGTCCTATTTATTTAATAATTGGAGGAGGTGTATATAGTCTATGTCAGAAATAACACTACTCTTCTTAATATTCCTTAAAATAGGAGCCTTTAGTTTTGGTGGTGGTTATGCTATGCTACCATTTATTCAACAAGAATTTATATCTAAATACCACCTTATAACTAATCAAGAGTTCTTAGATTTACTTGCTATATCACAATCTACGCCAGGTCCTGTAGCAATAAATAGTGCTACATTTGTTGGATTTAAGACTGCTGGTTTTTTTGGTTCTTTATCTGCAACTATCGGTGTTACAGTATTTGCATTAGTAGGTTTAACCATTATATCAAAGTTATTTGCTAAGTTCAAAAATAATAAAAAGGTAGAGAATTTATTAATGGTACTTAGACCAATTACTCTAGGTTTCATACTGTCAGCCGCTTTTTCATCTGCAAAAGAAGTTAATTGGGACTTATATGGAATAATCGCATTTGCAGCATCATTCTATCTTCTATATAAGGGAAAAATTGGCTCTATTGCAATTGTATTCGTCTTTGGTATTATAGGTATTCTACTCACATTTTTATCATAATAATACCTAATTTCATATTAGCATAAAAAAAGGAGCCTTTTAAAGCTCCTTTTCATCATCTTATGCACTTTCCTCTTGATCCTTAAGTACTATGATAGGATTTACTGAGTCTTCGTTCACAGATTTCTCTGTTACTATAACCTTCTTTATATTATCTCTAGATGGTACTTCAAACATAGTTTCCATCATTACACTTTCAACTATACTTCTAAGTCCTCTAGCTCCTGTATTTCTTTCTATAGCCTTTTTAGCTATTGCACGAAGAGCATCATCTTCAAATTCTAGTTCAACATCATCTAACTCTAATAATTTCTTATATTGTTTTACTAGAGCATTTTTAGGTTGTTGTAGTATTTGCATTAGTGCATCTTCATCCAGCAATTCTAAAGTAGCTAAAACTGGTATTCTTCCTATAAATTCAGGTATTATACCATACTTTAATAAATCCTCTGGAAGTACTTTTTCATATAACTTCCCTAAATCTAATTCTTTTTTACTTTCTATCTTAGCTCCAAATCCTAGTGTCTTATCTCCACCACGTTTTTGGATTATCTTTTCTAGCCCATCAAAAGCTCCACCTAATATAAATAATACATTTGTAGTATCTATCTTTAAAAATTCTTGATGAGGATGTTTTCTTCCTCCTTGTGGTGGGACATTTGCAACAGTACCTTCTAATATTTTTAAAAGAGCTTGTTGAACACCCTCTCCACTAACATCTCTAGTTATAGATGGATTTTCAGATTTTCTTGCAATCTTATCTATCTCATCTATATATATTATACCTCTTTCAGCTTTTTCTATATCAAAATCAGCAGCTTGAATAAGTTTTAAAAGTATATTTTCAACATCTTCTCCAACATATCCAGCCTCAGTTAGTGATGTAGCATCTGCCATTGCAAAAGGTACATTTAAAGTTCTAGCTAAAGTCTGTGCTAATAATGTCTTACCAGAACCTGTAGGCCCTAATAAAAGTATATTACTCTTTTGGATTTCTATATCCTTGCTACTAGACTTTTTACTATATATTCTCTTGTAATGATTGTAAACTGCAACTGATAAAGCTTTTTTAGCTTTTTCTTGACCTATTACATAATCATTTAAGATATTCATCATTTCTTTTGGTTTTGGTAAAGATGTAGTATCTTCATCTATAGTATCTTCTATTTCTTCTTGAATAATTTCGTCACAAAGTTCAACACACTCATCACAAATGTATACATTTGGACCTGCAATTAATCTTCTTACTTGATCTTGATTTTTACCGCAGAATGAACACTTTAATTGTCGTTTCTCTTCGTATTTAGACATATTAACACCTCTCTCTATCTACGGTCTCTTTGTAAATACTTCATCTATTAAGCCATATTCCTTAGCTTCTGATGCACTCATGAAGTTATCACGTTCAGTATCCATTTTGATTTTCTCTAATGGCTGACCAGTTCTTTCAGATAATATTTCATTTAAAGTTTCTTTTATTTTTAAAATTCTCTTTGCGTGAATTTCTATATCTGTTGCTTGACCTTGAGCTCCACCTAATGGTTGATGTATCATTATCTCACTATTTGGTAGTGCTAGTCTTTTTCCTTTTGCTCCTGCTGCCAACAAGAATGCTCCCATAGAAGCAGCCATACCTATACATATAGTACTTACATCTGGTTTGATGTATTGCATAGTATCATATATAGCCATTCCAGAAGTTATACTTCCTCCTGGAGAATTTATATATAAATGTATATCTTTGTCTGGGTCTTCAGCTTCTAAGAATAATAGCTGTGCTACTATAAGCCCTGCTGTGGCATCATTAACTTGATCTCCTAAGAAGATTATTCTGTCCTTTAATAGTCTAGAGAAGATGTCATAAGATCTTTCTCCTCTTCCTGTTTGTTCAACAACTACAGGTACTAATGCCATGGTTTCATACCCCCTTTATTCTATATAATTTACAGTAGCTTTTTTAAGCTACTGTAAATTATTTTACGCATTTAACTAAATTATATTTGCATAACATTATATACTAAACATTCTATAACGTCAACTGTATTAGTTATAGCGGTTATTTTATTAAGCTATTGTTGCACTTTCAACTAATAAGTCTATTGTCTTTCTTATTTTTATTTGTCCTTTTATATCTTCCTTATCAGCATCTCTTAAAGTAGTTTCTATTTTTTCTACTTCCATATTGTAAGCAGAAGCCATTTTTTCTAATTCAGCTTTAAATTCTTCTTCTGTTGCTTCAATTCCTTCAGCTTTAGTTATTGCTTCCAATACTAGAGAAGATTTAACTAATTTTTTAGCATCTTCTTTTCTTTCTTCTCTTAATTCTTCCATAGTTCTACCAGTCATCTCTAGTAATTGTTGTAATCCAAATCCTTGATATTGTAATTGGTAGTTAAGTTCGTTTAACATATTATCTATTTGATGTTCTACCATAACTTCTGGTATTTCTATTTCTGTATTTTCAGCAACTTTTTCTACTACTGAATTTCTAATTTCTGCATCTGCTTTATTTTTAGCTTCTTCTTCTAATTTAGCTCTTACATCTGCTTTTAATTCATCTAAAGTATCAAATTCACTAGTATCTTTAGCAAATTCATCATCTAATACAGATAATTCTTTTACTTTTACATCATTTACTTTTACATTAAATACAACTGGCTTTCCAGCTAAATTTTCTGAGTGGTATTCTTCTGGGAAAGTAACATTAACTTCAACTTCTTCACCAGCTTTTTTACCTACTAATTGCTCTTCAAATCCTGGTATAAATGTGTTTGAACCTATAACTAAGTTATAATTTTCACCTTTACCACCATCAAAAGCTACACCATTGTCAAAACCTTCAAAGTCTATTATAGCTGTATCTCCATCTTCTAAAGCTTTGTCTTCAACACTTACTAATCTAGCATTTTTTTCAACCATTTCTTGTAATTTAGCTTCAACATTTTCATCACTTACAGTATTCTCAACCTTAGCTACTTCTATACCCTTATAGTTTCCTAATTCAAACTCTGGTTTAACTTCAACATTAAGAACCATAACTAATCCATTGTCTTTGCTTATTTCTTCTATATCTAAATCTGGATTGTCTATTGGATCTATATCTAATTCCTTGATAGCTTCTGGATAAACTTCTGGGAATAACACTTCTATAGCATCATTATAGAAGATACCTTTTCCATATTGAGTTTCTATAACAATTCTTGGAGCTTTACCTTTTCTGAATCCAGGTATATTATATTTGCTTTTGCTTTTATTATAAGCCTTATTTACTGCTGCTTCAAATTTATTGTTATCTACTGTTATTTTTAAAGTAACTTTATTACCCTCTTTTTTAATTAGTTCTGCTTTCATCCTTCTAATCCTCCTAGTGATATTTATGTAATACCCGATAATGGTATCATAATTCATTCTATTTATAATTCAACCACTTAATTATATCACATAAGTTTTTTTATTTACAAGTGTTCCATTAATATCGTTGTACTTATTTGATAAAATTTAATTTTTTGAGTGTTTTTTGCTATTTTTTTAGATAAATACACCTTTATATGCGTATTTCCTCTATATTTATATCATCTTCTTCTATCTCCATAATTACAAAACTCTTATACGATACTCCTCTTGGAAGTGAAGTACTTCCAGGATTTATGTAAAGCACACCATTTTTAATTTCTCTAAATGGAGTATGAGTATGACCGAATATAACTATGTCAGCATTAACTTCAGTAGCTTTATTTTCTAACATTTGTGTTCCATATTTTACACCATACTTATCACCATGGCATAAAAATATAGTCTTATTTGCTACTTCAAAGACAAGTTCTTCTTCTATAGCATCAAAATCACAATTTCCTTTAACTGCAATAATTCCCACTTTAGTCATATTATGAAGATATCTTGAGTCTGTAAAGTTGTCTCCTGCATGAATTATTAAGTCACATTCTTCTAAATATGGTATTGTCTTTTCCATATTTTTAATCATCATATGTGTATCACTTATTATGCCTATTCTCATTACTTCACTACCCTTTTCATAAACTCTTGTTTCATAATCTTTAGTCCATTTGCTCTGTGGCTGATTGAATTTTTTATAACACTAGGTATTTCACCAAAAGTTTTATTATATCCCTTTACTATAAACAAGCTATCATATCCAAAGCCATTTTTGCCCTTTTCTTCAAAGCCTATCATTCCTTCACAAATTCCTCTTACTACAAATTCTTTTCCATCTGGAAAAACTACTGCTATTGCAGAGACAAATCTTGCATTTCTTTTACTCATTGGCACATTTTGCATGGCTTTTAATAGCTTTTCTCTATTTTCTTCATCTGTAGCATGCTCTCCTGCATATCTAGCTGAATAAACACCTGGTTTTTTGCCTAATGCATCTACCTCTAAACCAGAATCATCTGCTATAGCTATAAGTTTAGTTTTTCTAGCTATTGTTCTAGCTTTTATCAATGCATTATGCTCAAATGTTTTTCCATCCTCTATTATTTCTATACCTGCTAAATCAACATCTTTTAGAGAATATACAGTATATTCAAAGTCCTTTAAGATTGCACCTATTTCTTCTAACTTATGAGCATTATTAGTAGCAATAACAACTTCATTGCCATAATCCATACCTAATATCTCATCTGCTATTTCACCTAAAACATCCCTTTGATGCCTTATTAGTTCTTTATTCCCTTTTTCTCCTAACTCTAACAATAAATTTAAATCTTTTCTTGAAAAAGGTTTCTCTTCACCAGTCCCCTGTACTTCTACAAACTCACACTTATCAGTCATTATTATATTCATATCTACTTGTGCTTTAGAATCTTCTTCGTAACATAAATCTAGCATATGAGTTTCATTTACTATTCCGACACTAATTGCAGATACAAAATTTGTTATTGGCATTTCTTTTAATGTTTTTGCTTTATATAATTTATAGATTGCTTCTGCAACTGCTACAAACGCCCCAGTTATAGATGCAGTTCTAGTTCCACCATCAGCTTGAATCACATCACAATCTACCCAAATAGTTCTTTCTCCTAATTTATTTAAGTCTATAACAGACCTTATCGCTCTTCCTATTAACCTTTGTATCTCTTGAGTTCTTCCGTCGATTTTTCCTCTAGATGCGTCCCTTATTTTTCTCTGTTGAGTTGCCCTTGGTAACATTGAATATTCAGCATTTATCCACCCAGTACCACTATTTCTCAAAAAAGGAGGTACTTTTTCTTCCACTGATGCAGTACATATAACCTTTGTCTCTCCCATTTCTATAAGAACAGAACCTTCTGCGTACTTTGTATAATTTCTAGTAATCTTTACAGGTCTTATCTGTTCATTAGTTCTATCATAACTTCTGGTCATTTTTTATATCCTTTCCTAATCCTTATATATTTTATAAATTTATTTTTATAAGTTTTAATTTTATTAATCTCATATAATGTCATTTTTCATAATTCGATAGCTTACTGAACTATTCTATCATTAATTATAGTAGTTTTCTACTAAATTAAGTGACTTTTTAGCCCTCTAATATAGCTTTTACTTCATCTTTCGATAATAAAGTTAATAATTCTAAAAATCTCTCTTCATCTATAACTTTAATTCCTAAATCATTTGCTTTTGTAAGTTTAGAGCCAGCTTCTTCTCCAGCTAAAACAAAAGTTGTCGATTTACTTACACTAGATGTAGCTTTTCCACCTCTTTTTTCTATCATATCTTTTGCATCATTTCTTTTTAATGTAGGAAGTGTACCAGTCAATACTATTTTCATTCCTTCAAATATTCTTTCTACTGTTTCACCTGTATTTTCTAATGATTTTGTATTTACTCCTACACTTTTTAGTTTTTCTATGACATTTATATTTTTATCTTCCTTAAAAAACTCAACAACACTATTTGCCATTATACTGCCAAATTCCTCTAAATCTTCTAATTGCTCAATTGTTGTAGAAATCACATCATCTAAATCTTTAAATTTTGAAGCAAGTATCTTAGCTGCCTTAACGCCTATAAATTTAATTCCTAAACCATTTATAAGTCTCCATAAATCATTTTCTTTTGACTTTTCTATTGAATTTATTAAATTATCAGCAGATTTTTCACCCATTCTTTCTAAATCAACTACATCTTCCTGTTTTATATAATATAAATCAGACACATCTTGAATTATTTTTTCATTTAGCAACAATGTAATTATAGATTCTCCTAAACCATCTATATTCATCGCGTCTCTTGATACAAAATGTATAATTCCCCTTCTTATTTGAGCTGGACAAGACATATTTATACACTTTACAGCAGCTTCTCCTTCTACTCTTACTGTTGGTTCTGAACAAACAGGGCATTTTTCTGGCATTTTAAAATCTACTTCCTCCCCAGTACGAGCTTCTTTTATAACTTCTAAAACTTGAGGTATTATATCTCCTGCTTTTTGAACCAATACTGTATCATTTATTTTTATGTCCTTCTCTTTTATATAGTCTTCATTATGAAGTGTTGCTCTACTTACAGTAGTACCAGCAAGTCTAACTGGTTCAAGTACTGCTGATGGTGTTATTGTACCAGTTCTTCCAACTTCTACTATTATATCTACTATTTTAGTTTTTTTCTTTTCTGCTGGAAATTTATATGCAATTGCCCATCTTGGGCTCTTTGCCGTATATCCCATCTCTTCCCTTTGTTTTATATTATTTACTTTTATTACCATTCCATCTATCTCGTATTCTAAATTACCTCTATTTTCTGTCCAATGTTCAATATGTTCGATAACTTCATCTATATTTTTACAAACTTTATAATTTTGACTTACTGAAAAGCCTAGCTTTTCTAAATATTCTAAGGATTCGCTGTGACTTTTTAAGTCATAATCTTCTATATTTTCCATATTGAATACAAATATATCTAGTGGTCTCTTTGCAGTTAATTTTGAGTCTAATTGTCTTAATGAACCTGCTGCAAGATTTCTTGGATTAGCAAATAGTGGTTGTTCCTGTTCTTCTTGTTGTTCATTCACTTTTCTAAAGTTATCTTTTGATATATAGACTTCTCCTCTAACTATTAACTCTTTTTTTTCATCTATTTTAAGAGGTATGCTTTTGACCGTCATTAAATTTTGAGAAATATCTTCTCCCACAATCCCATCACCTCTAGTTGCTCCTTTTTCAAACGCTCCATTATCATAGGTAAGACCTACTGAAAGCCCATCTATTTTAAATTCAACAACGTATTCAACATTGTCTCCCACATAATCTTGAACTCTCTTATCAAAATCTCTCAAATCTTGTTCTGAAAAAGCATTTGATAAACTTAGCATAGGAGTTTTATGTACAATTTGATTAAATTTATCTAATGGCTTACCTCCTACTCTATTTGTTGGAGAATCAACTCTCTTTAGTTCTGGATTTTGTTCTTCCAAAGATATTAGTTCTTTCATTAGCTTGTCATATTCGTAGTCCGATATTTCTGGGCTATCTTGGTTATAATACCTTTCATTATGATAGTTTATTTGTTCTATAAGTTTATTAATTTCATTTTTAACGCTCACTCTTAGCACCTCTTCATATTTTTTAAATTGAATCATTTTAAAATTTCCCTATAATTAATTATTTCCTATTTATATATTTTTTAGTATATCACTTTTTTGACTTTAAATTTATTACAAAAAAAACTCTTATAGTATCTCTAACAATACCAATAAGAGTTTTTTATTTTCATTAGAATTTTTATATATTTAATAACCTTTTGATATATCTACAACATTATCTACAGGTTTATTTTCTATTATATAATGTTTTAAATTATTATAGACCATATTAAATGTTCTCTCTTTATTTTTATCAGACACCCAAGAGTTATGAGGAGTTACTATAACATTTTCAAGCTCCCATAGTTTATTATCTTTACTTAAAGGCTCACTTTCAAATACATCTAACGCTACACCTCTAAACTTCTCTACACAATCTTCTAAATCTTTCTGATTAATGGTGTTTCCTCTACCTACATTAATAAATACAGAACCTTCTTTCATAAGATTAAACATATCTTTATTTACTATTCCGTCTGTACTCTTTGTAGAAGGCATTGCTACGACTATTATGTCACATTCCTTAAATACAACATCCATACCTTCAGTAGAAAAACACTTGTCGAAGTATTTTTTATTACTTCCATCAGTATTGACTCCCCATATTTCTACACCAAAGGCCTTTAACCTTTTAGCTGCTTCTGATGATATAGTTCCTGTTCCAAGAAATCCAACCCTTTGACCATATAATTCTGATACAGAAAAATCCATTTTCCATTCTTTATTTTTCTGTTGTTTAAAAAATTTTGCACTATTTTTATAAATTTCTAAAATATACATAACAATGCTTTCACCAATAGGTATACTATACCCGCCTCTATTGTTAGCTATTTTGATATCTCTTTTTAACACATCTTCTTTTGGTATTTGGTCTATACCTACACTTGTTGTTTGTATATATTTTAAATTTTCCATTTTGGAAATATCTAGTCTGTCAAAAGGATTATATGTAACTAGCACATCTGCAGTGTTTACATCTTCATTATTTTCTATACTATCTTCAGAATAATGTATAACATCATATCCTAATTCATTTATTTTTTTAAATTTTTCTTCTCCATAATTTATTGTAAATAATACTTTCATTTTACTTTCCTCCATCCACTTATATTAAGATTTTTATATCTTACAGTATAATATGATACTTAACACATATTAGTTAAATTTATTAGAAGATGGTTCTAAAAACTAATTTACTTATGCTCAATTGTTTTTCCTGAAGACATAGCATTGCGTTCTTGAACTAAATTTTCTATTAAATTATTTAATGTCCAATCAATAGATGTCTCTGTTACCATTGCTGTAAAAGGTCTATTTATTCTTACTTTTTTCAATCCTTCTAAAAATGCATTTACTTGTGTGCTGGAAATATTATTAAATATTACAGACTTACTTTTAATTCCATTATCACATTCACTTGATATATTCCCATCCAAAATATCTCTTACTATGTTTTCACCATTTTTATCACTTAAAATGATATGGTCTCTTATTCCAGCAAAATTACTAACATTTTTAATTAATGATAATTCTTTTTGATTAAAATTTACAAACATAATACATTTCCTGCTGTGTATTTTATCTAGATTATTATTATTTATTTTTTCAAATGACATTTTATCCATCCTTTCATTTATCTATATATTTTAATTTACCCTATCTATTTAAAATAATCAATTTTTACAGATAATTTTTATATTAATACCCCAAATTACATACAACTAATTCATCTATCCAAAACTAATATATAAATTTAGAATAATTAGATTAATATTTACAAATTATAATCTAAAGGAGAGATATCATACCATGAAGACACTACTAAACAAAAATTTTAGCATTAAAAACTTTTCATCTGCTTGGATTATAGTACTTGGTTGCATGTTGATACAAGCTATACCATTTAGTATTGTAGCAAGTATACAGCCTCAGTTTATAAGTTATGTTGTAGAAGGAGAAGGTTTTAGATTAGCATCTTTTTCTCTAATATTTACTTTTGGTACTATTGCTTCAGCAATTGCTTCACCATTTATAGGTAAATTATTTTCCAAGGTCAATGTTAAGATATTATATTTATTAGGCTGTATAATTTCTAGCATTGGTTTTGCTACATTTTCTATATGTACTGAACTATGGCAATTTTATACAGTATCATGCATCGTACAAATTGGAGCTACAATTATATCTGCGATAGGAATACCAATTTTAATAAGTGCTTGGTTTGATGAAAAAAGTAAAGGAAAAGCTATGGGCTTTGCTTTTGCTGGTGGCTCTATTGGTAGTATATTTCTACAACAACTTGTAGTTCGTTCATTAGCATCTCAAGGATATAGCCGTTCTTATCTAACATTTGGAATTGTAGCACTAATAGTTGGTATACCTGTGACATTATTTATGCTTAAAATGCCTAAAGATACTAATGAGAAAATAAACTCTAAAATAAAAAATGATGAAACATCTAATAAAATATCCCCTTCAGTATGGGGTTATACGTTAAAAGAGGCTAAAAAGAATAAATATTTTTGGATTATGACAATTGGATTTGCTTTTGTAGGTATATATGTTTCATCATTATCTGTACAATATCCGACCTACCTTAGAAATTATATAAATCCAATTTTAATAGGAACAGTAGGTTCCACTTTTGCATTATTTGCTCTTATTGGTAATTTATTTGGAGGATTATTGTTTGATAAATTTGGTCAAATAAAACCACTGATTATATCTTTTATATTTGTACTTATAGCTACTTTATCATTACTATTTGTCGATAAATCTTCTAATCTTGCATTTGTATTTGCTATTTTAAAGGGTCTTTCTGTATTTGCTTATATGATAGGACCTGCTTATTTAACTGGTGCTTTTTTTGGTCAAAAGGAGTTTGGCAGTATTTTTGGAATTGTTCAGTTAATTTTTGCAATTGGATTTGCACTTGGTTCAACATTATTTGGATTACTCGTTGATAATTTTGGCTATAAATTCTCTTGGTCTATTATAATTTTATCAGTTATAGTCGCCTATGCTTTACTTATCACAGCTTCTATGGGAATGACAAAGCTAAATAAGAAAAGGTTAGATAAATTGGCACAATAATTAATTCTTAATCCCTATAAAAATTATACAAAAAAGATGGAGACTCTAATAACAACTAGAACTCCATCTTTTTATTAATTATATTATAATATAGCTAACTTTCTTTTATTTTTAACAGTATTATCTATATCCTCATCTTTAACTATAGTAAATGCTTTTGTTGGACATACATTTACACATGCTGGTCCTTCTGGTGAATCTATGCAAAAATCACATTTGTTTGCTGTCATTCTTTCTCTAAAGCAAAGCTTTCCTTTGTCTATATCTTTTAGTGTAACTATATCTATTGCTCCTATAGGACATGCCAGCATACAAGTCTTACATCCTATACAATTTTCTTCATTTATTTTTATTGTATTACCCACCCTAACTATACCACCATTTGGACAGGCCTTTGCACAAGGAGCATCCTCACAATGTCTACATTGTATTGGAGCACTAACTTCCTTTGTTTTTATGACAGAAAGTTTTGGATTAAAGTTTATCTCGTCTGGACTTTTGTAAAAAATATCTTCATCTGAATGTGCAACCACACATCCTATCATACAAGTTCTACATCCTATGCACTTATCAGGGTCTGCTATAACAAAATAATTCATTACTTAGCCACTTCCTTTCCTATACAGTATGTAGTGTGTAATAAATGATGAGATTTTTCTCCTAATGGCTCCACTAGATATTCATCATATAATTTTTTAATGTCAGAATTTTCATGAGATTTTCTAATTGCCAAGTGTTCATCATGCACATATGTTGCTTTTGTTCTATTTTCATAGGCTAATTCTTTATACTCTTCTAGTAAAACTTTTGGCTGACCTCCACCACTTACACATCCAACAGGACAAGTCATAACCTCTATAAAATCTATATCCAACTTTCCTTTTTCTAAATCTTCAAGTACTGGTATTACATTTTGCAGTCCACTTACTACACCAACTCTTAAGTCTAAATCTCCTACCTTAATAGTTGATTTTCTAAAACCACTTTCTCCTCGTACTTGTTTTACTTCTACATTAGGTATGCTTTCTCCAGTTATAAGCTCATAACCTGTTCTTATAGCTGCTTCCATAACTCCACCAGTAACACCAAATATAGTTCCAGCTCCACTGTAACTACCTAAAGGGCTGTCAAACTTTTCTTCTCTTAAATTTTTAAAATCAATTCCCATGTCTTTTATTAGGTAAGCTAGTTCTCTAGTAGTTAACACTACATCTACATCTCTATATCCACTAGAATCCATCTCTTCTCTATCACATTCATACTTTTTACATGTACATGGCATTATAGAAACACTAAATATTTTAGATGCATCCACATTATTTATTTCTGCGCCATATGTCTTAAATATTGCGCCACCCATCTGTTGAGGTGATTTACAAGAAGATAAGTGATTAGTTAACTTAGGATAATTTTTTTCCATAAATTTAACCCAAGCTGGACAACAAGATGTAAACATTGGAAGAGTTCCACCTTCTGTAACCCTCTTAATTAACTCACTACCTTCTTCCATTATAGTTAAATCAGCTGCGAAATTAGTATCATAAACTCTATCAAATTTTAATGCTCTAAGCGCTGCTGCCATTTTTCCAGCACCTAAATATCCTAGATAGTATCCAAAATCCTCTCCCAAAGCTACTCTAACTGCTGGTGCACATTGAACCATAGTAAATACATCTGGGTCACTTAAAGCTTTTTTTACCCTATCTACATCGCATACATTATGTGCTGCGAATATAGGTTCATTTATTGATTCTGGTATTTTTCGTTCTTGTTTTTTATCTTTCAAAAACTCAAATCCTTCATCTATAACTGAAGCATACGATTTACAAGTTTGAACACATTGACCACACATAACACATCTATCTAGGTTTATCTCTTGTGGTTTTCCTTCTTCCCCCTCAATAGCATTTACTGGACATACCTTTGAACATTCTCTGCATCCAGTACATAAATCTTTATCTATATTTATTATCATAAACGTCACCCCTTTATCCTTTATTTATTTGTCAACAATAAACTAAGTGCAGCTTGTCTATTCTTAGCTTTTTTGTCATCTATTGGAGTAACAAGTTTTAATGCATCTTGAGGACATGCGCTTATACAAGCTATTTTTTCATTGTCTTTACATAAATCGCACTTATACGCTATTTTTTTATTTTCTTCCAAAATTACTTGTTCTACTTCTTTACCATCTTTATATTGTGGAAGTAAATCTATAGCTCCAAAAGGACATGCTAGGAGACAAGTTTTACACCCTATACACTTTTCTTCATTAACAAACATGACATTGTTCTCTTTGTTTATAGCTTTTTGTGGACATGAATTTAGACAAGGAGCATCTTCGCAATGTCTACATTGTATTGGCATACAGAAAGTATCACCTTTTACTAAATAGAGTCTAGGTATAACTGGTATGTCAACTGTCCCAACCGTATATCCTACATTATTATGTTGGTTATGCATTGTAAAACAAGCTACTTCACAAGATCTGCAACCTGTACATTTACTTGGGTCTGCTATTACAAAAGAGCCTATTTTATTATTCATATTATCCCACCTTTCAATTTGTATATTTCTAAGTCCCTAGTTATTTTTATTATATATATTTATATATTTTAGTGTTTTTTCAATACTTATATTTCGCTTGCATTTTTTACACAAATTATATTTATTGGCATATACTTTGTCAGTATCATCAATTACTACTCCACACACTTCACATCTTGAATATTTTTTTTCTTCTTTATTAGCATACATACGCTTCAGTCTCACTTTTTGATAACTCTCTGTGAATTTGCATAGATATTCATTCGTCTTCCTCTTACAAATCCAATAAGAGTTATATTTAATTTTTTAGAAAGCTCTATTGATAAATTAGTTGGTGCTGATTTTGATATTACAATAGGAATTTGAGTCATAGCTGCCTTTAGCATCATCTCTAAAGATATTCTCCCACTTACAACTACAGTTTTATCTTTTAGTGATATTTCATTTAAAACACAAAACCCTATTGCTTTATCCATTGCGTTATGCCTTGCTACATCTTCACAGGTCACTATTTTTTTATCATTATCAAATATGGATACACTATGTACTCCACCTGTATTTTTAAATAATTCTGACGAATTTAAGTTTTTATCCATTATACTGTAAATCGCATCATAATTTATTTTTATATTACTCTCTACAGGAGCACAACTTATATAGTCTAGTGAGTTTAAAAATATAATTTGTTCCTCTTCATCCTTATGTCTCTCTTGAATAGTTACTTTTGTAACACGTTCCTTATCATTTATTTCTATATCTAATATGTCTTTTTTATTTTCTATATATCCCTTTGTTCTCAAAAAACCAACTACAAGCTCTTTTAAATTATATGGTGTACATAAAAATGTATTTATGTATTTATCATTTAAAATAAAGCTAAGTGGATATTCTGCAATTATTTCTTCATATTCATTTGATAAATCATGTTCATTTATTTTGCTTATTTCTAATTTAAAAGAATTCATGTATTCATAATCTACTAAACTATAACTGTTTTCAAAAACTTCACCTTTACTATTTTCTTGGGACTTAGTTTTTGAGTATATATTCTCCATAAGATATTTGCCCTTCCGCTTTTTATAAATCTTTAATCTAATAACTACTAAACATTTGTGGCAGTCATTTTATCTTTAAGACTTTGATATTCTTCTCTTACACATTTCTCTGCTAACTCTTGGTCATCAAGTTTTTCAAGTTTAACAGCACAATATTTGTATTCTGGTGTTTTAGATATAGGGTCTAAGTTTGCTATTGTAAGCTCATTACAAGCTCCAACCCACCACTGATAAGTCATATATGTTGCTCCTTCTTTAACTCTGTCAGTTACTGTTGCTCTTGTTATTACACTTCCTCTTCTTGAACTAATTCTAACTAGTTCATCATCTTCAATTCCTAATCTATCTGCATCATTACAATTTATTTGAACACGACCAGGCTCATCTTCTAATGAGCTAAGTGTTCTACAGTTACCAGTCATAGTTCTTACTGAATAGTGACCAACTTCTCTCACAGTACATAAACTAAATGGATACTCATCATCTTCAACTTCCATAGGAGGTCTCCATTCTGCAGCAAATAAATTACCTCTTCCATTAGGAGTAGAGAATTTTTGTCCTTCATATAGATACATAGTTCCTTTGTCTTCCATACTTTCACTCTTACAAGGCCATTGAACAGAACCTTGGGCCTCTATTTTTTCATAAGTAGCACCTAAGAAATTTGGACATAATGCTCTAAGTTCATCCCATATTTCTCTAGTATTTTTGTAGTTCATAGGATATCCCATTGCTGTAGAAATTTCACTTATAATTTGCCAGTCTGGTTTTACATCTCCTTGTGGCTCTATAGCTTTTCTCATCAATTGGAATCCTCTATCTGCACATGTATATACTCCATCATGTTCGCCCCAAGAAGTAGCTGGAAGTATAACATCAGCATGAAGTGCTGTCTTATTCATAAATATATCTTGAACAACAACAAACTCTAACTCATCTAAAGCTTCTCTAACTTCTGATGCATCTGGGTCACTTTGTACTGGGTCTTCCCCAAATATATAATAAGCTTTAAGCTTCTTCTCTTTTAACACTAAATTTGGAACTTGAGTTAAACTATATCCATTATTAGGAGATAACTTTACTCCCCAAGCATTTTCAAATTTTTCTCTTATCTTATCATCAGTTACATTTTGATAACCAGGATATACATTAGGAAGAGCCCCCATATCACAAGCTCCTTGAACATTATTTTGTCCACGTACAGGTCCTATTCCAACGCTTTCTCTACCAAAATTACCTGTAAGTAGAGCAATTGATGCAAGCCCTTTAACTACATCAACAGCTTGACCAAATTGGCAGACACCCATTCCATAAAGTATCATTGCCTTCTTACCTTTTGCATATTCTCTCATAGCTCTTCTTATAAGTTCTTCTGGAATTCCTGTCAGCTTCTCAGCATATTTAGCTGTATATGGTTTAACAATTTCTTTGTACTCATCAAATCCTTGTGTATGGTTTTGAACAAAGTCTTTATTGTAAAGACCTTCTTCTATTAAAACGTTTCCAAAAGCATTTACTAAAACCATATTTGTTCCACCCTTTATAGGTAGATGTATATCAGCAATTCTTGCAGACTCAGTTAATCTAGGGTCAGTAACAATTAACTTAGCTCCATTTTTCTTAGCTTTAATTATTCTATTTGCAACTATTGGATGTGAATCTGCTCCATTATATCCAAATATGAATAAAACATCTGCGTTTTCTATTTCTGGTATAGAATTAGACATTGCACCACTACCTAATGAGTAAGCCAGACCGGCTACAGATGGTGCATGTCAGACACGAGCACAATGGTCAATATTATTAGTTCCTATTGTAGCTCTCATAAATTTTTGCATTATATAATTTGCTTCATTACCAGGCCCTCTTGCAGAGCCTGTTCCCATAATAGAATCAGGACCATATTTTTCTTTAATTTCGTTTAATCTTGAAGCTGTATAACTTATAGCTTCATCCCATTCAACCTCTTCTAACACACCTTGTTTTCTTATCATTGGTTTTTTTAGCCTAGGTGTTAAAATTTTAGGGTCATTTAGAAAATCCCATCCATAACGACCTTTTAAACATAAACTTCCTTGATTTGTTCTACCATCAGCTGGCTCCGCTTTTAATATCTTGTTATCTTTTACTACTAGATATAATTGGCATCCAGCTCCACAGTATGGACAAACTGTTAAAATTTTCTTCTCCATACATTTCCCCCCTTAGATTTATCCCCTGATGAGTAAAATTTACCTTAAAGATAATAAAGTACTTTTATAATATGCAAAATTTACAAATATTTTGCAATATTATCTATTAAATTCAACAATTTTCTCACAATTCCTTTTAAATTTTAAAAAAAATATGTCATAACAATCCTTATATTTTAATCGCCTAATTAAAATATTATAGTTCTTATGACATATTTTTTACTATATGCTTATTTAGATTTATCTAATTTTCACTTAAAATGGCATTTCTACCAATTCTATTTTTCATTCTATAGTGAGTGATTACAGTAAAGATACCACTTCCAATCAGAATCAAATAGTACATAAATCCACCATATAAAAATACTGCATAACCCATTAGAGGTTGAGGGAATACTGATTTAAATATAGTGAAAAATGCTAATTCATTAGCTCCTACATTACCAGGTGTTGGTATTGGAGATATTGCCATATATAAAAAAGCTTGTAGTGTTAATATATAAATATAACTATAACCTTGTAAATTAAATGCTTTATATATCCAAAATGAGACACTAAAGTAAGCACTTAATTGAATAAAAGTCACTATAATAGTTAAAATCAATACTTTTTTATTTTTAGCAAAAAAACTTATTGCTTTACTATAATCATCTATAAAATTTTCTATAGAGTCTACTTTACTCTCTAGGAATCTTAAAAACTTAAATTTTGATAAATATTTTACTGAAACTCTCATAAAATATTTTATTTTTTGAGGATTTAAAATAACTAAAATTATCATAATTAAAACAAATGAATTAATTGCTATTCCTAGAAACACTAAGGGCATGATTACTTTCATTTGTTTTTCTAGCATAGCTAGATTCATTAATACTAATATTGTGCAATAAACAGTAACTACTATTTGAAAAATAATAGACTTATTTGTAACAACTGCACTTGCTTTGCTAAGTGGCATTTTGCATTTTTTAAGTACATATATTTGTACTGGTTGGCTTCCTGAAGCAAATGGAGTTATTAGATTATAATAAAATCCCATAATGGCTAGCTTGAAACCAATAAATCTAATATTGACTTTGTGAGTACTTTCTATAATTATCTTCATTACTAATCCTTCAAGCATTATGTGAGACATTATTGCCAAAGCCCCTACAAATAAAAACTTTTTATCTACCATAGTTATAACATTTGATAACATCTTAATATCTAATGTTTTAAATACCAAGTAAATTGTTATACCTATTAATAAAAATAAAAATGTATACTGTAGTAGACTCTTTCTAATATTTTTTAGTTTATCCATTAGAAAAACCATCCTTTGCTCAAGATTTATATTAAACACCATATTATTAGTATACACTACTAATATTAATATTTTATAACAAAATACCTTACAATTTTGTAATTTACAAAAAATATTAATCTATAAATTAAATTTTAATATATAGATTAATATTTTACAAACATTTTGTAGATATATAATGTATTTACACTGAGTAATACTTTATTATATCCACTTATATCCTATCCCCCATACAGTCTCTATTGTATAAATATCATAAGATTTCAACTTGCTTCGTATATTTTTTATGTGTTCTGTAATAACACTTATATCACTTTCTCCATCAAATCCATATATATGCTCATATATTCTTTCTTTTGAAAAGACTTGTCCCTTATTTTTTGCTAGAAATTCACATATTAGGTACTCACTCTTAGTAAAATTTATCTTATTATTATCAACAGAAATTTCTTTTCCCAAAAAATTAAATTGAACATTTGATATAGTTAATGAATTTTTTTTCTCTCTATTTTCTCTTCTCAAATGAGCATTTATTCTGGCTCTTAACTCACCTACACCAAAAGGCTTTGTAATATAATCATCTGCCCCTATACCAAGACCATACATAACATCACTTTCCATATTTTTAGCTGTCAAAAACAATATTGGACAATCAACCTTATTTCTTATAATTTTACATACTTCAAAACCATCCATTTTGAGCATCATTACATCTAATATTATTAGATTAAAAGGATTATAATCAATATCAAAAATGTTTTCTACATCACTAATTACCTTTACTTCATGCCCATCTCTTTTTAATATATTTTCAATTAACTTTAACATATCTAATTCATCATCTACTACTAGTATCTTAGACATACTAACACCTCCATTACATATTTAATGACACCTTAATTTATATATTTAGTTATATCTTTATAAATTTATATAAAATCTCATACTATTATATTATAACTTAAAGCAATTAATTAATATTTTATAGTAGAATCATTTTAACACTTCAAACATAAAAAATTTATATTTTAAACACTTAATATTTATTTTACATAGATTCCTTTAAATAGCAAAATTTATTTATTAATTTAATATTGTAATATTCTGGATATATAATAAAATCAATAATAAGAAAACTTTTTATAAATATATAAATAGGTCTTTAAATCGGAGGAAAATATTATGGATAAAAATATCAAAACAAGTAATTATAATGTTCCATTTGATTATGCACGAAAAAAACTCAAAGAATTGGACCCTCATACAATTAGTAATTTAAGTAATATTGACTTTAATAGTGATTCAAGCAAATTTACTATTGATTTTTTTGGTAGACAGTATATAGTTGATTATCCGAGTGGAGAAGTTTGGAATAGTAATGGAAGTCTCTGTAAAAATTTCGAACTTAAGATTCTAATGCTTAGGTATTTGTGTAATTCTAAAGGTATACCTCTTACAAATAAATATATAACTTTTAAAGAAGTTCCTGGAGGCAATGTCTATTATCCTAACTTTCTAAATAGAACTCTAGCAAGACTTTCAGAAATCTTTACATCTAAAATAGATAAATATAAACTGGTCATGGAGAATATTGGAGCTGAAAAAATAAAGATGGGTGACCTAGCTTATAAGTTTACATACATAGGTAATACTTCTATGATATTTATACTTTGGTTTGGAGATGATGAATTTCCACCAAATTCAAATATATTATTTGACTCTAATATAATTTATTATTTTAATGCAGAAGACTTAGCAGTTGTTCCTGACACAGCTATAGATGCAATTTTGAATAAAGTAAATCAATTATAAACATTGATACTATTGTAGTAGAATTCTTGATAAATTTAGTCAGAATCTAATATGAAATGGAATTAAGAAATGAACGTAGAAAATCAATATTTATCAGATAAGGTAAGCCAAGTACACTAGCTACAACACACTACTATGAGATATTAGAAAATCTAGAAAAAAGATAATGTTATTATACACAAATAAGTATAGCTTCTTTGTATTTTTTAAAGCTGCTATACTTATTTAAAATGATGTTACATAAAACATGTTAAACTGGCTGGTCTAACCGATTTAAATATTATTGTTTACTCTTTCCAATTTGTAACACAATCTCATAATTTAACTTACTTCTCCTTAGGTCAACTCCAGATATACTTTTTATCATCCCACAGTCTAACATGTCTTCAAAGACCTTTCTAGATATGCCAAGCTTCTCACGTAATAACGTGGATACCTTTAATTGACATGGATACTTACTTGCAATACGAATTTGTGTAGAGTCATCAATACAAATATCTTGACCTACTATTTTATATTCTGGGATGCCAACTTTCGCCCCATTTCTATGTAAAAACTCAACATTCATAGCATATTGTTTAACAAGATTATAATCATTCGTATAAAATTGTTCTAATATCTCTGGATTTAAGTTTTTTGGATTAATACGAGAATATATGGTTGAATTCCATGTTGAATCACAATTTGAGCATTTATATATTAACCAAATATCTAAATACTTATGTTGGGCATTCACTCTAAATAAATCTGAACAAATGTATTCAGTCTTTTTCCCACATTTTTTACAGTACCTAATTACTGGCAATTGGGATTTATACTCAATCTCCCAAGTAATTTTTTGCATAAATACATTTTCCTTTCTATAATATTGCTAAAATAGAAAGTCGTGAAAAGGTGGAATATAATCAAGCATTTTTTTCAAAACAGTACCTCCTAATTTTTAATAAATTTAAATTTCAATTACACACTTATATAATAAATTATTTTCTCTTAATATAGACACTACTGCTGAATTTTCTTATTATATAAGCTTCTGAAATTAATTAAATTATAGCATCCACTAAAAAAAAACTATACCTTAAACATTTTTAACAAAAGAAAATAAGCCAGTATAGTTATATAACTATACTGGCTTACATTTAAATATCTTTTCTTTTTTCTTGTAATATAATTCTTTGAATACTCTTCAAAGACAGATAATATTTTTCTGATAAATACTGCAAATCATGACCAACTTGATAATCTTCATAAATTTGCATATTTCTAATTGTTAAATCTTCACGAGTAGATGTATTACTTCCCCATTCTCTTTTATTGTTTGATTTTCTGGGAATATAAATACATTCTCCATCCACATATTCTTGTATCAATTCAAGTAATTCTTCTGGTAATATATGTATTGCTTTTTTATAGCTCATTTTGCTCTCCTATTAAACAGTAATTTTTTATTAGGAATAGCAAAGGGCTATCTGTATATTAAATTTTATAGTTGCAATAGCCCTTGCTATGCAAAAATAAAGATTAAATCAAGCATAAAGTCTCATCCCTCCTTATATCACAGCGATACATATAAGTCTATCAATAGCACAAATAGTTGTCAATCAACATAATTTCTTTATTTTTTATTTATATTTGTAGTTTATTATATATCAAATTAGAATTGTTAATTAAAAGAAACTTTTACATTGATGGGTTTATTACTGAACATGGAACTCCAACTATACATTTTCCACAGATATCACATCCACCTATATAAGAATATTTTTTCTCATTTATCATACACATTTCATAACACTTATTTCTATCAAACCCATCTTCTTTTAAAGCTTCTTTCACACATTTACTTACACACTTTTTACAACTATTATTCTGTTTATACAAGCAGTATTCCTTTTCTGGTCTTTTAGTTGGTTCTAATTTTAAGCTTGTGATTATACTTCCTATCCTTCCACAACATCCTTTTTCTGTAATAAGCATATTGTTTAGACCAAAAGTTCCAAGACCTGCTATGAATGCTACATGTCTTTGTGACCAATCACTAATCAATTTATCATTATCAAAATTATATGACCCAGGAATAGCATAGGAGTCAAATCCCATGTTGCCTAGCTCTTCACATAAAAAATTATTTAAATCGGAAATCAATTTATTAGTTTCTATATAAGCTCTTGCCCAACTTTCTGAACATTCGAGCCCTCCAATATTACTATTATTTATGTTTTTATCAAAGGGTATAAAATATGTAATTATAGTCTTACCATCTTTTAAAAAATCTTTTGGCATAGCATGAGATGTTCCTACAATATTTTTTAACTGATAAAACATTTCATCTTCAGCAGAAGCATAGGCAAATAAAAGTTCTTGCCACTTTTGAGTCACATCATTTGAATTATAATAATCTTTTACAAAGTTATTCATTAATTTTTCAATTCTATTTTTCATAATATCCCCCCAAAAAAGTATCTCTTTCTAATTTAATACTATTATTTTATATTATATAATAGTATGCTATATTCTGCTCATCAATTAATATAAAAAAGCTTCTAATATCAATCAGATACTAGAAGCCTTTTTTTAATTATATAATTTAGTTAATCGAAATTCCTGCACTTGCATATCCTGCTACAGTATTAACTAATGAAAGTCCTGACGCTGTCGCTGTAAATACTAGTAAGAATCTAGTTTGTGCTGTTACTGATATATTTAATCCTGTTACAATTCCATTAGAAACTGAACCAAGTGATAATATACCTGTAAGTGGTGGAGCCAGTGTAACTGTTGCTCCTGGTACAGCTGTAAATGAGTTGTTTGGTGCAGTTGATTCATAAAGTGTAGCTGTAATTGTGACTGTTGAACCAATAAGTGAAAGCGCTGCTGTTGTACTAAAATATGCTGAAATAGATGTTATTGTTCCAGCTCTTGGCATTGAAAATGCAAAGTTAGTCAATGTTCCTGCTGCATTTGTAAGGTCTATTACTCCACCAACTATACTTAGGCCTGGAGCTGAACTTCCAAAACCTACAAATCCTGGTGTGCCCACTAATCCACCAGCTATAGTTGTAAGTGCTAGTGGTATACCTGATGCAAAAGGTATTATAGCACTAGCTCCTGGTATTCCTGTTGCCCCTGTTGAACCTGTTGCTCCTGTTGGACCTGTTACTCCTGTTGCTCCATCTGCTCCTGTATTTCCTGTTGCTCCTGTTGCTCCTGTTGCTCCATCTGCTCCTGTATTTCCTGTTGCCCCTGTTGGTCCTGTTGCTCCATCTGCTCCTGTATTTCCTGTTGCTCCTGTTGGGCCTGTTACTCCTGTTGCTCCAGCTGCTCCTGTATTTCCTGTTGCTCCTGTTGGACCTACCAATCCATCTGCCCCTGTATTTCCTGTTGCTCCTGTTGGTCCTGTTGCTCCATCTGCTCCTGTATTTCCTGTTGCTCCTGTTGGACCTGTTGGACCTGGTACTCCATCTGCTCCTGTGTTTCCTGTTGCTCCTGTTGGACCTACTAATCCATCTGCTCCTGTTGGGCCTGTTGCTCCTGTTGCTCCTGTCACTCCTGTTATTCCTACCCCTGTTGCTCCTGTTGGACCTGTTGGACCTGTTGCTCCATCTGCTCCTGCTGCTCCTGTTGGACCTGTTGGACCTACTAATCCATTTGCTCCTGTATCTCCTGTTGCTCCTGTTGGACCTGTTGGACCTGTTGCTCCATCTGCCCCTGTATTTCCTGTTGCTCCTGTTGGGCCTATCAATCCATTTGCTCCTGTTGCTCCTGTTGGGCCTGTTGGACCTGTCGCTCCAGGTGTTCCTGTTGCTCCTGTTGGACCTATTAAACCTGTTGCTCCTGTTATTCCTACTCCTGTTGCTCCTGTTGGACCTGTTGGACCTGCCAGTCCATCTGCTCCTGTTGCTCCTGTTGGACCTGTTGGACCTGCCAGTCCATCTGCTCCTGTATCTCCTGTTGCTCCTGTTGGACCTGTTACTCCTGTCGCTCCAGGTGTTCCTGTTGCTCCTGTTGGACCTGTTGGACCTGCCAATCCATCTGCTCCTGTTGCTCCTGTTACTCCTGTTGGACCTGTTGCTCCAGGTGTCCCTGTTGCTCCTGTTGGACCTATTAAACCTGTTGCTCCTGTTATTCCTACTCCTGTTGCTCCTGTTGAACCTGTTGGGCCTGTTACTCCAAATCCTGTTGCTCCTGTTATCCCTGTTGGACCTGTTATTCCATTTGCTCCTGTTACTCCTGTTGGACCTGTTGGGCCTGTTACTCCATCTGCTCCTGTATTTCCTGTTGCTCCCGTTGGACCTGTTGGGCCTGTTACTCCAAATCCTGTTGCTCCTGTTGCTCCTGTTGGACCTACTGACCCTGTTGGACCTGTTGGACCTATTAACCCTGTTGCTCCTGTGTTTCCTGTTACTCCTGTGTTTCCTGTTGGGCCTGTTGGACCCATTGGTCCGGTTGGACCTGTTGGGCCTGTTGGACCTGTTCTACCTCTTGGACCCATTGGTCCGGTTGGACCTATACATGATGGTGGGCAACCATGATGACAGTCACAACTATTACAACTATCACAACTGCTATTGCAATCATCATAGTTGTTATCATGGTTATTACCATCAAATGGGCCAAAATATTTATTTCTACTCATTACTTAAAGCACCTCCTAATATATTTGAGCTTTCATGCTCTCTATATAATATGTCAAAATTAGTATTATTGTGACTTATCAATAACTTTTATATTTACTAAAATAATTTTCATTGTACAAAATAGCACTATCGTTAGGTTTGATTTCTTTTGCTTTTTCATGATAAGATATCGCTTTATCCATTTCTCCTAGTTTGTCATAGCATACACTTAATTGTATATATGGTAAGTATCCATAACAATCATTTGACTTAAATCCTCCATTAATGTCATTTTTATCTCTAGTTAATGCTACTTTATACCAAAAAATAGCTTCTTTATATCTTTGTCTATCAAACAAGTGCTTTCCTATATCACAGCAAACTTCTGCTCTTGGCTCATCAAATTCAAAGCTTCTAAATAAAGAATATAAGGCACTTTTTTCATCATTAATTAAGTAATAACATGTGGCTAAATCTCTGCAAGCACTTATACAATCCTCAATCCACCCTTTTGAAGAGTCTAAAAACTTAGTAAAACCTTCTATAGCATCTTTATATCTTGCATTATAATACAATTCTCTTGAGTAATAAAACTGATGTCTTGGCTCCAATATCCTACCTTCTGAAATCATTTTTTCAAAAATTCTGAGATTTCTTAAAGGGTCCTGTCTATGAAGTTTTTTATGTGATATTGCAATGTCAGAATAAAATATTTCTCCAACAAGAGGTATTACTTCATGAATAGGGTCAACCCATTTATAATTAGAACTTCTCTTAAATAAGCGTTCTCTATAATATGATAAAGTTGGTTTTCCGTTTTCATCAAATGATACATTGTATTTTGCCATGACCATATCAATAGAAGTATCTAAATTTTCTTTAACTTTTGATAGTTCTTTTCTATCCTCTTCTAAAATTATGTCATCTGCATCAAGCCACATTATATAGTCTTTAGAAGCTTTAGAAAATGAAAAATTTCTCGCAGCAGAGAAGTCATCTATCCATTCGAAATCGTACACCATGTCTGTATATTTTGAAACTATTTCTTTTGTGGAATCTGTGGAACCAGTATCTACAACTATAATTTCATCTACTAAATCCTTTACACACTCTAAACATCTGCCTATAACTTCTTCTTCATTTTTAACAATCATGCACAAACTTATTGTAATCATAATGTACAACTCCTTTGTCTTTTATATATTACAGACATAAGTAATATATGGTATTTACTCTTATTTTGTTATTGAAATATGGAAAATTTTTAACGACAAAAAATTAGTAGGTAAGTTTATTTATCATATATGTTTATAGTTCATTTTTATTTAATTCATAATTTAAATATATCGATTTGATTGATATTTATTTTTGCGTTACCATAAGTATAAGAATACGTAAAATTTAACCATTCATACAAGATAAAAAATAAAACTATTTTTGATAGGAGGTAAATTATGAAAAAATACTTTGAAATATTAAAATCTAGTGGAGCTGACATTGCAGTTTCAATAGACCCTAAAACGATTGTCACAGCAGCATGGACAATTTATAAGTGTCAGTTTGGTTGTAATACATATGGTCATAGTCATTGTTGTCCACCCAATACTCCAACCTATCAACAGACGCAAGCAATAATAGATTGTTACAAAAAAGCTATTTTATTTCGATGTCATAAAATGAGTATTGTTACTCCTTTAGCTGTTGAAATAGCAAGAGAACTTTTTTTAGATGGATATTATAAATCAATTGCTTTTGGAAGTGGCCCTTGTACAAAGTGTGCTAAATGTAATCCTGATACTTGTAGTTTTCCTAACAAGACTGCTCCATCAATGGAAGCATGTGGTATTGATGTTTTTGCTACAGTAAGGTCAAATGGACTTGAAATAAATACTTTACGAGAAAAAGGAGAAATTCAAAACCACTTTGGCTTATTATTAGTTGATTAAAAAAATTAATATTTTCTACTGAACTTTTTATATCAATTTTTTGTATTTATTATCTGCATAATAGTATGCAATTATATATTATAAACTTATATTTATAATCTTCTTTATCTTTTATCATAAGTTCATAGGATTTACATCTAAATTAACCCCTTATGCAAATTAACCAGTGTGGTCTATAAGTTATCATATCATTGCAACCACATTGGTTAATATCTCTAGAAAATCTCTAAACTGATACGTAAAATTACTATTTATTACTTATTTACTTGACATTTTAAAAAACTTCTTTTTTTAAACAAAAAAATAATCATGTTCATTTAAACATGATTATTTTGACATTAGTTATATACTATAAATTAAGCTTTTAAAATAATACTCTACTCACACTTCTCCATTATATGATCAATCAATCCATATTCTTTGGCTTCCTTTGCAGTCATAAAATTATCTCTATCTGTATCTATTCTAATCTCTTCTATTGATTTTCCAGTATTCTCAGAAAGAATTCTATCTAATTTTTCCTTTGTTCTCAACATATTATCTACTGCTATTTTTACATCTGTTGCTTGACCTTTAGCTCCACCCACAGGTTGATGTATCATAATCTCTGCATTAGGTAAGGCATATCTTTTTCCTTTTGTACCTCCAGCAAGTAAAAAAGCACTCATACTTGCAGCCATACCAATACAAATAGTTGATACATCACATCTTACATAGTTCATAGTATCGTATATAGCAAACCCTGATGTTACAGCCCCTCCTGGGCTATTTATATATATAGTTATATCTGCATCTGGGTCTTCTGATTCTAAGAATAGTAATTGAGCTACTACTAAACTTGCAATAGCATCATTAATTTCTTCGCCTATAAATATAATTCTATCTTTTAATAGTTTTGAATATATATCATAAGACCTTTCACCTTGACCTGTCTGTTCAATTACATGTGGTACTAAACTCATGCTACTTTCACCTCACAATTAATATTAAAGTTGAGATAAGAATTGATTTCATCTCTTCTTCGTTCATAACTAATACTTGTATAAGAAATACAATCTACATTTTGGATTTGATGATTTGGATTTAAAACAAATATTTGTTGAATAGGATAAAATTCATCTTTACTTCTATATACTTGTGGAGATTCTTTATATAAAGTTTTAAATGCTAATGTGAAAGACTGGTGTGTAGCATATCCAACTGTAAGAGCTATATCTATAATGTATTTATCTGTAAATACAAGTTGTCTAGCTGCTTCAGTAAGTCTCCTTCTTTTAATGTATTGATACATAGTACATCCCACAATATTTGTAAACATTCTGTGTAAATGATATTTTGAATAACTAGCAACATCAGCTATTTTATCTAGATTTAGATTTTCTGTAAGATGTTCTTCTATATAATCAATGATTTCCATAATTACATCTGTATTTGTTTTCAACCTCATCATCTCCTTTTAAGTATTATAACTCATACAATAATTTTCTTCTTAATATAAATTGCTATCTTAAATTAATGACTGATATAAAAACTCAATTAATAATAAATTTATAATTTGTTGAATTGTCTTAGCTATTATTTACTAATTTTATTTTTCCTATATTCTTTCAAACCTTTATTTAATAAAATAGATTCTTCCTTATCTCTTTTACAAGTAGCAAGTGTTATACAAAGATAGATAATAAATATAGATAGTGCTATAAACAGAGTTTGAAAAATATGACCACTATCAATCCAATTACTTTTAAATGAAAACCACAGAACGAAAACAAATAGAAAAATTATATGAATTACTTGTCGAATTAGTAACTCTTTTCTACCTAGTTCTCGTTTTGAATAAAAAATTAATGTGGATAGAGATGTGACCAATGCAATTAATAAAATCTGTTGGAAAATATTTATACTAAATGTCTCATCAGGGCTAAATACTAAACAAGAAGTAAAAACAGATATTAAAACTCCTGTAGTTATCATACAAAAATAACGAACTACATACTTTAGTGTATTTATTAAATTCATATTCAATCAACTCCTTTATATATTTAGTTTTTTCTTCAACATTGGTACATATTGGCGTGAAATAATTGTCTTTTCACCATTATCTAGTATTACTTCAAATCTACCATTAAACGCTGGTACAATTGAGTCTATTTTTGTAAGATTTAATATTACAGACTTAGATATTCTAAGAAAGTCACTATTAAAAAAAATTTCCTCAATCTGATAAAGCTTCTTCTTAAACTCATAAACATCATTTTTACAATAAAGATAAGTGTGGTTATCTACAGATTCGAAGTAATAGACATCTAAAGGATTGATACGATAGAGTTGTTCATTTTTATATGCTATAAGAGACTCTCTTTGCATCTTGATGTTAAAAATCAATTTAAGTATTTCATCATCAATATTTCTGCATCTTATTATAATTTCATCCTCTTCTCCGTCTAAGGGAGTTTCAATTATTACCTTCACTCTAACACATCCTTTCTTTTGATTTCTATAAAAAGACTATAGTATATTTTCCTACTATTAATTTCTAGCTTTTTTTCTTGATACCATAAGTATAGTAACAAAATAAAATACTATTGCAGAAATAACTAGAAACATAATATGAATTGAATTTTCAGACAAACTGCCAATACCACCAAATGTTACTCCCATATGCTCATTAAATTCAGTTAATGCATTTGTTGAATCCACAAATGTTACTTTTGATGGAGACTCCGTAATAATTTGTCTAAGCAATACAGTCCCATGTGAAATTGGAAATAACTTTATAAGGGTTTGCACTGCTTGAGGTAAGCTTCCAATAGGTATATAAATTCCTGTCAAGAATCCAATAAGAGTACCTATAATCGTAGAAGCAGTTGAAAATGTATCTATGCTATTTAACAAATTTACAATAAAAAATATCATTGCACTAGATGATAAAACGGTTAATAAAATTACACCAATAACCTTTATAATAGAAAGCATAGGTAAAAATTGTCCCCCACTTGATACAATATATATCTCTGCAAGTATAAATTGTCCCCCACTTGATACAATATATATCTCTGCAAGTATAAATGTAAATATACTCATAATTACACCAATTAAATATGAACTTAAAATATATCCTCCTACCAGCTCTCTTGTTTTAACAGGTGAACAATAAAAATCTTTGTTTCTTTTTAACTCCTTATCCAATACTGTAACTCCAAAAGAACCCATTGTTGTAGTTACAGAAACAACAGAAATAATTCCTGCCATTGCCCAACTATTCATTAATATGTCTATATCTTTAATATTTGGATAACCTTCCTTTAAATTTTCTCCTAAAAAAATAACATAGATGCCGATTACAATTATTGCACCTAAAAAAGATGAAAATACTCCTCTTTTATTTCTTAAAAAAATCATTATATTTCTTTGTGCTATATTAAACATTTTTTTCACCTCTATTTCTAACTATAGTCAAAAATACATCATCTAAATTATTTGCTTTGTATTTATATTTTAGTTCATGAGGTGAACCTTTTGCTGTTATAACACCATAGTCAAGCATTACAATATAATCAGCTTTTGAAGCCTCCTCCATATAATGGGTTGTAAGAACTATAGAAAAACCATATTGTTTTTGTAATTTTAATATAGTATCCCATACACATTTTCTAGATTCTGGGTCAAGCCCTGTTGTAGGCTCATCTAGAAACAGTATTTTAGGAGTATTTAAAAGAGCTCTTGCTATATCAGCCCTACGCTTTTGACCTCCAGACAATTTACCATATGGTCTATCTATAAATTCCATAGCTCCTACAGATAAAGCAGCTTTATGTACAATTTGTCTTACTTTATCTTTATTCTTGATATAAAATTTTGCACGAATTGTAAGATTCTCTCTTACTGTCAAAAGTAAATCTAGTATACTTTCTTGAAATACTACTCCAATTTTTTCTTTAATTTTATTATCCTCTACACCTAATTTATGCCCATCTATAATCACTTCTCCGCTATCATAACTCAATAACGTACAAAGAATATCAATTGTTGTAGATTTTCCAGCACCATTAGCTCCCAGTAATGCAAACAAATTCCCTTCCTCTACATAAAAATCAATCCCTTTCACAGCTTTAAAAGTATCATAGCTTTTTTGCAAATTAATTACTTATATTATCTTATTCATACATTTCATCTACCTTCCTTAATTGATGATTTCAGAATACAATAAGTAATTTGTCCACACAATACAACTGGAAGTATGTAGTATAAATGAATATGTGAGTTGTAAAAAAACTAAAGTAAAATACATACCTAAAAATAAGATATTGTAAAAAACCTTTCCTAATACATCTTAATTTGTATGTATTATTTTTCTAAGCATTCTTACTCCCTGTTCAATTTCATCAAAATTAAGATGAGCATATCCTAGGACAACTTCATGGTCATATTCTGCTTTATTCTCAATTGCATATTGCTGTATAGGATAAACCCTGATATTTGCTTTATAAATTTGATTGATTAGTTTTTCAGTAAAAATAACATTATAAAAATGAACAACTATATGAAGCCCAGCTACTTGCCCCTTTATTTTAAATTCATTTGTAAATTCAATATTCAAAATATCAATAAGATATTTACGCTTTCTATTATATAGCTTCTTCATTTTAAATATATGTTTTTCCAAATCTCCATTTTTAATAAATTCAGCTAGAACATACTGAGATATAGATTCTGTATGAACATCAGAATACATTTTTAAGGATTTATAGTCATCTATTATATCATCTGGTAACAACATAAATCCCATACGAATGGCTGGAGATAGTATTTTACTAAACGAACCTATATAAATTACTTTATTTGGATTAAGTTCATAGAGGGAACTAATTGGTTGACCTTCATATCTAAATTCACTGTCATAATCGTCTTCAACTATATAGCAATTATTCTCTACTGCATATTTAATAAGTTCTAGTCTTCTTTGAATTGGTAAAATACCACCTAATGGATATTGATGTGAAGGTGTTGTATATATAAAAGAAACATCCTTTATAGATTTTATTAGGTTAGTATTTATACCTTTATCATCCACTTGAATTCCAACAACTGAATATCCCACAGTAGAAATTACTTTTAACAATCCTTTGTGGATAGGATCCTCCACAATAACTTTTTGATTATTTTTATATAAAACTTGTGATATTAAAGATAGCCCTTGTGTTGAACCAGAAACAATCATAATATTTCGTGGACTACATCTAATTCCTCTAATACGAAATAAATATTGTGATATTTCTTCTCTTAATTTCCACACCCCTGCAGTACTATTATATCTAAAATCTAAGTGTGACAAATCATGTAGTATTTGTTTATATAACTTTGATAATTCTTTGCGTGGAAATAGCTTTAATTCTGGAATTCCAGAACAGAAATCTATATAATTATTTTGTTTATACTCATGTAAACTATCTCTAATTTCAGAAGTATAGTCTAACTTAAAGTCAATTTGATGGTCTAATATTACTTTGGCTATAGTTGTGCCATAGCCATGCCTTGTTTCCAAATATCCCTCTGCAATTAATTGATTATATGCATCTAACACTGTATTTCGTGATACAGAAAGTTCTTTTGCCAAAGTTCTAGATGAAGGTAGTTTTTGTTCAAAATTTAAGCTCCCGCTTAAAATCATGTCTTTTATCTCACAATAAATTTGTCTTGACAATGATATGCCACTATTTCTATTAATTGTAATCCACATTTTAATACCTCCAAAAGTGGTTCTATAAAATTACTATAAAAATGGAACTACAAAATCCATTTTTTACTTGCTAAGATTATACCATAAAACAAAAAATTAAAAGGAGTCTAAATTATGTTAGAAATATCAAGTAACACAAAGGAAATTTATCCCAATATTAAATTTGGAGTTATGATTGTAAATATGACCTATTCAACACCTAATGAAGAAAATTTTTTACTTCTTAAAAACTCTGAAATTGAAAATATTATTGCACAAAACCCTGAATACAATCGCAAAGAAAAAATTAAAACAGAGCCTCTTTCCAACTACATAAAGTATTATAAAAAATTTAAAAAAACTTATCCTGTATTACTTCAATTAGAATCCCTTTTACTAAAATCAAAAGGTATTCCAAATGTAAATCTGCCTATTCAAGCAATGTTTTTAGCAGAATTAAAAAATCTTCTTCTAACAGCAGGACATGACCTTGATAAGATAGAATTGCCTTTAAAAATAGATTTAGCAAATGAAAATGAACATTTTTATGGTATAGGAGAAAGAAAGCAAACTCTAACAAAAGACGATTTATTTTTATCAGATAACCTTGGTATACTATCTAGTATTCTTAATTGACCAGATAATCGTACACAAATTACAAAAAAAACTAAAAATATTCTATACTTTGTATATGCTCCTGATGGAATTTATGAAAAACAAATTTATAACCACCTAAGTGATATAAAGGATTATATTTTAAGTGGTTTTCCAGACTCGAAAATTGATTTAATTGATGTATTTTAATTAATATCGATGTATTTTAGTTAATATAATGAAAATTTAAGCTTAGCAGATATTCAAAGTATTAGTGGGTATTCTAAGTAATTAAAATAGTGAAGTATACATCATTGTTCAACTAGATATATACTTCACTAAAATTAATTTTATATAAGTATTAACTTTTTATAAAACTTTATTTTAAAAAATAACTCATTATATATCTCATATAGATAGTTTACTTTTATATCTAAAGAGTTTCATAAGAAACAATTTCATTTAAAGGAAGACGAGTTTTATCATGTCTATTTGGACTTTCTGGTGTTCCAACTTCGTATCCTATTAGTAATATATTTACTGGCTCAAGATTATCTGACAAATTAAATTCTTCTCTAATTACATCTGGATTGAAATAGCATACCCATACACTCGCTAATCCAAGTTCAGTTGCTTGTAACATCATGTGATCAGTAACTATACTTGTATCAATATCTGTAAGTTGTTTACCATCAAAAGGTCTTGTCCAAACTTTATCCTTATCCCCACATACGATAATTGCTAATGGTGCATCATATATATTCGCAGCCTTAGAAACTTTATTAAGACCTTCTTTTTCTTGTATTACAATTAATCTTTGAGGCTGACGATTACCCCCTGTTGGAGCTACTCTAGCAACTTCTAAAATTTTCTCAAGCTTTTCTTTTTCAACCTTTTTATCCTGATAATTACGACAAGAATATCTTTTTTTTGCGATTTCAACAAAATTCATTTATTTCCCCCCCTATCATTTTATTAGGCTAAGTTGATGATTTATTTAACCTATGCTATAATCTTATCACTATAATTATATATTACAATAATGTACTTTTTTGTAACATAGTACCAAAAAGGGTACTTCAAAATATATTGAGAGGTCTAAAAAAATGAAAAAATGTTCAAGTAATTACAGTTGTTCTATAGAAGCAACCCTTGCATTGATTGTTGGTAAATACAAGACACTTATTCTTTGGCATCTTAAAGATACCACATTAAGGTTTAATGAACTTAAAAAATTAATACCTAAAGCAACTGCTAAAATGCTAACTCAACAATTACGTGAATTAGAAACAGATGGCTTAATTGTAAGAGTTGTTTATCCTGTTGTACCTCCAAAAGTTGAATATTCATTATCTGATTTTGGAAAAAGCATTATTCCTATTTTAGATGTTATGTGTGATTGGGGTTCTGATTACTTAAATAATCTTTAATTTATTATAATTTAAATCCCATAGCTAATTTTACAACTTCCATATGTTCCTTAGATGTCAACATTTCTAAAAGCTTAAAAGCTACATGTGGTGCAGTTTCTGGACAATATGAAGTTATAATGTTTCTATCTACAACAATTGGCTCATTGACTACATTTACATCAAATTTACTTAACTGTTTTTGTCTTTGACCATCTTTTAAATGATATGTAGTAGCTTTACGATTTTTTAAAACACCACTTTTACCAACAGGTAAAGCTGCTACACAAATAGTAGCAATTATCTTCCCTTTTGCATCAAACTCTCTTATTAAGTCTAAAAAAGATATATCATATGCTTCGTCATAAAATCCAAACTCTTCAAATCCTCCAGGAATAGCTAATGCATCATAATCATCTACACATATTTCATCTATTGTTTTGTCAACTAATACTGGAACATTAAATGTGCTTACAACTTGCTTTTTAAATCCACCAGTTACTACATCTATATCGTAATCATAATCATTTCTAGCCCATCCCATAACATCTACAAATACACTAAATTCCATAGTTTCAAAACCTTTTGCTAAAAAAACTAAAACTTTCATATTGTATTTTCCTCCTAAAAATATGTAAGAAAGTAGGTATTAATATAATCAATATTTTAGTATATGCTTATCTAAAAAATATCTTTGATTGTATTAATTTCCTCTTTAATTGTTGATAAAACAATGGTTGTATTAGCTTTCTGGATTCCTCTAATTTTTTTCAAAGTTATTGATATAAATTCTTCAAGTTCATTTGTATCCTCTGCTAATACTTTTATTAAATAATCATATTCTCCTGAAATGTGATGACATTCTAATACAGTGTCATACTCCAACATAGTCTTCTTAAACTCTTCTATACTTTTAGATAAATCTGTATTGATAAATACGAAAGCTAAAAGTTTATACTTTGTTTTTTCTCGATTGATTTGAATAGTATACTTTTTAATTATATTTGACTGTTCAATTTTCTTTATACGCTCTGAAACTGCTGGTATTGATAGATTAACTTGTCTACTTATTTCAGAAGTTGAGGCTCTACTGTTCTTTTTTAGAGAATTAATTATTTTTAAATCTATCTCGTCTATGTCTATTCACCTCCTTAATTATTTAATATAATTTTATCTAATAATTTAAAATAAGTAAATAATTTAAATTATTTCAATAAAATTTAATGAAATATAGTATTTATCATTAAATTTTTAAACTAATTAAATACAACATACATGACACACTTAAAATATTTAAACTAAATTAAAATTAGTATTTTTATTGTATATCAACTAAATTTTTCTAAGTGTAAAGCTAATACTCTTCGAATTATTATTTTATAGTAACAAACTTTTTTATTTTATAAAAAAAGTAATGATTATAATTTATATATTTATAAAATTACAATCATTACTTAGTATTAATAATATATGTATTTCTCTATATACATATATTATATGTATCCTTTTACATACCTTTAAATTTATCTACTTCTTTAAGAAATGTATCTTTTGGCATAGGCTTTGCATACAAATAACCTTGTGCATAGTAACAATCAATACTCATTAAAAATTCTGCTTGTTCTATCCTCTCAACACCCTCACAAATCACCTCTAATCCCAAGTCATTTGCCATCTCAACTACTTTACTAATAATCTTACCTACCTTACCTTTTCCTTCAGAATTATCTAAGAGAGATTTATCTATTTTAAGAATATCTACAGAAACTTGATTAAGAAGATGTAATGAAGAATATCCAGAACCAAAATCGTCAACAGAAATTAAAAAACCAAGTTCCTTAATCTCATTTATCATATCATTTGATATACTATCATTTTCAAATAGACTTTCAGTTATCTCAAGTTCAATGATGCTTTTAGGTATATCATATTTAGCAAGCAAACTTTGTAATCTATTTATATAATCTTTTTTCTGAAAATGTACTCTTGATTGATTTACAGAGATTGAAATGGGTTTAACTCCAGAACTTATCCAAAATCTTGTCAACTTACATACTTCTTCTAACACAAAAAAATCAACATCTATAATTCCACCACTCTTTTCAAGTATAGGTATAAATTCTCCTGGATTCATAAATCCAAGTTCTTTATGATTCCACCTAACAAGTGCTTCTGCACCAATAATGTTATTTGTTCTCATATCAAACTTAGGTTGATAATAAACCTGAAATTCATTATGTTCTAATGCATAATCTATCCTATCAACAATCTCTTTTTCTTTGTTAAGACTTTCTCTAAGAGATTCATCAAAATATATAATAGATGAATTACTTCTTTTTGCTTTTCTTCTAGCAATTTCAGCATAATCAATAGCCTTTGTAATAACAATGTCTTGCTCTTTGATAATATATACTCCAAAATTTGCCTTTACTTTAATGCCAATCCCCTTAACTTCAAAGTATGAAATACTTTTACTTATATCAATAAGAGTTAATTCCAAATCTTCTTTTAAATCATAGGGTAGGAGTAAAAGGAAATGGTCTGCTTTTACATGAGCTATTAATGCCCTGTCTCCAATAACGCTATTCAAAACTGATGCAACTTCTTTTATAATCATATCTCCAGAATCTCTACCATAATTTTCATTTATGATAGCAAACTTAGATATATCAAAAGCAATTACTGTATAAAATTTTTCTCTATGCTTTTCTAGAATTCGTGGTGCTTGATCTTCAAATCCATTGTAATTCCAAACTCCATTCTCTACATCTTTAAATGCCAAATCAAAAATATGATTGGAATGTCTTTTGTTGATTGCAATAACATAAGAAAGTACTGCTATTATAACTAAAAAGAAACAAAAAGAAATTAAAACTGTTTGAACTGGATGCTGATGAATATACTGTGATAAACTAATTTTATAGTCTTGAAAAATTGTATGCTTTGCAATAATTTCTGAATACTCATCTTTATTAAGTGCATTTATTCTCTTATCCAAAATGGAATATAATGTTGGATTTATATTTTTTCCAACACCTAAAGATATATTAGTTTTATAATCATTAACTAGAATTGCTTTTAAATTATTATAATCTTTTTGTATATAGTCTTCAGCAGAATATGTATTTACAAATGCTGCATCTGCATCTCCACTTTTTACTGCATTTATAGCTTTTTCTTCAGATTTATATCTTTGAATATTGCTACCTTTATAGTGTTCTTTGATATACTCATCATTGAATGTATCGCTCTCAGCAACAGCTATATTATCAATTTTGGTATTTTTATAATTTTTAGTTATAATGCTATAGTTCAATGTCATATAAGGAGATGTAATCTTAATTCCATTCTGCTCTGACCACCCATAATCTGAATTAAAAAAACATATAACATCTGCCTTTCCCTCTTTTACCATATCAATCGATTCTTTATATGAATTAGCTTTTACATAATCTATACTTAATCCAAGCTCTTTTACAATTAAATCAAATATATCTGGTACAATACCTTTAAGTCTACCTGTATCTAAATATGATAATGGATATGAGTTTGGCATACTTACTACACGTATATGATTATTTCTTTTTAAGTAATTGCTTTCTTCCCTGGAAAGAATAAATGTATCTTTATTACTAGACTGATAGTACTTACTATATAAATTAAACTTATATGCTGGATTGTCCATCTCAATATCTTCTAAAGCTTCATTTACATCTTGTAACAGTTCAGTGTTACCTTTTTTTACAATACAATAAAATGGGGATGGAGCAAATTGCGCAATTACGCTTTCATTTTTGACTTTTCTCAAACTACTAGTTAATATAGCATCTACTTTTCCATTTTTTAGTTCATTTTCCAATTCTTCCTGATTTTTAAAATATTTAAATGTGTAATTAAATCCTTTTTCATTTGCAAATTTCTTTAAATGTTCATTTCTACTATTTCCATAAAGTAGTCCAACCTTTATTCCATTAAAATTTTTATAATCATTTGGTGTATACTTTGAATTTCCACTTTTTACTGTAAGTCGTGCATAACTACTTCCCATAGGTACCTCTGAAAAATCAAATTTCTCAGCACGTTCTTTTGTATATTGTGCAGAAGTAAGTAAATCAATCTGTCCATTTTCTAACATAGTTTGACACTCTTCCCATGTACCAGATACATACTCATATGTCCAGCCAGTATACTTTGCAATCTCATGAAGATATTCATATCCATACCCATTTCTATTTCCATTTTTATCATAATCATGATATCCTTCAAAATCAAAAAAACCTACTTTTATAACACGTTTTTCTGTCTTTGCAAGTGATTGTATTGGAAAACACATAAATATCATACAATTAATTAAAAATACGATGAAAATCAGTCTCTTAATTGACACAAACTTTATCCCCCCTCATATAAAACCTTCCCTCAAATTATTTATAATCATTCTAATAATACATTACTTAGATTTATATCATACATAAACTTATCATTATACTTAATACTTAAAAAAATATATGTTTATCTAAGAATAAATAAACATATATTTTTAGTGATTACTCTAAAAGTATAACTTTATATAGTAATTATATATTTTTATTTATTATAATTATATAAATATCTTAGCATACCATTAAAAGTTCAACAATACTACACCTTTGATTTTATAAGTCGCAATATTTTATGAATATATTCTGCTAGGGAAAAATATGTAATTTATAGCAAGTAATAGAAAATATTAACTGTACTTAGTTTTTTTCAAGCTATTGACAAATATTTTTTTATAGCTTACAATTTTAGAGAAATTAAATATTTCGGTAGGTGAGGCTACCATAGGGATACGGGTTGCTGCCGCAAAATAGTGGAGACACTATGAGAAGGTCAACAGTTTATGTCGATTCCAAGGCATAATCTAACGCAATTTCATCGCCCTATGAAGTTAAAGCTTGAACGATGAATGAAACAGTTTGTACTGTTTTATAAATATACTTAGGTTTTTATACCTTGGTTATTTTTATATGGATTTAAATCCCTTGTCATTGTTCTTGCTTTGACAAGGGATTTTTTAATACCTATTTGTCTATTATAGGCTTATATATTTTGAATTTAGGAGGTGGAGAAAATGGACGTAGGAAGTAGTAGTAGCATAAGCCCTGTCGGGCGAAGTAGTCACTTATTTGAAGAATACATGTACTATTTTGTACGTCTTATTTCTTCTACCTGTTTTTAATAAATATAAAATAAGCGATGTGTTTTCGTCACAGGCTTATGTCTTTACTTCCTTTTTTCTGTACAAAACAGATAATTATTAAGGAGGATTTAGACATGATAAAAAAATTAAATAAAAAATTTATTACAAGAACTTCATCTAGTTCAACTTCAAAGGAACGTTTAATTGATTCAGCTACAATGAGCGCCTGTATTTTATTAAACGAATATGAAAATTCTTATAATGGCTATTGTGAAAAAATGGTTAATAAAATGCAAGATAAGTACGGCAAAAATGAAATCACTCAAAAAAAAGGTGATTCTTTTATAAAAAAACTTATAAAATCTTTTATAAATCCCTTTACTATTGTACTTCTTACTTTAGCTATAATTTCCTTTATTACAGATGTTATTTTAGCAAAACCTGATGATAAAAATGCAACTACAGTTATTATAGTCTTAACAATGGTAACTATAAGTGGTCTATTGCAATTTATTCAAGAATCTCGCTCTGGAAAAGCAGCTCAAGCTCTAAGTGAAATGGTAAATACTACTATATCAGTTATGCGTAATTCTAAAGAATTAGTGGAAATACCACTAAGAGAAGTTGTAGTTGGAGATATTATCCATCTTGCTGCTGGTGATATGGTTCCAGCTGATGTACGTATATTACAGTCTAAAGATTTATTTGTTAGTCAGTCTTCTATTACAGGAGAAAGTGAACCAATAGAAAAGTTTTATAATACTAAAAAAAGTACTTCAAATAATGTTCTTGATTTAGACAACCTTGCATTTATGGGTAGTAATGTAATCAGTGGCTCAGCTATAGCTATTGTCATTGCAGTAGGTGATTGTACTATATTTGGTTCTATTGCTCAACAAATAACAAATAAAAAAACTATAACAAGTTTTGAAAAAGGTGTTAATTCAGTTTCATGGTTACTTATAAGATTTATGTTTGTCATGGTTCCAATTGTTCTCTTTGTAAATGGCTTTACAAAAGGTGATTGGACAGAAGCATTTTTGTTTGCACTTTCAGTAGCAGTTGGACTTACACCAGAAATGTTACCAATGTTAGTATCTGCAAACCTTGCAAAAGGAGCAGTTGCTATGTCAAAGAAAAAGGTTATTGTTAAAAACTTAAGTTCTATCCAAAACTTTGGTGCTATGGATATACTTTGCACTGACAAAACAGGAACTTTGACTCAAGATAAAGTAATCTTAGAATATTCTCTTGATATTCATGGCAAGGAAGATAGACGAGTTCTTCGTCATGCATTTTTAAATAGTTACCATCAAACAGGTCTTAAGAACCTTATGGATATAGCTATTATCAACCATGCAAATGAAAATGGTATGCAAGAACTTTGGAAAAACTACACAAAAATTGATGAAATCCCATTCGATTTCAATAGAAGAAGAATGAGTGTAGTTGTTAAAAATAAACTAGGAAAAACTCAGCTTATTACAAAAGGTGCTATTGAAGAAATGCTATCAATTTGTACTCATGTTGAATATAAAGGTGATATTCAGTTAATCACTAATGAAATACGTAAGGAAATTCTTACAACTGTTTCTAAGTATAATGATGATGGGATGAGAGTTTTAGGCATTGCCCAAAAAAACAACCCTTCACCTATAGATTCTTTTTCAGTTTCTGACGAAAGTAACATGGTTTTAATAGGTTATCTTGCATTTTTAGACCCTCCAAAAAAAAGTACAGCTAATGCTATAAAAGCATTACTTGAAAATGGAGTTGATGTAAAAGTCCTAACTGGTGATAATGATGCAGTAACAAAATGTATTTGTAAACAAGTAGGCATTAAAGTTAAAAATATCCTACTTGGTTCAGATATAGAAGACATGAGTGATACTAAACTTGATGAAATGGTGAAATGTACAAGTATATTTGCAAAACTTTCTCCAGAGCAAAAATCTCGTATAGTCGCATCTCTTCGTAGAAATGGTCATACGGTTGGTTTTATGGGTGATGGTATAAATGATGCTGCTGCTATGAAAGAATCTGATGTTGGAATATCTGTTGATACAGCTGTTGATATTGCTAAGGAATGTGCAAATATTATACTGCTTGAAAAAGACCTTATGGTATTAGAAGAAGGTGTTATTGAAGGAAGAAAAACATATGCAAATATTATAAAGTATATAAAGGTGACAGCAAGTTCTAATTTTGGCAATATGTTTTCTGTATTAATAGCAAGTGCATTTCTACCATTTTTACCAATGTTACCAATTCAAATTTTAGTGCTAAACTTAATCTATGATATCTCATGTATAACTATTCCATGGGATAATGTAGATGATGATTATCTAAAAATCCCAAGAAAATGGGACTCATCATCTATAAGTAAATTTATGACTTGGATTGGTCCAACTAGTTCAATATTTGATATTACAACATATATATTAATGTATTTTTTCATATGTCCAAGAGTATTTGGCGGAAGTTTTCATAGCTTAGATACTACAAGTCAACTTGGTTTTATATCTCTATTTCATGCAGGATGGTTTGTAGAATCTTTATGGTCTCAAACATTGGTTATTCATATGATAAGAACTCCACACATTCCATTTGTTAAAAGTAGAGCTTCATGGAGACTAACGCTCTTAACAACAATAGGAATTACAATTGGAACTATTATACCTTATACATCATTTGGAAATGCTATTGGTATGATTCCACTACCAAATATCTATTTTATAGGGTTAATTTTTACTATCTTATCTTATATGGTATTGGTAACTATGATAAAAAAAATCTTTATAAAAAAATATGGAGAATTGCTATAATTTAAATATTTATATAATATATAATATATAAATATATTCAAATAAAAGAAGCTATTTACTTTTTTAAAATCTTGTAAGTAGCTTCTATTTTATTGTAATTAATTCATATCCTTTATTTTTATAATATAACTTAAACTTATTGTATTATAAAAGTTCTTGTGTAAAAATATCTTTTATATTGACTATAATTAAGTATTATGATAACATGATTTAAGCTATAATTAGTGATATATGTATTAAATTAAATAAAAAAATCAAAAGTACAATAGTACAATTTAAATATAAATGAATTAGAATTAATATTGAGATTAGGATGTGAATAATTATGATTTATATAAAATTAGTTAAACTTGTTAGAAAACTTAACTCTACACAAATGTATATGATGAAGCGTTGTGTAGAGGTTAATCTGGAAGCTTAAAGCTTCTATCTTCATCGGCAAATATAGGTTTAGTGTAGTTTTTTAGCTATGCTTATTTAAATTTACCTATTTGCCGATAGATATATAGATTTTATGGCCATAGATAGCAATGCTTATCTATGGCCTTTTGTTTTTCCAAAAGCAGAGGTCGGCATTTTATAATGCTATTCCTCTGCTTTTTTATTTTCATAAAATTTTTATAGTAAAAAAGGAGTTCGAATTATGAGTTTATTAAAAGTAAATAATTTATCACAGTGTTTTATGGATAAATCACTGTACGAAAAAGCTGACTTTGATTTATTTAAAGGCGAACATATAGGTGTGGTTGGCCAAAATGGTGTAGGTAAAAGCACCTTAATTAAAATTTTATTAGGAGAAGTTATCCCAGATACAGGAGAGATTAAGTGGCAACCTAATATCAAAATAGGTCATTTGGACCAATATGCAGATATTAATAGAGATACAACAATATCATTGTATTTACACACTGCATTTGAAGACCTCTATAAAATAGAGAAAGAAATGAATTTGCTATATCAAGAAAGTTCTATATCTGGAAATGAGCAACAACTTATTAAGGCATCAACTTATCAAGAGCAATTAATAGCAAGTGATTTCTACTCTATAGACAATGAAATAAATAAGGTAGCAAATGGTCTTGGACTAGATTCAATAGGAATGAATCGTATTATTGGGGAACTTAGTGGAGGTCAAAGAGCAAAAGTAATTATGGCAAAATTACTACTTTCTAATTATGAAGTTTTATTATTAGATGAACCAACAAATTTTTTAGACAAAGAGCATGTTGAATGGCTTGCCAATTATCTAAATACATTTAGAGGTGCATTTATTGTAGTCTCCCATGATTTCGACTTTCTAGAAAAAATTTCCACAGGTATTCTCGATATAGAATTTGGAATGATTAAAAAGTATCATGGAAAATACTCAGAATTTCTTAAACAAAAATCACACTTAAGAGAGGATTATATTAGAAAATATCAAGCGCAACAAAAGAAAATAGAAAAAGAAGAAACATTTATACGTAAAAATAAGGCTGGTGTAAATTCAAAAATTGCAAGAGGAAGACAAAAACAATTGGATAGAATAGAAAAAATAGCTCCTCCTAACTTTACAGGAAAACCATGTATCCAATTTGCAGAAATTGAAATATCTGTGCAAAACACACTCACAGTAACTAATCTTGAAGTTGGATACTATTATCCATTACTACCAAAATTAAATTTTTCTGTTAATGCAGGTCAAAAAGTAGTTATAACTGGATTTAATGGAATTGGTAAATCCACTTTGTTAAAAACATTGGTTAAAGATATCCCTTGTATTTCTGGAAGCTTCCTCTTTTCTGACCAGATAAAAATTGGTTATTATGAGCAGGATTTAAAATGGGAAAATCCTACTAAAACACCACTTCAAATAATGGCAGATATATATCCAAAATTAAGCACAAAGGAAATCAGACGCTCTTTAGCCAAGTGTGGTGTAAAAGAAGAACATGTTTCAAGAAGTGTTTCCACACTAAGTGGTGGTGAACAGTCTAAGGTTAAATTATGTTGTGTGATGTTGTCACCTTGTAATTTCTTGATTTTAGATGAACCAACTAACCACTTTGATGCAGAAACAAAAGATGCTTTACAAAATGCTTTGAAACAATTTAGGGGAAGTATTATTTTAGTTTCTCACGAAGAAAAGTTTTATAAAGGTTGGATTGACAAGGTATTTAATTTGAAATCGTAAATATTTTACTAAAGTATAAGCATATTAATAGGCACTCATAAATGAGTGCCTAAAAAACAATCACTAAAATTCATCCTAATCAACTCTATTCACAAGCTTATATCCAAGCCCTTTGACTGTTATAAGTATTTTAGGATTTGAAGGATTATCTTCAATCTTTTCTCTTAGATGTCTTATATGTACCATAATTGTATTGTCGCATATACTACTATATACACCCCATACCTGTTCATAAAGACTTTCTTTTCCTATAATTTTATTTAAATTTTGAGCCATATAACTTAAAAGTTGATATTCTCTACCTGTTAACTCAATTTCATTTTCATCTTTATACACACGGCATCCTTCTGTATCAACTGTAATATTACCTAACCTAATTATTGATTTTTCTGATGATACAACACTTTGATATTGTTGTCTACGCAACTGAGCTTTGACTCTAAAAACAACTTCTCTTGGACTAAATGGCTTTGTTATATAATCATCTCCTCCACTACTAAGACCAAGTATTTTGTCAATATCATCATCTTTTGATGAAAGAAAGAGAATTGAACAATATGAAAACTCTCTAATTTTTTTGCACACTTCTATGCCATCTACATCAGGTAACATTATGTCGAGAATAACAACATCTGGACATTCTATCTTACACAAAGAAATCGCATCTAAGCCATTATAAGCTTTAACAATATTTTTAAAGCCATCCTTTATCAATACTTCCTCAATTAAATTTATTATATCTTTTTCATCATCAACAAGTAATATTTTCTTATCAAAGTATGTTTCCATAGTAAAATCACTCCTAATAAAGAGTTATTGTCTTTTATCTACTAACCCTCTAACTCTATGCGTTCTGCTTAAAGTATATTCAAATAATTAAACAAAATCAAGTACATATCAATTATAAATTAAATTATAGCTAATTGTAATCTTTCTCATATTAATTCAAACAATTAAATAAAATTTGAACAGAATTATCAAGAATATTCCATCCTTTTAGAAATATTAATAAGATTATGTTGTTGCTATAATAACCTTATGAATTATATGTGTTATGCTAGCAAATTACATTTAGCATTTTCAACATATTGTTTACATATAGTCCATACTTTCTCTATTGTCTCTTTGTTATTGACATAAGGTGGATAAACATCTGTGCTTGTAATGCTTTTTATAAATGATATTGAGTCATTAGCCATTTCAACAATCTTTCCTTGGTGATTTATTAGTTTTCCAGTCATACCTGTATAAACATTAGAGGTGCAAATCGAAAAGTAAGCCTCTCCAATAATTTCTGATTTTGGTATAATAATGTTTTGTAAAAATGCAAGTACTTTCCAATACGAATTAAATTTCTTAATTGTTTCTTTACTCATTTTTGTTGCTGGAACCATAATTGCATTTACACTTATATTATAAGGCTTGTATTCTTGTTTCATCATACTTGTAACCATAAGTAAAGCTATTTTAGAATCTCCATAAATTTTATAAGAATTATATTCTTTATCTTCTACAGTTTCACCACTTAAAACTCCAAAATTAATTTTTCTTCTTTCATCAAAAAAATGCTTTATATTTGTACTACATACATTTAGAATTTTAGGATTTTTTGATTTAGCAAGCATATCCAATAATAAATTGGTCATAAGAACTGGCCCAAATAGATTGGTAGCAAATGTTAATTCTATACCATCAATACTTCGTTGAAAATTTTTTTCTCCATGTTTAAAATGTCCAGCATTATGGATTAAGATATCCAATACATTGTATTTTTTTTTATAGGTCTCACAAAAACTATAAATTGATTGTCTCGATGAAATATCTAGTTGAAGCAAATCCACATTAATATTTTTAGTTTTAGCTATAATTTCGTGACACACGGGTTCACTAATCTGAATATTACGACATGCCATTATAATCCTATAACCCTCTGATGCAAACTTAAATGCTGCTGCCTTTCCTATCCCTGAATTAGCTCCAGTTATTATTACAGTTCCTTTCATGTTAGCTACCCCCTTTTCCTTGATTCTGACTATTGTTTGGCCACTCATTAATTAATTTCTTCTTTAAATTTTCAAACCATGCTATTTCAAAATTTGTCCTGTCAATTCCAAACTTTAAGGTCAATAACTCAAAATCAATTATATCTTGAATATCTCTTTGTATGTTGGAATGTTCAGTATCTTGTAAAAAGTGATTAAACTGTTCTTGGTTTTCTTCTAGATAGGTAATATACTGTAATTTTGCAACATTGATGTCTTGTATTTTGATATTCTCCAACTGCTCTCTTTCCTTTTTGAGGTCAACAATATAAGATTGAATTAGTGACAATCTTTTTTGCGTTGGAACAAATCCCATAAAAAATAATTTACTTAATTCCATATCCTTCACTTTACCTGCAACCATAGACGTCTCTACCCATTCTAAAAAACATGCTTTTCCTGCATCCGTTAATGAATAAAATTTCTTATTGACACTATTTTCAACAAACTCTTCATACACTATCATCTTCTTTTCAAGCAACTTTTTTATTGCCGCTTGAATACTTCCCATACTGTTGCTACACATCGAAGTGAAATTCATTTCTATGACACTTCTCAGTTCATAAATTGTCAGCTTCTTAAGCATAAGTAATCCTAAAATAATTTTGTCCATTTTATTTACTCTCCTTTTATATTACTAATAGCAACATTTCTAATAGATAAAATCAATCACTAAAAAAGTCAAAGTAACACCTTACAATATTCTGTTTATTTAAAAATAAGATGCTAATTTTATGGCAAGAAAATCTGCTTTAGTAAGGAGGAAAAAGAGAAGAAATACTAAATTCTGCTATTCAATTATTCTTAAAGTATGGGTATGAAATCATCTCTGTTAGCATGATATTAAATAAGGTTAATGGAGAAGTTGGAATGTTTTATCATTATTTTAGCTCTAAGCAAGAGCTATTTTACAAATCATTAGAGCATTTCACTATTTTACAAATTAGTTAATAATAAGGTCCAATAAAAATAAACAGCATACAGTTATTTCTGAATTTTTAGGTAGAACGTTAAAAGTTCCACCTCTTATATTTACAAAGTGAATATATAATAAAAACATTTTAAGGAGGTTTGATTATGAAAATTTTATTTATAAATTTACCTTTTTCTGGACACGTATACCCTACCCTTGGGTTAGTGGAAAAATTAGTGAATAGAGGTAATTCTGTAACATACTTACTAACTGAAGAATGGAAAGATAAAGTCTTAGAAGTGGGAGCTGATTTCCTTTATTATGAAGATAACGAAAAACTTTCTATTCAAATAAAAAATGTCTATCAAGCCTCTATAAAGGTAGCACATGAATTCGATTTAATTATTTATGAGCATTTTTTCTTTCTAGGAAAACATATAGCAGAGAGATTCAATAAACCTGTTATTAGGATTATTACTGCACCAGCTACTAATAAAGTTTTGATGAAAGAATTTATTAATTCGGGTGGCGTGTTAAGTGTATTTCGTTTTGAATGGGTATGTCGTAGATGGACTAAAAAAGTGTCAAAGGGAATTAAATTAAAGACTGATTCTTGGTTAAAAGAGATTACTGAAAATCCTCCAGAACTTAATCTTGTATATACTGTAAAAAAATTCCAACCATATGCAGAAGATTTTTCAGAAAATAAATTTAAGTTTCTGGGTACCTCTATTTATCAACGTAATAAAAAAAATGAATTTATATTGCCAAAATCAAAAAATAATTTGGTCTATATTGCTCTAGGTACAATTGTAAATAAAGCAATGTCATTTTACAAAAAATGTATCAATGCTTTTAAAGATGAAAATGTAACTGTCATTATATCTGTTGGTAATTCAATAAATATATCAGATTTATGTAAGATACCAAATAATTTTTATATTTTCCCTTTTGTACCACAGCTTGAAATATTAGAAAAAGCAAGTGTTTTTATAACTCATGGTGGCTTAAATAGTGTTATGGAGTCTCTTTATTTTGGCGTTCCTATGGTGGTTATTCCGTTTATAAGTGACCAACCAACTAACGCACAGCAAATTGAACGCTTAAACTTAGGAAAAAAGATTTCTCACAAACACATTACAAGTGACATTCTTAAAAATTCTACCTTAGCTGTTCTTAATGATTCGACTATAGCTCAAAGTATATTGCTTATGCAAAAAGAAATTAGAAATGCAGGTGGTAATGAATTTGGTGCTGATTTGATTATTCAGTATATGGATAACAAAATGGTAAAAGAACATTAAAATCGTACTGTTGTTAGGAACAAACTTGTCAGTTAAGGAATGAATCCAAAGGAAAGAATACAATAAAAGCCCATAAATAAATGAAAAATCGTTACTTATGGGCTAAATGATGTACAGTCGAAAAAGATATATATTAATTATATTTATTATTGTATTTATATATAGTTATACTTATTCTTATATCTATATATAAAACTAACTGTTAAAAATAAGGTTAAAAGCTCAGCAATTGGCACTGCTAACCATATTCCATCTATATTCAAGATATTTGGTAATGTCAATAAACCTATAGCTATAAAACCAAATGTACGTAAAAAAGATAGTATTGCAGATATCTTTCCATTAGATAATGCTGTAAACATAGATGATGTAAACCTATACTGGTAATTAGTATTCCAATTATATCTACAGATAATATAGTCAAAGTAAAAATTTTCTTTGCTCCATCCATATCCATTCCCCATCTTGCAAGCTACAATAGCACTTCCTCCAGTAGCAAGCCTGGTTCCAAGTCCAACAATAATATTAATAATAGGACAGACAAGATTAATTGCAGATAAAGCATTTGTATCTACAAATCTAGATACAAATATAGTATCTACAATCGTATATAATCCCATAAAAATTATATATAATTATTTAAATAGAGTTTTAATATATCTTGCTATTATAATATCATATATGATAAGTATAATACCTTAATCTTTAATCTAATTATTTTTCATCTTTTAATCAATACTTACATAAATTTTAGTTTCTATTGTCTAGTATCATATGAAACAGGTTTATGAAATAAGTACTTCTATAATACTACTAATATCTATTTTTAACTCTTTAGATAATATATGTATTATTACTTCTTCAGTGGCTGAGATACTTGCTACAACACAAACTATACTTGCAAGTAAATTTGTATTCATAATATTATAAACTAAAGGTAAACAGAATAACATAAAACCAGATAATTTATTTCCATATGTATGTAATATAGCAAATGTGTTGTATTTACGAATCACTATAATTATTGATGTAATTCGAACAAGGACAATTGTTAATATCCATAATACTATATATTTTGAAATATTTATCACTGGAAGCATAATAATAAACATTGATATTACTAAACATATATCAGCCATACTATCAAGCCTTGAGCCAAGCTTACTTTCTATATTCATTTTTCTAGCTATATATCCATCAAGAAAATCACTTACTCCACACATAATATAGACTGTAAAAAATAAAGAAGAAAACATCTCTATTTTGAGCAAAGCTATTGATAAAATGATTCTAAGTATAGTAATAATATTTGCTATATTTTTCATTCCTTGTCACCTCTAAACTGAAAATTTATTAACTACTTGCACTTTTATAATGTTTCAGTCCTAATTTCCAAAACCTCCACATAAATACTGTAAATACAAATACAATACTAATTGAGTAGATTAATCCTTTTATTGTTAATGTCCCAGACAAAATTTGAGTTGGGATTGTTGACATAATTCCATATGGTAAAATCAAATAAAATAGTAGCTTAAAAATACCTTCATAAATTACACCTGGAATTTTCATATTCATTGGTAGTAAATTATCTTCCAATCTCATTATAGCCGAGGATGATATAACAAAAAATGGAATTGTCCGAAATATAATACACACATCATAAAAAAGCAATGTCATCAATAACACCATACATGTATATGCCAGTACCATAGCAAAAATTATTTCTGAATTTAATCCAGATACTCCATATACAACTATAAGTATACTTGCCAAAATTAAAGGTGATGAACCGATATTAATATTCTCAAATGTCAATCTAAACAATGGGTCTATTGGCTTTGTAATATAATAATCTAATTCTCCTTCTTGAATTTTGCGTGGAATATCATAAATTCCAAAACAGAAAATGGTCATATTTATAGCATTTATTAATGAAAAAGTTCCTATAAATATTATCATCTCTCCACGCAGCCAACCTCCTATTGAATCTACATGAGAGTAAATGCCATTAAACATTAACAATTGTAATATAAATAATGAACTATCTACAAAAAATGCTCCAAAAAAATCAAATCTAAACACCATCATTTTTGATAATTTCATTTTTAGTAACATAAATATTATTTTAAATTTTTTTTTCATTATATCCCCACCCCATCAAATAGTGTTCTCATCTTCTTATAGACAATTTTATTTACTATAAAGAAGAATAAAACCCATAATGCTATAATAATCAGTCCTTGTACTGCATCATTACTATTTCTACCTATTAACAACATAGATGGTAAATAGGTTGTGTAATAAAATGGAAACAATTTCATAACATTTACTACAACTTCTGGTAAAAGAACAAGCGGTATCATTGTTCCTGTAACAAATTCAGTTATGTTATCGATCATCATTCTAAAAAAACCAATCTCTAGAAATTTAAATGATAAAATTCCAATAAAGAAATGAAGCTGCATCATAAAAATAAGCCCTAAGAAAATCATCAAAATTGAAATTAAAATTTGTATTGGATTTGATGTAAAAGCAAAATCTATTTTAAATATAAAAATCCATACAAAAGCAGAAATCATATTAAATACTAAGTAAAAAAAGGTCATTCCAAAATTTTTAGCAAAAAAATAATTTTGTGCACCAATCGGAATAATCATGTATTTTGAAAATGTACCCAACTTTACACGATTGCATATCTCCTCACTTGTACTTCTTGACATATCAATACCTGATAAAAATGAACTTATTATATAATAGGACAACATTGAATTAAATGTAAAGCCAGAAACTATGTCATTTTCACCAAAAATTGCCTTCCACAAAATATAAGCAAATAAAATTTTTATAATAGTAAACATCATGTTAACTACTACATCAAACCTCCAAATAAGTTGTACTTTGAAATTAATTTTAGCTATTTCATAGTACTTTCTTATATTTTGTTTAAATCTATAAAACAATGATTGTCTTGAATATGCTTCATTATAGTTGTTCATAATACTCTTCACATCCTTCTTTGTATATTCGTTCTACAACATTCCCTATATCTTCTTCTTCAATTGTTACATCCTCAACATCATACTTATCAAAAATCCATTTAACAGTTTCATTACCTTTTTCTTTTGGTACAATTACTGATGTTTTATGTTTTGTTTGCTCAATAATCTTATAGTCTTTTGGAAATAAAATTTTAGTTTCCTCAGTGAAGCTAACTGTTATTTTCTTATATTTTTGAAAATGATTAAATAATTCATCTGTAGAGCCATCATATATTTTATGACTATTTTCTATGACAATACTTCGACTACAAAGGCTCTTTATATCCTCCATATAATGAGAGGTAAGCATTATTGTAGTACCTTTTTTCTTATTTACTTCTTTCAGAAAATACCTAATTTGTTTTTGTGCCACTGCATCTAGACCTATTGTTGGTTCATCTAAAAATAAAATTTTAGGATTATGAAGAAGTGCTACAATAAGCTCCATTTTCATTCTTTCTCCTAAAGAAAGTGTTCTAACTTGAACATTTAGATAATCAGATACTTCAAACAACTCTATAAAATAATCCAAATTCTTTTTATACTCTTCATCAGATATATCATATAACTCTTTAAATAAAAGAAATGTATCTGCTGGCGTCAATTCAAAAAATAGCTGACTTTTTTGCCCCATAACAACAGCATATTGTTTTTTAAAGTTATTTTCTAACTTATTTGGATAATAACCCATGACAGAAATTTTTCCAGAAGATGGAGCAATAATTCCAGTCATTATTTTGACAAGAGTTGTTTTTCCAGCTCCATTTTTACCTATTAATCCAACAAATTCTCCTTCCTCTATTTTTAAATTAAGGGATGATATAGCTGTTTTTTCTGTATATTTTCTATTAAATAAAGATTTTATGCTTCCCATAAATCCTGGTTCTTTCTCAAATCTCCTATAAGATTTAGTCAGTTCATTAAGCTCAATAATACTCATTTTTATTGCCTCCATATCTTGTATTTTCTACAAAAAAAGTCCACAGGTATTCATATCTGCCTTTTTATGTGGTATACATATTTACCTACACAAAAACAGAAAACTCCTGTGGACTAGAAAATTTAATCTTTTCTATTTCAACATAATTATATTCAAAATAACACTATGTAAAATTAATAAAGGTGTAGCAGATTAAAGCCCACTACACCACAATTTAACAAAGTAATATATAATAATATTATTATTTGTTGTCATATGTTAGTTATCTATAAAGGCAGAACAAGACACAACAATTAAATGTATCAAAAATACACTTAAAAATTCTGATTAAACAGAATACCTATGCGTCTCCAACTATTTACTTGTTGGTTACCATTATATATAACTCCGACATCAAGCAAGACACTCCTTTACTAATATTATTGCTGATAGTTTACCATAAAATTTTTTTATATTCAAGTATAATTTAAGATGCTCATATATTTAAATTTATTTTATTTCTTTACAATTGAAATTAAATTTCATTAATTGCTTTAAGCAAAATTTAAAAATACATTATTTACATTAGAGATGATTACCCTATGCTTCTTCTTATAAAGTACACTATTGTACAAGTCAGATGCAATTTTTTTAATTCTATATTATAATATTGTAACAAGCATCCAAATAAATAGTACTAACTAAAAGAATTATAAACTACAAATCTTAAGGGGTTACTCTATGGAAAATAATACAATACAAGAACAATTATGTGATTTATCAAAGAAAATCTGGCACATTTATATTTTAAATCCAGACGAGGATGGCTTACAATTTATCATGTCTTTATTAGATGATAATTTTACATTGTTTGGAACAGGAAAACATGAATTCTATACATCATTAGAGAACTTCATTATAAATCTTGAAAAAGACCAAATAGAATCAGAAGAAATAAATTTTAAAATTATAGATGAGTGGTACTCATGTACTAAAGTTACAAATGAAACTTTTATAGTATATGGAACTCTATGGGTAATAGAAGAAGAGTACTTAGAAAGAGACATATATGTAGAAATGGATACTCGATTTACTATGGTATATAAAGTTATAGATGGTAAAATCACACTGCTCCATATACACCATTCTATTCCAAACTTTGATCAGGTAAAAGATGAATACTATCCTAAAACAATAACTGAAAAAGCAAAAGAAGCTCTAGCTATGGCTAATGAATTTAAGTTGAAATCAGAAAAAGACCTTATGACTGGATTATATAATCGTCATTTTTTTGAAGTACATATAAAAGAAATGCTAGAAACTACTTCATGTGGGTATTTTTATATTTTTGATTTAGATAATTTTAAGCAAATAAATGATATATTTGGTCATATTAGAGGAGATGAAATATTAATACAATTTGCTAATGTTTTGACTAAAGTGTTTACCAATAATGCTATTATTGGAAGACTTGGAGGAGATGAATTTGCTGTATTTGAATATATCAATCAGTCTAAGGAAGATGTTGAAAATAAAGCAAAAAAAGTTGCAAAGTTATGTTCTGATATCAATTCTTGCTCTATAGGCATATCAAAACTAGAAAGCAACTTAGATACGTTTCAATCTTTATATAAACAATCTGATTATGCTCTATATTATACAAAAAGAAACAACAAAGGAAAATTTAGTTGGTTTTAAGCAGTATTATTTGATGTATTTGTAATATGAATGCTAAAGGAACATAAAAAGTACACAGACACAGAGCCGATATACTGCTATCGCCAACAAGTTTATCGGCTCTGTATCTGTTCATCTGACTATCTGATAACTAGAACTTCAATAAATAAGTAGCCTTTCAATCCATCAACAAATGAATAAATATGGTAGAACAACTGCACTCAGGTTTGAAATATCTTATTTATTTTTAGAATGTTTTTTAATGATTTTATTTGTTTTTGTAATGTTTTTGAATTTCTTTTCCTTCTCTGCAAAATAGTTGCCCACTCACCATTTTTTCTCACCCATACTCCAATGTGTTCCATATTACCATCACAATCTGTGGCACGATCACTAGGAATAATATCCACATGAAACTGTGTAGGCAATGAGTACAGTGATTTCTATGTTGTATCCCAGAGCCTTCTGAAACTACAAAGCAAGCACACTTCGTGCAAATAAAATTATCTAGACAGGTGTTATCCTGATAACAAGTTCACTTTCTATTTGTATAATTCATTTTTAAATCCTCCATATCTTGTATTTTCTACAAAAAAAGCCCACAGATACTTATATCTACCTTTTTATGTGGTATACATATTTACCTACACAAAAATAGAAAACTCCTGTAGACTGGAAAATTTAATCTTTTCTATTTCAACATAATTATATTCAAAATAACTCTATGTAAAATTAATAAAGGTATAGCAAATTAAAGCCCACTACACCACAATTTAACAAAGTAATATGTAATAATATTATTATTTGTTGTCATATGTTAGTTATCTATAAATGCTGAGCAAGACACTCATTCACTAATATTATTACTGATACTTTACTATAAAATATTTTTATATTCAAGTGTAGTTTAACATACTCATATATTTAGGTTTGTCTCATTTCTTTATTCTATAGCATTTAGGAGTCTTTTCAAATCTAATATTCACTTAATATTAATTTTTTATAATAAGTATTTTTTATATTTTTCCTTATGGCAATACATAAAGATAATTCTATAAATTTGTTATTTCATAACATTGTTCCAAAAATATAATACAAGTACTACTTATTTGATTCAATCCATTTTCTTCTATTGGAAAATGCCCTGCACCTTCAAGCATCGTAATCTTTTTATTACCTGTTAATCGGTCAAAAAACAGTTTACTTAATGATACATATTTCCAATAGACGTATGAGCTTTTTTCGCTATAGTTCTCATAGAAGAATTTTCATAACCTTTTTTTAAAAATTCGTTTGTTGCAACTTCTGCAATTTTCTTTTCTATTTCTTCTTTTTTTATTTGCATCTTTAGTAATCCTCCTAGAAATATCATACTTGCAGATAATAATAATTACAATGTATGTTCATTATTAAAAAACAGAATTTTAATTTTGTTCATTATTGAATTATGAAATAGAAAAAAAGGCTCCCTAATGGCTCTGCCCGATAAGGATGTTTTCCATCCTTGAGATTGGCCGTAGGATACACAGCGAGTATCCTACGGCTTTTCTCTGTTCTAAACTCTGCCGACAAAGTTGAAATAGACCTCAACCTGCTGGGTGTAATTTTTCTTCTTCCGTGGCTCGCTGCGCTCATAAACAACGATTTTTTCGATAAACTCTCGCACGAGTTCGGGCGTCAGCTCCCGAATATCAGTGTACTTTTCCACGATTTTCAGAAAGCGGTCGGCGTTGAGCAGCTTATCCTGCTCGGCGTCGATTTCTGCCTTTGCGGACGATTTATGGCATTTACCGCATTGTATCAAGACTATATGCTTTATTACCTACTGACCGGCACGGCGATTGCGCCTACCAAAAACGGCAAAGCTGATTTTGAAGCCATAGACAAAATGGAGCTTGCAGACAAAAAAGAACAGCTTGCCGCAATCGACAAGCTGAACCCCAAGGGCGCAAATATTGTGAGCTTCACCATTCTACAAAGCCTCAATGAATTTCTGTATTTTGAATTTACAGAATTACTCAAGCAGGGTTTGCGTGTGCGAAAATGCCGCAACTGCGGCCGATATTTCGTTCTCAAATCCAAGCACGAAACCTTTTACTGTGACCGAACGGCAGAAAACGGACTCACATGTAAGGCAATCGGCAACAAAGCGGAGTATCTGAAAAAGCTGGCGGAGGATGCACCGCTGCTCGATTATGAGCGGATTTACAAGGCGCATTACGCTAAGATGATGCGGGATGAAGCCAAAGAAATGCCCGCCGACGATAAGATTGGTGCGGCACGAAAAGCGTTCACTTTTTGGGCGGAAACGGCGAAAGAAACAAGACAGCAGTATGTGGCGGGGGGAATTTCAGAAACGGAATTTGCTAAAAAGCTTGAATTGCAATGACTTTTGTATTTCTTTTAGACGATATTTTTGGTATACTGAATTAGAAAGATACCCTCCTGCGATTTGGTGGTAGCGGCGGGATGGGTTCAATTTATATTAGACGAGGTCAAACTTATGAACATTCAAACGAAACGGTTAGTACTTTTGCCTGTTGAAAAAAAGCATAAACACGACATTTTCGCTAACTTCTCAAATGAGGTAACAACATACATGTTTCCTTGTCCTGCGAATAAAATAAGCGAAACTGAAAGTGTTATTGAAAATTTCACGAAACAACGCATTGATGGCACTGATTTTGTGTATGTGATTACACTTTCGGATACGGGTGAGTTTTTAGGAACATGCGGTTTGCACAAATTAAAAGGTGAAATTCCTGAACTTGGCATCTGGACAAAAATATCAGCTCATGGTAATTATTATGGCAGAGAAGCTATTGGTGGACTGATCGAGTATGCCGAAAATATGGGTATTAAAAAGCTGCTCTATCCTGTTGACAAACGAAATATTGCAAGCAAAAAAATACCGCTCTATTTTGGGGGTGTGCTATCCAGCGAGAAAGAAGTAATAACACCGGATGGACGCAAATTATACCTTGAAGAATATATGATTGATACGAAATGTGGTGAAAAAAGTGAATGAGATAACAAACCGAATATTAAATAAGATTGGTAATCCAGAATTAACGGAGAAAATGGCTTCGTTGTCACAATCTGACCTGAATACATTGCTGCTTGAGATAATGAAGCAAAAAAATATATCTCCTCCAAATATGCTGAAAAGCTATGCGCTAAACCGTTTTTGCGTTCCGAGCGGTTGCGATGCCATAGATTATCACAAGTATGAAATTATGCTATTAGAGCTTGCAAAAAGTGTTGGTATTAAAAGCGTTATGCTTTCTCCCGTTGCACCGTTTGGTAACTGCTCTACATTTGGCTGTGTGGATCAAAACAATATAGTCAGTGCACTTCGTGGAACAGAAGTACTTGCTGACCCAACAAATATGCTCGCAACCATAATTGCGGATAAAATAAAAAATAAAGCACTTGATAATTCTACTGCCGCGCACTTTTGCACAACTGCAAGAACGACGAGAACTCAACCTCTTTTAAGCAAAAATCATTTTGCTCACTTCGGGATATTTTGCATTGTATCGACAGCTAAAGACACTGGCTCTTATTTGAGTGAGAAAGAAATACTTTTAAAGCAGCTTGAGTATTATAAGCTACTGTTACTCGAAAAGTATCATGCAAAAATGTCGGTCACTCTTAGAAAGCGTGGTGGCTATACCGATACCGATGGATTTTTTCAGAGAATGTCAGAACTGATACAAACCGAGCTACCTGATACACCGTTTGATTTTGATTTAGACCATGAGGATAATAATTATTACAAAGGAATCAATTTTAAGATTTATATGGAAAAAGACGGTGAAACCCTTGAAATTGGTGACGGTGGGTTTGTTGATTGGACGCAACAGATGTTATGCAATAAGCGAGAGAGATTGCTTATTAGCGGCATTGGAATTGAGCGAATGATGATGCTATAATCATATTATGAGCAATTTGCTGTGTGCCACTCTCGTTGGCTGCTTTTCGAGAGTATCGAGATAATCTACACAAACAAGCCGCCACACCAACTTTTTACGGTTAGTGCGGCGGCTGTTTTTAAGTGTAAATCAGTTCTGCAAACACAATTTCATCGGCTATCGTCTGTGCCTGTGTCCGTAGCCGAATGCGCTCCATCGTATCCTCAAGGGGCATTGGGTGGGCTGTGAGCCTGTCTGCCTGTATCCGCTCGGAACGGTCAAAGGCGGTCTTATCAATCTGCTTACAATGTTCTGCAAGTTTGCCTGTCAAAAACAATTCCCGATACATCCCAAACTTATACTTATGTAGATACCGTAATCGAAATAAACCATATTTACTTAAATCGTTTTCTATGTTTTCCATTCCAGTTTCAATGTTCGGATAAAGCAACCCATTAATACCAATATATTCCAAGTCAATCATCATCGCCCACCTCCAAAATCTCTAACATCAGCTTTGCCACCAGCTTGAAGCCATCAATAAAAGACTGTGTAGCATACATGGAAGTCGCATCGGAATCTTTGGAAAGAAACTCATCGAGCTCCGCTTTCATTGGTTCGCATAGAGCTTATCCTCAAGGGCATCGTGAGCCTTCATGGCAATCTCTCTTGCGGCTTTATATCCGCCAAGTCGAATCCTCGTCCGCTCGCCTGGGCAAATATCCCCATTATAAAGCAACTCAATTGTCTGTTGCATTATCTCGCCTCCTTCACCTATTATGGTAAGCGATAAATGCTTGCGCGTCCAGACCGGAATCCCAGACAAAGATTTAACGATTTAAAGTGATTTATCCGGCAATAGTACAGCAAAAAGCCATTGGAACCGTCTGTAAAGATAGTTTCAATGGCTTTTTGGTTTTGTGTGAAATGGATGCTTACAATTTACTTGGAACCGTTTGGCTGTATGCCTTGCTGTTACTTGGTTTGTAAACATCCTTATCACAGAGAGCCTAAAGAGCCTTTCCTGTTTTATTGTTTAAATCTTAATATATACATTACTATTGCTTGATTATCTTAGCTACAGTTTCCACATGTGTAGAATGAGGGAACATATCTACAGGTTGTGCCTCAATACATTTAAATCCATGCATATTTAGATAATCTAAATCCCTTGCTAAAGTAGAAGGATTACAAGAAACATAAACAATTCTCTCAGGATTCATTGAAACAATTGTATCTAAAACCTTTTCGTCACAACCCTTTCTAGGTGGGTCTACAACTACAACATTAGCAGTCTTACCCTCACTATACATCTTAGGAACAACCTCTTCTGCCTTACCCACATAGAATTCAGCATTATGTATATTGTTTAATCTAGCATTTACCTTAGCATCTTTTATAGCATCTTCTATAATTTCTATTCCATAAACTTTTTTAGCCTTTTGCGCTAAAAATAAAGAGATTGTACCTATACCACAATAAATATCAAAAACAGTATCAGTATCCTTTAAATCTGCATATTCAAGAGCTTTATCATATAATACCTTAGTTTGTATAGGATTTACTTGGAAAAATGACAATGGAGAAATCTCAAATACTAAATCTCCTATATAATCATTTATTTTACCATCTCCATACACAACTATATTCTCTTTTCCAAGAATGGCATTTGTATTTTTTTCATTTATATTTACAACTAAAGTCTTAAATCCAGGTATATTTTCCTTTAATACTGAAGCTAATTCTTTAAGATATGGAAGTCGGTTTCCATTTGCGACTAATACAACCATTACTTCTTTAGTTGTAAATCCAATTTTTGTCACCAAATGTCTAATTACTCCAGTCTGAGCCTTTTCATCATATATGCTTACCTTATAAGCTCTTATATATGTTTTTATTATCTTAACAATTTTATCATTTAGTTCATGTTGTATTACACATTTTTCTGTCGATATTACATCGTGAGTCTTCTTTTTGTAAAAACCAATAATAGGAACTCCATTGTTCTTTTGTATTGGAAATTGAGCTTTATTTCTATATCTATATGGCTTCTCCATGCCTATAGTATCATGAACTACCACATCATCCAACTTACCTATTCTTGTAAGCACTTGTTTAACTTCATTTGTTTTCATTTCAAGTTGTTTATTATAGTCTAAATCTTGTATTTGGCACCCTCCACAATCCTTAAGATTGTCACTACACACTCTTTTTACTCTAAATGGAGACTTCTCTATTATTTCAACAATGTCTCCTACAGCATAATTTTTCTTGACCTTATTAATTTTAACTTTAACTTTATCTTGTATTAATCCGCCCTCTACAAAAACTGTAATACCATTGTACTTTCCAACGCCTACTCCAGCCTGTCCAATGTCTACTATATCTACAATATACATCTCGTTTTTTGAAAGCATAAATCACCCTCCAATCACTATATTAAATTTAAACTCTTACAAATTCTTTTCTTTAAATATATATTAAAATCTTGCTATTAACTAAACTATATTTTTTACTAAGCTACAATATTTTATTTTACCAAAAAAAAAGGAGCTTATAAAGCCCCTTGACAAAATAAATTTATTATTTTCTTATAAAACTCTAGTTGAACCTCTATATATTACACCTCTTGATGCATCCACTGTTACAACTTCTCCATCTTTTACTAGATTAGTTATATCATTTGCAGACACAATAACTGGTATATCTAAATTTATTCCTACGATAGCTGTATGTGATGTCATTCCACCATTTTCAGTTACTACAGCTCCTGCTTTCTCTATATAATTGTTCATTTCAGCATCAGTAGTTGTAGAAACTAATATATCTCCTTTATTGAAGTCTACACAAGTATCTCCATTTTTTATTATACGAACTTTACCTTCTACTGTTTGATTACCTACACCTATACCTTGAACAATTTCTTCACTTATTACATGAACCTTTATTAAGTTAGTAGTTCCGCTTACTCCTACTGGTACTCCAGCAGTTATAACCACTAGTTCTCCATTATCTATATAATCTGCTTGTCTAGCTGCTTCTATTGCTTTTTCTATAACTTCATCTGTATTTCCTGCAACAGAAGATTTAACTGGATAAACTCCCCATGTAAGAGCTAGTTTATTCATAGTTTTTTCATTATTTGTAGTAGCTATTATTGGAGATTTTGGTCTAAATTTAGACACCATTCTAGCAGTATAACCTGAAGAAGTAGATGTTATTATAGCTGATGCATCTAAATCTACAGCTGTTGTACAAGTAGCATGGCTTATTGCATCTGTTACTGTAACATTATTAGTACCATTTTCCTTTAACAATCTATCATAATCCAAAGTTTCTTCTGTTCTTTTTGCTATTGTAGCCATCATTTTTACAGCTTCTACAGGATATTTCCCAGCAGCAGTTTCTCCAGATAACATTATTGCATCTGTTCCATCATATATAGCATTAGCTACGTCTGTAACTTCTGCTCTTGTTGGTCTTGGATTTCTTATCATAGAATCAAGCATTTGTGTAGCAGTTACAACTGGTTTTGCTAATTCATTGCATTTTTTTATCATCATTTTCTGAACTATTGGCATTTCTTCAGTAGGTATTTCAACACCTAAATCACCTCTAGCTACCATTATACCATCAGAAACTTTTAATATTTCATCTAAGTTTTCTACCCCTTCTTGATTTTCTATCTTAGATATAATTTGTATATCAGTTGCATTGTTATTTTCTAAAATTTCTCTTATTGCTAGTACATCAGATGCTTTCCTTACAAATGAGGCAGCTATATAGTCTATACCTTGGCTTATTCCAAATTCTATGTCGCTTATATCTTTAGGAGTTATTGCTGGTAAATTTATTTTTACACCAGGCACATTTACCCCTTTATGATTTTTTACTATTCCAGAATTTTCAACGATACATACTATATCTTCGCCATTTATTTCTTTTACTCTTAAACCAACTAAGCCATCATCTATTAGTATAGAATCTCCTACTTTAACATCTTCCGCAAGACCCTTATAACTTACTGTACATATTTCTTTAGTTCCTACAACATCTTTCATAGTTATAGTAAATTTTTGTCCTTCTTCTAAAGATACCTCTGGGTCTGCAAAATTACCTGTTCTAATTTCTGGACCTTTAGTGTCTAATAATATAGCAACTGGTTTATTTAGTTTTTCTCTAACTTTTTTTGCCATATCTATTCTTTCCTTGTGTTCTTCATGTGAACCATGGGAAAAGTTAAATCTGCACACATTTAGACCATTTTGCATAAGTTGAGTTAAAACTTCTTCACTTTGTGATGCTGGCCCTAGCGTACAAACAATTTTTGTTTTCTTTACATTATTTAACATATTTGCTCCTCCTGAAATATTATTTCACAGATTTATTTTAAATACTAAAATTTATATAGATAATATTTTTGCCATTTCATAAGCTTCTTTATCAAAAACCTTCTTTTGAGATAAAGCTTCACTTATTTCTAAGTCAATTATTTTGTTTTCTTTTATTCCGACAACTCTAGCTGACTTTCCATCTAGTAGTAATTCTACAGCTCTTACACCAAGTCTGCTTGCTAGTATTCTATCAAATACAGTTGGACTTCCTCCTCTTTGAACATGACCTAATACAGTTACTCTTAAATCTGCTCCTGATTCTTTTTTAAGTTCCTTCTCTAAATCGCTAGCACTTCCAACTCCTTCTGCCAACACGATTATACTATGTCTCTTACCTCTTTTTTGAGTTGTCTTTAATCTTAAAGCAACTTCATCTACTTTAACCTCTACTTCTGGTACTATTATAGTTTCAGCTCCTCCTGCAAGACCTGCATATAAGGCTAAATCTCCACAGTGTCTTCCCATAACTTCTACTATATTAACTCTTTCATGAGATGATGATGTATCTCTTATTTTACCTATAGCATCTATAATAGTATTCATTGCAGTGTCAAATCCTATAGTATAATCTGTATATGCTAAGTCATTATCTATAGTTCCTGGTATACCTATAGCTGGAAATCCTAAGTCACTAAGTTTTTGAGCTCCTGTAAATGAACCGTCTCCTCCAATTACTACTAAGCAGTCAATTTTATACTTTTTAAGAATTTTTACTGCCTTTAATCTACCTTCTTCTGTTTTGAATTCTTCACATCTAGAAGATTTTAATATAGTTCCTCCTCTGTGTATAATATCCCCAACAGAAGATAAGTTCATTTCAGTTAAATCTTCTTCCAACAATCCCTTATATCCTCTATTGATTCCATATACTTTGCATCCATAATATATTGCTGACCTTACAACCGCTCTAATTGCAGCATTCATTCCTGGAGCATCTCCTCCACTTGTTAGTAATCCTATAGTTTTCATTTTTTACCTCCTTGGATTTTATGTCAAATTTTTATTATAATCATTCTTATCATATCTTAATGGACTTTTTTCGTCCCTATATCATTTTTCAATCCCATTAAGACTAAAAAAATTAAATGTCCTTAAATGTCCATTTTGTGATATTATATCACAAAACGGACAATATTTTTCATATTATTATAATATATTTAGATTTTTATCCAAAAAATTAAGCTTTTATCTTTATGTTATCCTTAGGAAGTAATCTTTCTAAATTGTTTATAAATTCATCACATATAAAGGTGGATACTCCTGTCATTTTATATGCTTTGCGCTTACCATTTATATTTTCATCCATAGGATATAAGTATATACTGTCATTGCCTGGATATTGCTTTGCTATTTCTATAATATTGTAAGTTGTATCTGTGTCAGACATACTATCTATTTTTAAATACAGTTTTTTTCCACTTTCTAACTTCACATTTTGTACATTTTTAGTTCTTACTGAATTATATTTTTTAGCTTCAAAGTCAGTATTGTCTTTTATATCTTTTATTTCTCTAGCTATAAGTTTTGCATTTTCGCCTTCTTTTATACTTAATGTTCCTTTTACATAAATTATATTATCTTCGTTTAAAATAACATTATATTTTTGTAATAACTGAGGAAAAACTATTATTTCTATAGCACCATATAAATCTTCTAACTCAATAAATGCCATAATTTCATTTCTTTTTGTGGTTTTTATCGTTTTATTTACAATCATTCCACCCATTATTGCATCAGTTTCATTCATTTGTATATATGACTCTTCATCCTCTTTTAATGAATTTAACTTTCCATTATCTATAGACGTTTTTTCTTGTAATTCTTTTTCAAATTGCGATAAAGGATGCCCACTTACATACATTCCCAGAACTTCTTTTTCAAGATTAAGTTTCTCTCTTTCTTCATATTCTGGTCTTTTAGGTAAATTATATATTTGTTGAAAGTCACTATCTTCTTCACTATCTCCAAAAGCATCAAATAATGAAATTTGACCTTGAACATTTTTCTTTCTATCCATAGAAACACTTTCTAATAAAGTTTCATAACCAGCCATCAGACTAGCTCTATTTTCACTTATATTATCAAAAGCTCCACATTTTATTAAGCTTTCTATTACTCTTTTATTTGTATCTTTTTGGTCTAATCTCTTAACTAAATCAACTAAGTCTATAAATAATCCCTTAGACTCTCTCTCATCAATTATATTATTTATTATATTTACACCAACATTTTTTACAGCAGCCAGACCAAACCTTATGTTGTCACCTTCAACCGAGAATTTTGAAAAACTTTTATTTATGTCTGGTGGCAACACATCTATATCTAATGCTTTACATTCTCTTATATATTCAACTACCTTATCAGTATTTCCCATAACACTAGTTATTAAAGCTGCCATAAACTCAACAGGATAATATGTTTTTAAATAAGCTGTCTCATATGCTAAAACTCCATATGCAGCTGCATGTGATTTATTAAATGCATAACGAGCAAAATCTATCATGTCATCAAATATTTTATTGGCTATTTCCTCTTCTACACCATTTCTAACACACCCTGCAATTTCTATGTTGCCATCTTCATCAAATTTCCCATGAATAAAATATTGTCTTTCTTCTTCCATTACATCCATTTTTTTCTTACTCATGGCTCTTCTAACCAAGTCACTACGACCATAACTATATCCACCTAAATCTCTAACAACTTGCATAACTTGTTCTTGATATACCAAACATCCATATGTAACTTCCATTATTGGTTTTAATTTCTCATGTAAGTATGTTACATCTTTTGGATTACTTTTATTTTTTATATACGCAGGTATAGAGTCCATTGGACCTGGTCTAAATAGGGATATTCCCGCTACAATATCTTCAAAATTATCTGGTTTCAGTTGTTTCATAAAACTCCTCATACCAGCACTTTCCAACTGAAACACTCCTAAAGTATTTCCAGATGAAAGCATTTCATATACCTTTGGATCATCATAGTCCATCTTTGAAAAATCTATATTTTCAGTGTAATTTTTTATTGTTCTATTCTTTTCTATTAAATCAAGTGCATCTCTTATAACTGTAAGTGTTCTTAATCCAAGAAAGTCCATCTTTAAAAGACCAAGCTCTTCAAGTGTTGTCATAGTAAATTGAGTTGTGATTGCATCTTGATGCTTGTACAGAGGTACATACTCATCTACAGGATTTTTGGATATAACAACTCCTGCTGCATGAGTGGAAGCATGTCTTAACATTCCCTCTATTTGCTTTGATATATTGATTATCTCTTTTGTTTCAGGGTCTTGGTCATATAAATCCTTAAGGTTTGGATTTGTATCTAATGCCTTATCTATAGTCATTCCTAAAGCAAATGGTATTTCTTTAGCTATCTTATCAACCTTATTGTAGCCTATATCTAATACTCTTCCAACATCTCTTATTGCGGCTTTTGCACCCATTGTTCCAAAAGTTATTATTTGTGCAACATGGTCATCACCATATTTTCGCTTTACATAGTCTATAACTTCTTCTCTTCTTTCATAGCAAAAATCTATATCTATATCTGGCATAGATATACGTTCTGGATTTAGAAAACGTTCAAATAGGAGAGAATATTTTATTGGGTCTATATCAGTTATCTTAAGTGTATATGCTACTATTGAACCTGCCGCACTACCTCTACCTGGTCCTACTATAATATTATTTTCTTTAGAGAAATTTATAAAGTCCCAAACTATTAAAAAGTATTCCACATAACCCATTTTTTCAATTACATCTAATTCATAGTTTAATCTATCTAGTATCTCACTATCAGGATTATCATATCTTTCTTTTAATCCATTAAAACACAACTCTCTTAAATAAGTTTCTGGTGTATATCCATCTGGAACATCATATTTAGGAAGATGTATAGTATTAAAATCAAACTCTACATTACACATATCGGCTATTTTTACAGTATTATCAATAGCCTCTAGTGCATATGGGAATAACTCTTCCATTTCTTCTCTTGATTTCAGATAAAACTCATCACTTCCAAATCTCATTCTATTTGGGTCATTTACTGTTTTACCCATTTGAATACACATAAGAACATCATGTATTTTTGAATCTTCTTTATTTACATAGTGAACATCATTAGTAGCAACTAGTGGAATACCAGTCTCTTTTGATAATTTCACTAATCCAGAATTCACCTCTCTCTGTTCTGGTAAATTATGGTCTTGAATTTCTAAAAAGAAATTTTCTTCACCAAATATATCTTTGTAATCAATGGCAAACTTTTTTGCTTTTTCATAATTTCTATTCATCAAAGCACGTGCAACATCTCCTGCAAGACATGCAGAAAGTGCTACAATCCCTTCACAATGCTTTCTAAGTTCTTCCATATCGACTCTAGGCTTATAGTAGAAGCCTTCTACATATGAAGTTGAGACTATTTTTATCAAATTTTTATAGCCTTCCATATTCTTAGCTAACAAAACTAAATGTCCTTGATATTTATCATAATTAGGGTCTTTATCTCTTAATCCACGTGCAGCTGTATAAACTTCACACCCTATAATTGGTTTTATTCCTTCTTTTATAGCTGTTTTATAAAAATCTATAACACCAAACATACAGCCATGGTCAGTAATAGCAATTGAACTCATATTTAATTCTTTAGCTCTTTTTATAAGTTTTTTCACCCTCGAAAATCCATCAAGTAAACTATACTCGGTATGTACATGAAGATGAGCAAAATCTTTTTCCATTAAATCACCTCCTGTTTTATAAATTTAATTTTACCACAAATACATGTCTTAAAACAAAAACAGAGACTTTTATCTCAAAATAGGAATTAACTTCCACCTATAACCCTATATGTTGAAATTAATTCTTATTTTGAGATTGTCCCCTCAAATTTATTATAATGATTTTTTTTTCAAGTCTGTTGCGATTTCTTCTATTTTTCTAAGTCTATGATTGACACCAGATTTTCCTATTGGCGGGTCTAACATCTCTCCAAGCTCCTTGAGAGTCATATCTTCATACTCAATTCTAATCTTGGCTATTTCTTGTAAATTTTCTGGTAAGCTACTAATCCCTATAGTTTCTTGTATTAGTCTAATATTTTCTACTTGTCTTACGGCTGCATTTACTGTTTTAGAAAGGTTAGCTGTCTCGCAATTTACTATTCTGTTTACATTATTTCTCATTTCTTTTACTATTTTAGTATTTTGGAGACTTAAAAGAGCGTGGTGTCCTCCTATAATACTTAATAAATCGGATATTTGTTCACTCTCTTTAAGATAAACAACATAATTATTTTTTCTAGCCACAATTTTACTATTAAAGCCTAAAGAATTTATAAGTTCTTTTAATGAATCTGCAAAATCCTCATTGTTAGTTACAAATTCCATATGATAGTTTTTTTCTGGGTCACTTATAGAACCTCCACCAAGAAAAGCTCCTCTTATAAAAGCTCTTTTACATCCCTCATGTTTAACCAAACTTTCTGGAACTCTATTTATAGTAAAAAATCCCTCTTTTTCTTCCAATACACCTAATTTTTTTAATAACATTTCTGAACCCATTTCACTTGTTACCATTAATACATAACTATTATTTCTCTTTAACATTTGATTTTTATTTACAGAAATTGTAGTATTTATGCTGAAATTCTTTTTTAATAACTTAAAGACTTTACGGGCTATTGAGTTTAATTCTGTTGTTATTTTTAAATTTAGTTTTTTATATCCAACAATTTGTATACTTCCCCCTGATTTAACTAGAGCTGACAGTTCAGCTATATTACAACATTCATTCTCAGATACAATTCTCGCTAGTTCATTTTTGGTTTCAGTTGAAAAAGACATATATATCACCCATTAACTAATTTTTCTTTAACCTTTTTTTTATTTCCTGTAAGGCAACCTTTATTATTTCCTTTTCATCATCATACCTAGCTAGGTCTACCACTCTATCTAGATGGATAAATTTAGCATCAATAAAGCCTTCCTCTTTTTGTGGAATAGTATCCATATTTTTTGCTTGCATTAAGTACCAAAAAACTGTTTTATGAACTGCTCTATTTTCATCCCAGTTTTCTTTGAATGTATAGTGTATTTCACCTAAATATTTCAATATATCTGCTTTTACTCCAGTTTCTTCGCTTACTTCACGTAATGCTGCCTCTTGGTTATTTTCCCCTTCTTCTACTTTTCCTTTGGGTAGCACCCAATCTCCATTGAACTTCCTTAGTAAAAGAATCGTATTGCCAAACAGGACTACACCACCAGCACTAACCTCTTCTCTCATCGATGTTCACTCCTTAAAACTAACATAATGATAAGGATTTCTACACTTTTTTTTAAAATCCTTTTTTACTAACTTTTGTTGTAATTATGATTTAGGGCTAACTCAATAACTATGTTAGATATATATTTTGCATCATGTCTTATATAATTATTTTTTATTTCAATCAAATTTTTTTCTACGGTTTTTATACCCATCTCTTTTAACTTATCTTTTTGTTTTTTATCTAGTAAAACCTGTTCTGCTCCATCTTGTTTATATAAATCAAGCATTCCTTCTGGCAATATTTCGTTATTTGCTATCACATAATCTATCAAATTATTGTCAGTATGCTTTATTATCGCATTAATATGTTCTAATACATTATATCCTTCTGTTTCCCCTGGTTGAGTCATTATATTTGATATATACACTTTTGGCGCTAGAGAGGCTTTAATGGCGTCTACAACACCATCTACAAGTAAGTTTGGTATTATACTAGTATATAAACTTCCAGGACCCATAATTATAATATCAGCATCATAAATAGATGCAATAACATCTCCTAATGGTTTAACATCTTTAGGATTTAAAAAAATCTCATCAATAGAACTTTTTTGATTTTTCGATTCTTCAGGTATACTAGATTCGCCATTTACTATTTCACCATTTTTTAATTTGGCAACTAAGTTTACATCTTCTAGTGTTACTGGCAAAACCCTACCTGTTATAGCAAAAATCTCACTTAATTTATACACAGCTTTTTCAAAGTTTCCATATAATCCATTCATAGCAGCTAAAAATAGATTCCCAAAACTTTGACCTTTTAAAAGTCCCTCTGTAAACCTATATTGCATAACTTCATTCATAGTTGGTTCTATATTTGCAAGTGCTAACAGGCAATTTCTTATATCTCCTGGTGGAAGCATTCCTAAGTCTTCTCTTAATACTCCTGAACCTCCACCATCATCAGCAACAGTAACAATCGCAGTTATATTCTGCGTAGAGTGTTTAAGCCCCCTCAGAAACACTGATTGACCAGTTCCCCCACCTATTACTACTACATTAGGGTCTCTATTTTCAATAACAGACCTCTGAAATAACCTTACTTTTTCATTCTTTGCTTTCTTATATATAAATAACGATACAATTAATGCAATCCAACCTAAAATTCCTACAATAATAAGTAATTTAGCCATGTTTGCCTCCATTATCGTAACATAGAGTCTCTGTGTTTTTTTACAACTCTATATCCTTTATTAGATAAATCCTCCGCTATAAGATTTGTTATAGTAACTGACCTATGTCTTCCACCTGTACATCCAACACCAATTACTAGATGTTGTTTTCCTTCTTCTATATATTGAGGTACTAAGAAATGAATCATATCCAAAAGTTTTACATAAAATTCCTCACTAATTTTAGAATTCATAACATAATCTCTAACTTCTTTATCGTCACCAGTTTTAGATCTCAATTCTTCAACATAATATGGATTAGGAAGAAATCTTACATCGAATACTAAATCTGCATCAGCAAGTATACCATGTTTAAATCCAAAAGATACTACAGATATAGTTAAATTAGGATTATCTTCACCAGAAGAATATATTTTCTTTATTTCTTCTTTAAGGTCTTTTGGTTTCATATTAGTTGTGTCAATTATGCATGTAGAAAATCCCTTTAAAGGCTCCATTATTTTTCTTTCCATTTTTATACCTTCTGGAATTTGCATGTCTTTCGCCAATGGGTGATTTCTTCTTGTCATTTTATATCTCTTTAACAATACATCATCATTACAATCTAAATACACCATTTCATATTCATAATTTTCTTTTTCTAAGTAGTTTAAACTTTCATGAAGAGCTTCAAAAAACTTTCTTCCTCTTATATCTATACCTAGAGCAACTTTATCAATACTTGAATTTGGTTGATAACATAATTCTGCAAATTTAGTTATCAAAGCAGGAGGTAGATTATCTACACAATAAAATCCCATATCCTCTAAAGCTCTCATTGTTTCACTTTTTCCAGACCCTGAAAGACCTGTAACTATAACAAATTTCATTGCTAACTCCTCCTTTTTATCTTCTGTTTATTACACTTTTATCTTTCGATTATTACACTATAATATTTTCTACTAATGATATATCCATATTTGAATCATATACAGCTTTTATAGCTCGTTTAAAATCACCCACTCTTTCTGGGCAATGTGCATCTGACCCTATTATAAATTTATTTCCTATTTCTTTTATTTCGTTTATTTGTTTTACATTTAAAAAAGAATGACTACTATTTATTTCAAGCCTTGTATCTGTCTTTTTTGCTACCTTTGCTATTTCTTCTATATATACATCACCTTTATCACCAGGATGTGTAATTACAAAAATATCATTATTATTCATAGCATTTATTACGGCTTTTGTATTATACTCTTTTGCTTTTTCAGTTTTAAAAATATAGTTATTACAATGATTTAATAAACTTCCAAATGATGTAGGAGTAGAACCAAAATGGTATCCAGCCATGATATAGTCAAGTTCTTTTATAAATTTTTCATCCATGTCTATATTACCTTTATCATCTAATATGTTACACTCCATACCCAAAAGTATATTTATATCACTATATTTATCATTCAAAGAATTTATTTCTTCTCTCATTTTATGAATATCTTTCCTCTTTACACCATATGCAATATGTTTATAACTATGGTCTGATATTCCGATTGTCTTTATCCCTTTAGCAATGGCCACCTTTACATTATCTTCAATAGTTCCCTTACCATGACTATATAATGTATGTGTATGATAATCAGCCAATATTTTCATTTGTTAATCCTCTCCAAGTATTTTGACTTCTTCTTCCAACATAACCCCAAACTTGGCATATACAGCACTTTTTATAACATATATTAAATCTAAAATATCTTTAGCACTTGCTTCTCCTAAATTAATCACAAATCCACAATGCTTCTCAGATACTTGAGCACCTCTTAAAGTAAGTCCTCTTAGTCCAGTTTCTTCTATTAACTTCCCTGCAAAATATCCTGTTGGTCTTTTAAATGTACTTCCTGCACTAGCAAAATTTAATGGTTGCTTAGTTGTTCTTCTTGTTGTTAAATCATCCATTAAACTTTTTATTTCATCATAATTTCCTTTTTGTAAATCTATTTCTGCTGATAAAGCTATATACCCATTTTTCGTTATTATACTTTTTCTATACCCAAATTCCATCTGTTCATTTGACAGTTCAAAGATATTTCCTTCCATATCTATTAATCTTACCGATTTTACTATATCTTTCATTTCACCACCATATGCTCCTGCATTCATGGCTAATGCTCCACCCAATGTTCCAGGTATACCTGAGGCAAACTCAAATCCTTTTAATTCTTGTTTTTGAAGAGCTTTACCTAAAACAGATAATAAAGCTCCTGACTGAGCAATTATTTTAGTGCCCTTTATCTCATAAGAATTAAAGTTGTCTGCAAGTTCTATTACTATGCCTCTTATTCCACCATCTTTAATTAGAATATTTGAGCCATTTCCAATTATTAAATATGGAATAGACTCTTTTTTCACTAATTGAAGTACATTTTTTAACTGCTCTTCAGTTCTAGGTCTAACCAATATATCGGCTGGCCCTCCAACTCTAAATGAGATATGTTTTTTCATAGGTTCATCTATTTTTATATCATCTTTGCTTAATATATTTAATAAATTTTCATATATATCTTGATTATTCATTGTATTTCCTCCCAAATTATACTAAACTTCAGTTGTCATTATTATCTAAATTATATTAATATATAGTATTAACTATATTCAATAATATATGATTTTGCTTATCATACAGATTTCATATTTTTAAGTTTTTTAATTCCAAACTATATTCAATAAATATATAATAAAGTAAAAAAAAAAAAATAACAACATATAAAAGAACATAAATAATTTAAAAAAAGCATCAATATCGCTGATATCAATGCTTTAAAAGGCTATTTAATTCGTATTATTTATCTAACTATTTTTCACATAGCAAAGATAATAAATTCCCCCAACTATTATAGAACCTCCAACTACATTTCCAAGCGTTACAAATACCAAATTAGTTATTAATTGAACCATAGTAATATCTGCTCCTAATGCCATTCCCATTGGTATAAAAAACATATTTGCAACACTATGTTGGAATCCACATAACACAAATAACATTATTACTGTCCAACATGAGGCTAACTTAGATACTATGTCTTGAGATGCTGTAGCCATCCATACAGCTAAAACTACTAAAATGTTACAAAGTATTGCTTTTAAAAACATTGAAACTATCGTTGAATTAACTTTAGCTTCTGCTACAGCTATGGCTTTTGTAGCTACATCCCCTGTTAATGTAGAAGAATAATATAAAAGTGCCACTAAAAGTAGTGAACCTACTAGATTTGCAAAATAAACTAATCCCCAGTTTCTTAGCATTTTCCCTAATGTTATTTTTTTATCCATAAGTGGAATAAACATTAAGGTATTTCCAGTGAATAATTCTGCCCCTGCTACCACTACAAGCATAAGACCTACTGGAAAGACCATAGCACTTAAAAAACTAGCTATTCCTGGGTCTATCTTACCAAAAGTCTGACTAATTATTATACTACCCAATGCCCCAAAACCTATAAATGCTCCTCCAAGTAAACCTAATAAAATTGCATTTTGTGTTGAAATATTCGCTTTTTTAATGCCTGCACTTATAGTTGCTTGTGCAGTTTCCCCAGGTGTCAAGAATCCTTTACTCATAAATCCTTCCCCCTTAAAAATTATACTTTTCCTTGTCTTTTTATGGCAATAATTATATAATAACAATATGATATATAATAAATTTTATTAATATAAAAAATATACTATATGTTTATATATACTTGTCTCATATAATTATATTATTTATTATATACCAACTTTGTTAATTTCGAAATAATTTATATTGAATTTGAAAAATTTACCTTTCGAATATTTATTTTACTTTTTTATTGTTGAGGTATTATATATAATAGATATATGTTTGTGTTATTATATATAATTACTTATTTTAATAAATATTTAAAGGAGGAAATTTTATGTTTGATATATCATTTTTCGAAATGTCAATATATGAAATAGCAGTTACTACAATATATATAATTAATTTCATGGTTATACTAAATCTCATTTTTAGAGAAAAGAGAAATATAAATACAACTCTAACATGGCTTCTTATATTAGTATTAATACCAGCTCTTGGATTTATACTTTATATAGCTTTTGGCAGAAATATTTCAAAAAACAATATGTTTAGATTAAAAGAAAAGGATGATAAGATAATCAAAAGCAATATACTAGATACTCAAGTTAAATTACAATCTACATCTGAAATTAATTCAGAGATACATCAACATAAGGATATGATTTATGCATTAGCTAATTCAAATAATGCTCATTATACCAATAATAACGATGTGTGGATTTACGCTGAGTCTAGTCAATTTTTTAACACTCTTCTTGAAGAACTTAAGAAAGCAAAGAAATATATAAACATACAGTTTTACATTTTCAAAGATGACAAAATCGGAACTGAAATAATTGACATTCTAGTAGATAAAGCCAAAGAAGGTGTAGAAGTAAGACTTTTATTTGACGCCGTTGGTGGTAGAACACTAAAAAATAGTACACTTTCTAGATTAAAAGAAAGTGGTGTTAAAGTTGGAAGTTTCTTTCCATCATTCTTAAAAATTGTAAACTTTAACTTAAACTACAGAAACCACCGAAAAATAGTTGTCATTGATGGAAAAGTAGGATTTGTAGGTGGATACAATGTTGGAGACGAATATCTAGGTAGAAATCCAAAATTTGGTCTATGGAGAGATACACATACTAAACTTACTGGTGATTGTGTAATTGACCTAAATATGAGGTTTATCCTTGATTGGAGATATACAACTAAAGAAGATTTAGATTTAGAAAAGTACTTCGTAGAAAGTGAAACACCTTCTGATTGTCCTTCTGAAAATATTGGGATTCAGATAGTATCAAGTGGTCCAGATATATTAGAACTTGATGAAATTAAATATGGTTACCTTAAAATGATTCAGAAAGCTAGAAAGTATATATACATACAGAGTCCTTATTTAATACTTGACTCAACATTTATAGATACTTTAAAAATAGCTTGTTTATCTGGTGTTGATGTAAGAATTATGATTCCTTCTAAACCTGACCATCCTTTTGTATACTGGGCATCATATTCATATGCTGGAGAACTTTTAAAATTTGGAGCTAAAATCTACACTTATGGTGAAAATGCATTTTTACATGCTAAGACAATAGTTATAGATGACTCTATATGTTCTATAGGAACAGCTAATATGGATATAAGAAGCTTTGAGCTTAATTTTGAAGTAAATGCATTTATGTACTCTTCAAAAAAAGCACTAGAGCAAAGAGTTATATTTGAAAATGATATTTTAGATTCAAAAGAAATAACATTAGATGTATATAATTCTAGGTCTACTTATATAAAAATCAAGGAATCAATTTCTAGACTATTATCATCAGTTTTATAAATCTTTTATTTTATAAAAATTTTACCTTTTGGTTTATTTTTTAAAGTTTTTTATATATATTATTTTTTTTTTATTGGATTCAGTCCATTTTTTTTATTTTTTTTAACTATTCTGAATTATTTTATATTATAATAGACTAGTATAGTTTTTTTTTAATAGGTAACTTTTTTGCATTGTTTTTATGAATAAAGAAATTGTTGTATATTATTCTTTCTTTATTGTTTTGGTTTTGTTCACCAACATAATATTGGTGTCAACTCATGGTTAATTATTTTATGAAAAATAATAACTTTAAAAAGAAAAGGGGGATTTGTTATGTGCGATTTTATTTCACACAACAAGCAGTTATTTGACGAATTAGATATATTTATTGACTCTCTTGCAACAAAGGAAGGTGCTTTGATACAAGTTCTACATGAAGCTCAAGGTATATTTGGATATCTTCCAAAAGAAGTACAACTTCATGTTGCTAAAAGACTTGGAGTAGCTCCTGCAAAGGTATATGGGGTTGTTACATTCTATTCTTATTTCACTACAGAACCTGTAGGTAAGTATAAAATAAGTGTCTGTCTAGGTACTGTATGTTTTGTAAAAGGTGCTGATAAGATATTAAGTGCTTTTGAAAAACAGCTTGGTATAAAAGTTGGAGAAACTACTAGTGATTTTAAATTTTCTTTAGAAGGTTTAAGATGTTTGGGGGCATGTGGTTTAGCTCCAGTTGTTACTGTAAATGGTAAAGTTTATGGTAAAGTAAAACCAGATCAAGTAAGCGAAATATTGGATACTTATAGAGAATTAGAATTGAATTGTTAAGAGGGGTGAATAAATAATGCGTAAAGTAAATTCATTTGATGAATTAAAAGTTTTAGCTGATGAGCTAAAACCTAGTCTTAGCCTAAGAAAAAATTATTCTAAGGAAAATGTATTAAGAAGAGAATTACTTGTTTGTTGTGATACTGGATGTACATCTTCAAACAGTATGGAAATAGTTAGTGAGTTAGAAAATGAAATAAAAAAATCAGGAATACAAGACAAGGTTGATGTTCGTTTAACAGGTTGTTTTGGTTTCTGTGCTCAAGGTCCTATCGTAAAAGTTTATCCTGATAACGTTTTCTATGTGAAAGTTGAACCATCTGATGCTGAAAAGATAGTTCAAAATCACTTAATTAGAAATACAGTTGTTGAGGAATTATTATATGAAGAAGAATCTTTAAATAAAAAAGTAGAAGCACAAGAAGAAATGTCTTTCTACAAAAAACAATTACGTATAGCTCTAAAGAATTGTGGGCTTATAGACCCAGATAGTTTAGAGGATTATATTGCTAATGATGGTTATTTAGCTCTAGGTAAATGTTTAACGACTCTTACTCCTCAAGAAGTTATTGCAGAAGTAAAGACTTCTGGTCTTCGTGGTAGAGGAGGAGCTGGATTCCCTACAGGTTCTAAATGGGAAGCTGCTTCAAAGAATCCTGCTGGCCCAACTGATAAAAAATTCGTTGTCTGTAATGCTGATGAAGGAGACCCTGGTGCATTCATGGATAGATCTGTACTTGAAGGAGACCCTCATAGTGTACTAGAAGCTATGGCAATATGTGGATATGCTATAGGTTCTGATACAGGGTACATATATATAAGAGCTGAATATCCAAAATCTATAGAAAGACTAAAAGTAGCTATAGCTCAAGCTGAAGCACATGGCTTACTTGGTGAAAATATTTTAGGTACTGGATTTAACTTCAAATTAGAATTAAAATACGGTGCAGGAGCTTTCGTTTGTGGTGAAGGTACAGCTTTAATGCATTCAATTGAAGGTAGACGTGGTGAACCTAGAATGAAGACTTATAGTTCTTCTAAAAGTGGATTATGGAAATCTCCTACTTGCTTAAACAATGTTGAAACTTTTGCTAATATTCCAGCAATCATACTTAAGGGTGGAGATTGGTTTGCTAACTTAGGTACTGATGATTCTAGTGGTACTAAAGTTTTTGCTCTTGGTGGAAAAGTAGAAAATGTAGGTCTTGTTGAAGTTGCAATGGGTACTACTTTAAGAGATATTGTATTTGAAATTGGTGGAGGAATTCCTGAAGGCAAAAACTTCAAGGCAGTTCAAACAGGTGGACCGTCTGGTGGATGTATACCAACTGAACATTTAGATATACCTATAGATTTTGGTTCATTAAGCTCTATAGGCTCAATGATGGGTTCTGGTGGTATGCTTGTTCTTGATGAATCTGACTGTATGGTAGATATAGCCAAATTCTTCCTTGAGTTTACTGTTGAAGAATCTTGTGGTAAATGTACACCTTGTCGTATAGGTACTACGAGATTATTAGAAATATTAACTAAAATTACAGAAGGTAATGGTACTCTACAAGATTTAGACGACCTAGAAAACCTTGCTGAAACTATACAAACTGCTTCATTATGTGGTCTTGGTAAAGCTGCTCCAAACCCTGTTTTAAGTACTCTTCAATATTTCAAAGATGAGTATATAGCACATGTTGTAGATAAGAAATGTCCTGCTGGCAAATGTCAAAACTTACTTTCTTACTTCATAACAGATGCTTGTAAGGGTTGTACAAAATGTTCTAGAGTGTGTCCTGCTGGTTGTATAACAGGTTCTGTTAAAGAACAACATACAATAGATACTTCTAAGTGTCTAAAATGTGGTGCTTGTATAGATAATTGTACATTTAATGCTATAATCAAGAAATAACTTATTTGGAGGAGGAATAACAATGAGTTTAGTTAATTTAACTATCAATGGCAAACATGTTTCAGCACCTAGTGGAACTTCTATCTTAGATGCTGCAAAACTAATAAATATAAAAATACATAACCTTTGTCATTTACATATGAATGAGATAGATAAGCTTGATACTTGTGCTTCTTGTCGTGTTTGTATGGTTGAGACAGAGAGAGGTTTAGTTCCAGCTTGTGGAACAGTTATAAAGGAAGGTATGAGAGTTCAAACTAATAGTGCTAAAGCATTAAATGCTCGTAGAACTATTGTTGAGTTACTATTATCAGACCATCCACAAGATTGCTTTATATGTGAAAAAAATGGAGACTGTGAATTACAAACTATAGCTGCTGATTTAGGAGTAAGAAAGATAAGATATCAAGGTTCTAAGTCTTTTGCAGGTAAAGATACCTCTACTAAATCTTTAGTTAAAGACCATTCTAAATGTATATTATGCAGAAGATGTGAAACTGTATGTAATGATATCCAAACAGTTGGAGCATTATCTGGAGTTAATCGTGGATTTAATACTTTAGTTAGTACATTTTTTAATGCTGATATGGTTGAAACAGAGTGTACATTCTGTGGCCAATGTATTTCTGTCTGTCCAACTGGAGCGTTAACAGAAGTAGATAATGTTCCTAAACTATGGGATGTTTTAAATAAAAAAGAAAAAACTATAGTAGTGCAAGTTGCCCCTGCTGTAAGAGTTGCTATTGGTGAAGAGTTTGGATTAGAACCAGGTTCAATATCTACAGGAAAAATGGTTGCTGCTTTAAAAGCACTTGGGTTTGAGCATGTATTCGATACAAACTTTGGTGCAGACTTCACTATAATGGAAGAAGCTACTGAATTTATAGAAAGAATTCAAAAAGGTGAAAATCTACCTATATTAACAAGCTGTTGCCCTGCATGGGTAAACTTCTTAGAACACAATTATCCAGACCAATTAAATCTAGCATCTAGCTGTAAATCTCCTCAAGGTATGTTTGGTTCTATAGCTAAGAATTACTATGCACCTAAAATACTAGGAATTAATCCAGATGACCTTTATGTTGTATCTGTAATGCCTTGTGTAGCTAAGAAGTATGAAGCTTCAAGAGAAGAATTAAGTGAATCTGGAATATTAGATGTTGACCTTTCTATAACTACTAGAGAGCTAGCTAAGATGATAAAAGAAGCTGCTATTGATTTACCTAATCTTCAAGACCAGGATTTTGATAATCCATTAGGAAAATCTACTGGTGCTGCGTCTATATTTGGAGCAAGTGGTGGAGTTTTAGAAGCTGCTCTACGTACTTCATATGAAAAGATAACTAACAAAACTTTAGATAATGTAAACTTTACTAATGTTAGAGGGCTTAAGGGAATCAGAGAAGCAAGTATAGATGTTGATGGAACTACAGTCAATGTATGTATTGTAAATACACTTAAAAATGCTAGAAAAATGATGGATAAAGTTAGAAGTGGAGAATGTAAATACCATATCATAGAAGTTATGGCATGCCCTGGTGGATGTGTTGGAGGAGCTGGTCAACCTTACCATCATGGTAATACTGATATAATTGATAGACGTGCTAATGCATTGTATGAGATAGATAGAAATAAGGCTATTCGTAAGTCTCATGAAAATCCTGACTTACAAGCTATTTATAAAGACTTCTTTGGAGATCCAAATAGCGATGTAGCTCATAAATACCTTCATACTCATTACTTTGATAAGAGTTGTATTTATGAAGAATGTCCAAAAGAATGTGCTTGTGAAGAAGCTAAATAAATTTTAACAAATTGAAAACTAAAGGTAATGTAAAATAATTTGTGCTTCAAGGTTAATAAAAATCTTCTTTATGGCAATGATTTAAATATAATCAAATGTCGTAAAGGAGATTTTTTATGAATACTTTAAGAAAACAATTAGTCAAAGAA